>NZ_AP022587.1:4658116-4968657 GCF_010731715.1 Mycobacterium stomatepiae
TAGACGTCCTGCAGGCGTGAATGCAACGCGCGGCGAATCAATGCCCGGAGCAATTTTCGCCAAACGGTGCTTCGGATAGCAAAGTCCAGTTCAGCGTGGCAATCGTGACTATTCGACGGCGGTTTGAATGGCCGGCTTTTTTGGCAGAAATGACGCCGGGATGATGGTAAATGCCACCAATACCACGGCGACCACGAATACGGATGTATGGGCGTGTGAAAGGTCGCGCAGCAAGTTAGCAGAAAAGTTTGGGGCCAGTGACTGGTGTGGTATTTGGGACGGATCGACCGGCACACCGCTGACCGCGGCCTGCTGCTGTAGCGCCGCGAGCTTGTTCGCGGCGGTGATGTCGTCGCTGCGGTTGAATTGGTTGGTCAGGATCATCGCCATCAGGGCGGTTCCCACCGAACCCCCCACCTGATGACTGACGCTCATCAGCGTCGTGCCGCGGGCAATCTGGTGCGGCGCCAATGCCACCGAGAGCGGCATCATCGCGCACCCCATCCCCAGGCCCATGATCGTTAGCGCAGTCAGCAGCGTGGGTGCATATGCGGCGTGCCTGGCCACCCCGAAAGCGAACGTCCCCAAACCGGCGATGATCATCGCGATACCGGCCAGCACGTATTTGCCCGGTCCATGCCGATCGACGAGCGGACCGGCCAATCGCATGGTCAGCATGGCGCCGAGTCCCTGCGGGATCAGATGCACCCCGGCCTGCATCGGCGTCTGGTGCAGCACCTGCTGGAAATAGCTCGGAAGCAGCAGGCCGGCCCCGAAGAAGGCGCCGGCGAACAGCAGCATCGTCACATTGGCCCGGGTGAGCACCGGGTTCTGGAACAGGTGCAGATCGATCAGCGGGTGATCCGTGCGACGCAGCGCGTGCGCGACGAACGCCGCGGTCAACACCAGGCCGATGGCCGCCGGTATCAGGACCCGGCGATCGGCTACCGTCCCGCAGCGCGGGATCGACGACACCGCGAACAGGAACGTCGCCAATCCGGGTGAGAGCAGCAGTCCGCCGACCATGTCGAATGTTTCCGATCGGGCGGGGTGATCGCGGGGGAACACCACCCATGCCAGGACGAAGATGGCCGCCCCGATCGGCAGGTTGATCAGGAAGATCCACTTCCAGCTGGAGGTGTCGATCAGCCAGCCGCCCAGGATCGGGCCGGCGATCGGGGCGAGCAACATGGGAATGCTCAAGATCGACATCAACCGGCCGAGGCGCCCGGGGCCCGCTTCGCGCGTCATGATCATGAATCCCAGCGGCATCAGCATGCCGCCGCTGACGCCCTGCACTACGCGAAATATGATGAGCTGCAAGATCGTTGACGCCAGCGCGCATAGCAGCGAGCCCAACACGAATGCCACCACCGAGCCCATGAAGAGCCGTTTGGTGCCGAACCGGTCGGCCGCCCAGCCGGTCAGTGGGATGACGGTCGCCAACCCGAGCGTGTAGCCGGTCATCGTCCATGCGACGACGGCCTGATTCGACTCGAAGTCGGCGATGAAGGTGCGTTGCGCGACGGTGACATCCAGGATCGCCATGATCGTGGCCAGCAGACATACGCCGGAGATCCGCAACAGCGGGGCGTCGAGTTTGTCCGGATAAACACGCTCCTCGGCACCCAGCAGCCCCGTGGGGGCGAGGGGCAGCGCGGCGTCGCCCGCTGCAGAACGGGCCTTGTCCATGGCGTTGCTTAGCATATCGAATCGTTTTCCGATCCGGTCGCTGGTTCGCGTTTGCTCGATGGTGCGCCGGTATGGCCGTCGCCCCGCGGCGGGCCGGGTGCGCCTGAAGGCGATCGGAGTGAACGGCCCAGCGCCGTTGCGTGAAAGCCGTATCGGACCACAAAGTGACACCTGGCGTACGCGTCGATATACGCCTACAGTCTGCGTGTCCTTCACCATCCCGACATCTGCGCTCGTCAAACTGCGGGCTGTGGGTGGAAAACTGATCGTCTCGGTCTCAGGGATAGGCGAGCGCACCCTGGACGACGTCGAGGCGTTCTGCGCACAAATGGATTCCCGCAAGGTGCCGGTTTCGTTGCTGGTGGCGCCGCGCCTGTCCGGCGACTACCGCCTCGACCACGACCCGCGCACCGTCGAGTGGCTGAGCGCCCGGCGCGCTGGCGGTGATGCCATCGTGCTGCACGGCTATGACGAGGCGGCCACCAAGAAGCGGCGTGCCGAGTTCGCCATCCTGCGGGCACACGAGGCCAACCTGCGGCTGATGGCCGCCGACCGGGTGCTCGAGCACCTCGGACTACGTACCCGGCTCTTTGCCGCGCCAGGCTGGACCGTCTCGCCTGGGGTAGTTAAATCCCTGCCGAACAACGGATTTCGGCTGCTGGCTGATTTACATGGGATCACCGATCTGGTCCGCCACACCACCGTGCGCACCCGCGTCCTCGGCATCGGCGAGGGTTTCCTCACCGAACCGTGGTGGTGCCGCATGGTGGTGCTGTCCTCCGAGCGCGTCGCGCGTCGCGGCGGCATCGTGCGGGTGGCCGTCGCGGCCCGTCAGTTGCGCAAACCGGGACCGCTGCAGGCGACGCTGGACGCCGCCGATCTCGCTTCGATGCATGGGTGCGAGCCGACGGTGTATCGCTGGCGACCCGACAAGGCGATTTCCGACGCGGCCTGACGAAGCCGTCTGATTGGACCGGGCACTACCCTGGTCCGACATGAGCGACTCTCCGGTGGCACGCTTCGCCGCTGACGCGATTGTTGTCGGGGCGGGATTGTCCGGCCTGGTGGCCGCCTGCGAGCTGGTGGACCGCGGCTTGCGGGTGCTGATCCTCGACCAGGAGAACAGTGCCAATCTCGGGGGTCAGGCCTTCTGGTCGTTCGGTGGTCTGTTCTTTGTCGACAGTCCCGAGCAGCGTCGGCTGGGCATTCGGGACAGTCACGAACTCGCGTTGCAGGATTGGTTGGGCACAGCGGCTTTCGATCGCGACGAGGACTACTGGCCACGGCAATGGGCCCACGCCTACGTGGATTTCGCGGCCCGGGAGAAGCGCAGCTGGCTGCGCGAACGCGGTCTGAAGCTCTTTCCGTTGGTGGGCTGGGCCGAACGCGGTGGGTACAACGCACAAGGACACGGCAACTCGGTTCCCCGGTTCCATATCACCTGGGGCACCGGGCCTGCCCTGGTCGACATCTTCGCGCGTCAGCTGCGGGATCGTTCGACGGTCCGCTTCGCACACCGGCACCAGGTCGACGAATTGATCGTGGAGGGCGGGGCGGGCGGCGCGGTGACCGGCGTTCGGGGCACCGTACTGGAGCCGTCGACCGAAGCTCGCGGCGTGCCGTCATCGCGAAACGCGGTGGGGCAATTCGAATTTCGCGCATCTGCGGTGATCGTGACCAGCGGTGGGATCGGTGGCAATCACGATCTGGTGCGCAAGAACTGGCCGAAGCGGATGGGCCGGGTGCCCGAGCAGATGCTGAGTGGGGTGCCGGCCCATGTGGACGGCCGGATGATCGGTATTTCCCAGCACGCCGGGGCTCGCGTGATCAATCCGGACCGGATGTGGCATTACACCGAGGGCATCACCAATTACGACCCGATATGGCCACGGCACGGCATCCGGATCATCCCGGGCCCCTCGCCACTCTGGCTGGACGCGGTCGGTAACCGGTTGCCGGTTCCGCTGTATCCCGGGTTCGACACGTTGGGCACGCTGGAATACATCACCAAATCCGGGTACGACTACACCTGGTTTATCTTGAACGCCAAGATCATCGAGAAGGAATTCGCCCTCTCGGGACAGGAGAAGAACCCGGATCTGACCGGGCAGAGCGTGCGTGAGTTGGTTCGTAACCGGGCCAGCTCCGGGCCGCCCGGACCGGTCCAGGCGTTTGTCGACCGCGGTGTGGACTTCGTCAGCGCGGATTCGTTGGGCGAGTTGGTGTCCGGCATGAACAAGCTGCCCAATGTGGCCCCGCTGGATTATGCGACGGTGGAGGCCGAGGTGACGGCCCGCGATCGCGAGGTCGTCAACAAGTTCAGCAAAGACGGTTAGATCACCGCGATCCGCGCAGCCCGCGGATATCTGGGCGACCGGCTGGGCCGGGCGGTGGCGCCGCACCGGTTAACCGATCCGAAAGCGGGCCCGCTGATCGCGGTCAAGTTGCACATCGTGACGCGAAAGACGTTGGGCGGCATCGAGACCGACTTGAGCGGGCGGGTTCTCAAGGATGGTGGCACTCCGCTGGCCGGCCTGTACGCGGCCGGCGAGGTGGCCGGATTCGGCGGTGGCGGCGTGCACGGCTACCGCGCCCTGGAGGGCACGTTCCTGGGTGGCTGCATCTTCAGCGGCCGGGCCGCCGGCCGCGGCGCCGCCGCCGACATCAGTTAGCTGTTGTCCGCTCTCGCATGGGAAGCCAACCGCTAGAAGGTGACGCCGCTTTCTTCGGGCAATACCTGGAAGTCGGTGTCGGTCATCTCGGTGAACCGGCCGTAGTAAATGCCCCTGGCATCGGGAGCGACGATGCCTTGGTGGATAGGCACCGCGCGCGTCGGGGACACCGCCCGCAGGTAATCGATGGCCTCGGAGATCTTCATCCACGGGGCGGCCGCGGGAGCGGCCAACACGTCCACCGGCTCGTCTGGCACGAACAACGCGTCACCGGGATGCATCAACCGCGCGCGGTGCTCGCCGTCGCCCACCAGATACGAAAGGTTCTCTATCACAGGGATTTCCGGGTGAATCACCGCGTGCTTTCCGCCGAGCGCCCGGATCGTCAGTTCGCCGACCGTCAGCTCGTCGCCGGCATGAACCGGTTGGAAGGGGGCGTCGAGTTGAGCCGCGGTTTGTGAGTCGGTGTACAGCGCCGCGTGGGGATTGGCCTCGATCAGCGCCGGCAGCCGCGCGGGGTCGACATGATCCGGGTGCTGGTGCGTGATCAGGATGGCGTCCAGGCCAGTGATGCCCTCGAACCCATGCGCGAAGGTCCCGGGATCGAAGAGCACGCTAGTGTGATCGAACTCGGCAAGTAGGCAGGCATGTCCGAAATGCGTCAGTTGCATGTCTACGATTGTGCCCTGACGGGGGTGGTCGTGTGCGCGTAGTTTTCGCGACGATGCTGGTCGCCGGTGGCCTGGTGGCCGCCCTGATCTTCGTGGTCCCCGCATCCGCCGAACCGGAGACCTGCCCGCCCGTCTGCGACCAGATCCCCTCCACCGCGTGGATGCAACAGCGGGCCGTGCCGCTGAATTCGACTTACAACTGGCCCGCGTTCGCGGGCCTGTCCGCGCAAACGACCGGGACCGGGGCGGGACCACGGTTCCGGTTCGAGGAGCTGTGCGCCGCGCAGCCGCTGGCGCAAGACCCGCGCGCCTCGGCGGTCGCGGCCCGCGCCACGGTGGCTCACCCGGACGGCCAATGGCAGCTGAGGGCCCAGATCGTGCATTGGCGTGGTGACACCGCCCGTGGCGGATCCATCGCGTCCTCGGTGTTCGGTAACGCCATCGCGCTGCTGCGGGGCTGTCAGCTGGGGGCGCCGTTGCAGTCGCCGTCGATCACCACCGACGAACCGACCCGGATGGCCGCGGTCATCAGCGGCCCGGTGATCATGCATACCTACCTGGTCGCACACGTCGCGAGCAGCACGATCAGCGAGCTGACGCTGTGGAATACCGCGCCGCCGCAGCCGCCGTGGCCCTCGATCGCGGACAACCAGGTGCTGGACTCGATGACGGCTCCGCTGTGCGAGGCCTACATCGCCTCGTGCCCGTGAGCCGCGTCCAGCAACGGCCGCCGGTAGAGTTGGCGCCGACAGCGACTCGTCAGGAGGAACGCCGGTGGCGCGGGTGATCGTTCATGTGATGCCCAAAGCGGAGATTCTCGACCCGCAGGGTCAGGCGATTGTCGGCGCGTTGGGCCGACTCGGACATCCTGGGATTTCAGATGTCCGTCAGGGCAAGAGGTTTGAGCTCGAAGTCGACGACAGTGTCGATGATTCCGTGCTCGCCGAGATCGCCGAATCGCTGTTGGCCAACACCGTGATCGAGGACTGGACGATCAGCCGGGAAGTGCAGTGACGGCGCGGATCGGCGTCATCACCTTTCCCGGGACGCTGGACGACGTGGACGCCGCCCGTGCGGTGCGCCGCGTCGGCGCGGAGGCGGTGAGCCTGTGGCACGCGGACGCCGACCTCAAGGCGGTCGACGCGGTGGTGGTGCCGGGCGGGTTCTCCTACGGCGACTATCTGCGGGCCGGCGCGATCGCCCGCTTCGCCCCGGCGATGTCCGAAGTGGTGTACGCGGCGGGCCGCGGTATGCCGGTATTGGGGATTTGCAACGGTTTTCAGGTGCTGTGCGAGACTCGGCTGCTGCCCGGGGTGCTGACCCGCAACGCCGGTCTGCACTTCGTCTGCCGTGACGTGTGGCTTCGGGTGGCATCGAACGCGACGGCGTGGACGTCGCGCTACGAGCCCGACGCCGACCTGCTGGTTCCGCTGAAATCGGGCGAGGGACGGTATGTGGCGCCGGAGAGCGTGCTCGACGAACTCGAGGGCGAGGGACGGGTGGTGTTTCGGTACCACGAAAACATCAACGGCTCGATGCGTGGCATCGCCGGCATCAGCTCGGCCAACGGCCGCGTCGTCGGGTTGATGCCACACCCCGAGCATGCCATCGAGGCGTTGACCGGCCCCTCCGACGACGGGCTGGGCCTGTTCTACTCAGCGCTCGACGCCGTGCTCGCCGCCTGACGTCACCTACACGGGAATACCTGCAGCACTGCGTAATTCGGTGAAGGACTGGGTCATCGCGTCCGTCGCCTCATGCGGGTCCTTGAAGGTTTGGTCGTCGGTGAGCACCGCGATCCCGAGCGCGTCGACGTAGCTCCACACCGTGATATTGACCGGTGCGCCCGGCGAGAGCACTCCGGTGGAGTAGATCTCGGTCACCGCGGCCCCGCCGAAATGCCCGCGCTCACGCGGCCCCACCACGCTGGAGACCGCCACGTTCATCAGCTTGTTCGGCACGTCGTGACGGCCGAGCCACCGGAACGCGGCCGGGGCGAATGCCGTCGGCAGGTACGCCATCAACCGTCCGTACAGCTCCGGGCCCATGACTTCGTGGTCCTCCTTGGCGATCCGCGTCGCCAAGGAGACCAGCCGCGCCCGCTCGGCAGGGTCGGCGACGTGCACCGGCAGCGAAATCATCAGGCCGCTGATCTCGTTGCCGGTGATGCGGTCCGACTTGTCGGTGGCGGTGGGCACCGAGGCGATGATCGGGCGGGGCGCTTCGCCGTCATAGTCCAGCAGCAGCGTGCGCAGTCCGCCGGTGGTTATCGCCAGCACCATGTCGTTGACCGTGATGCCCAACGCCTTGGCGGTCGCCTTGACGTCTCGCAGTGGCAGCGTGGCGCTGGTGAACCGCCGCTGCGGGGACACGACTTGGTTGAGGAAGGTCGGCGGCGCGGCGAAGGCGTCGGCCAGGTCCGGGTGATCCCCGCGCTCTTTGGACCGGCGTCGTACCCGGCTCATCCCCACCGCGGCATCTTTGATCAGCCCCGGCAGTTCGGCGATCTGCCGGACATGGTCTCTCGCGGCCGCACGTAGCAGATCGCCCTTGGTCGCGGTGATGCCCGCCTCGTCGTTGTCGCGCTCGTCGGTCACCGCACCCTTGAGGTCCATCGCGCGCGCGAGCAGGTTGACCGACGCGACGCCGTCGGCCAACGCGTGGTGCACCTTGCCTATCAAGGCGAATCGACCGTCGGCTAGCCCTTCGGCGAAATGAAATTCCCAGAGTGGGCGGCTGCGATCCAGCGGCGTGGACGCCACCCGCCCGATGACCTCGTCCAGTTCGCAGCGGCCGCCCGGGGCGGGCACCTGCACCCGGCGCAGATGGTAGTCCAGGTCGACCTCGCAGTTCTCCTGCCACATCGGGTGATGGAGTTGCCCGGGAATGTCGACGAGCTTGTAGCGCAACGGTTCCAACAGGTGCAGCCGCCGGCGCACGTGCAGCCGGAAGGCCTCGAAGTCGAACTCCCCGTCGAAGTCCGACGGGTCGAGGATCGCTACCTTCAGCGTGTGCGTGTGCAGGTTCGGCGTCTCGCTGTAGAGCAGCATCGCGTCCATACCGTTAAGTCTTTTCACCCGCCACCTCGCCGTGTCGCCGCGACCTGAAAGCAACTAGCCGTAGTGCTTTCGGGTTTGCCATGGGTCGTCGTCGACCGGTTCTTGCCCGTAGGAGACAGCGCCTCTGTCGTGTGAGGAGACACGTCATTGTCGGGACCCGGCAGGGGACGGACCATCGGGCTGGAGGTTCTCGGCATCTGGGGAGGAAGCCAGTGATCGACAAAGGTACTACCCTCGAGGGCCGAGTCGCGCTCGTCACGGGGGCGGCCCGCGGGCAGGGACGTGCGCACGCCATCCGCCTTGCCAACGAGGGCGCCGACATCGTCGCCGTCGACGTGTGCGCCCCGATTTCTACCACCATCCGGTACCCGGCGGCCACTTCCGCCGAGCTGGTGGAAACGGCACGGGCAGTGGAGGATTCGGGGCGCAAAGCACTCTTTCGCGAGATCGACATCCGGAATCTGGCGGATCTGCAGCAGTTGGTGGCAGATGCCGTCGATCAATTCGGCAGGCTCGACATCGTCGTCGCCAACGCGGGGGTATTGAGTTTCGGCCGGTTGTGGGAGATGTCCGAAGAGCACTGGGACACGGTCATCGACGTCAATCTGAGTGGTACGTGGCGCACCCTGCGTGCCACGGTGCCGGCGATGGTCAACCTCGGTAACGGCGGATCGATCATCATCGTCAGCTCGACTACCGGGCTGAAGGCCACACCTGGCAACGGCCACTATTCAGCATCCAAACACGGTTTGGTCGGGCTCACGAATGCCTTGGCCGTGGAATTGGGTGAGTACGGGATCCGGGTCAATTCCGTCCACCCGTACGCCGTGAGCACGCCGATGGGAAGCTCGGTGGACATGCTGACGTTTCTCAGCGAGCATCCTGCTTACTTGCATAGCCTTTCCCCCATGCCGTTTCGCGCTTTGGGCGCTCCCGAAGAGGTCATGACGCCCGAGGACATTGCGGATGTCGTTGCCTGGCTTGCCGGAGACGGGTCTGCGAACATGTCGGGCAGCCAGGTCGTGGTGGATCGCGGGCATCTGAAGCATTAGCTAGCCCAGGATGGGAAACCGGCGCTGGGCGGCCAGCCTCTTGAGCGCGGCTTCCATCACCGATCGCACGTGCGCGTCGACCTCACCGATGTCGGGGTCCCTGCCGAACCGGTCGATGACGTCGATCGGCTCCAGCACCTCGGTGACGATCTTGGACGGCAGCGGCAGGTTCGGCGGGAAGATGACGCTGAGCCCGAATGGGAAGCCGAAACTGATCGGCAGAATGTCCACGCGGGCCTTGGTGATTCCCAGCTTGCGGGCCAGCCAGTTGCCGCGGGTCAGAAAGAGCTGCGTCTCTTGGGCGCCGATCGAGACGGTCGGCACGATCGGCACTCCGGCTTCGATGGCGGTCCGCACATAGCCGGTGCGGCCATTGAAGTCGATGGTGTTCGCGCTCAGCGTGGGCCGGTAGGAGTCGTAGTCACCGCCCGGGAAGACCAGCACGACCGCGCCCGAATGCAGTGCGGAGGCGGCATTTTCGCGACTAGCTTCGATGACCCCCGCCCGGCGCAGCCAGCCGTCCAGCGGTCCCAGGAACACCCCGTAGTGGGCCAGGGTGTACACCGGCCGGTCGTAACCGAACTTGTCGTAGAAGGCTGAGGAGAAGATCAAGACGTCGGGCGTGAAGATGCCGCCGGAATGGTTGGACACCGCCAGAGCCCCTCCGGCCGGCGGAACGTTGTCAAGGTTTCGCACCTCGGACCGAAACCAGCGGTTGACGACGGGGCCGACTGTGTTCTTCACCTGTTCGGTGAAAGTCGGATCCCATTTGGCGGTTTCGTGTTTGTCGACGTCGCCCATCGCGATCCCCCGCGGTTGCATTCGGAATCATCAGTTGCCAGCGCGGGGCCGTTCCCCGAGGGCACACCGCGTGCGACATATGCTACTCTCTTTTTTAGAGAATTTTATATCCGTTTGCTGGGAGCTATCACGCACGGGAAATGACCGAAGCTGCTCGGGTTAGTGGTACGCGACGGACTGGATACCGCTCGTGCGCAACAGGGCCCTGCACCTCCAGCGCCATCCCTGGCCGGACATGCTGGTGGAGACGCGCACAGTGACCGGCTGGCGCGCTATCCGATGCGGCTGGTCACTCCGACCGCGCGCCAATTTCTCAAACGCTATACGCACCCGCGCGGCGCGATCCGCGCCGAGTTCGGCGACCCCCGGCCCGACACCGTCTGATCAGCCCGCTCAGCCGGCGTCCAGCACCAACGGCTGTGCGGGACACTCGGCCACCGAGTCCAGCTCGGCGAAGAACTCGATCGCGGCAGCGATGGTGTGGTCGATGTAGGTGGCGAAGTCGTCGAAGGCGACGGGCTCGCGGATCTTCCGGGAGCTGCGCGCGATGACGCCAACCCGCTGCGGGTCAGAGGACCCGCGGACGGTTACCACGACGTCACGGCTGCGGCGATTCCACGATTCGGCAAGGTCGGCCAACTCGGCGCCGTCGGTTGCGGGGAAGAAGCAGCCGGGAGTGACTTGGATCGCGAATTCGTCCCGGTGCCAACGGGAGATCCCGAGGTGGACATGGAGCCGCCGCGGGCGGGTGTTGGCGACGTAGAATAATTCACCGTCGTGCTGGCCGCGGAAGTAGCGGCTGCCGCGGGTGCACAGGTAGCGTTCGATCAGGTCGGCGGAAAACGCCTCAGTGGTCATGAATTATATGGTGAGGCCTGCGGCTTTACGGATCCTTTGAGTCGGGTGATGTGTCGGCAAAGAATCTGTTGAGAATTTGCTGAGATTGTAACGATCTAGTCACGTTAAGTCACTGTCCCGCAACGGAATACAGCTGAATCGGTTGCGTAATCGGGGCAATACGCGCACCGGCACGTTCAACCGGCCGGCGACGTTCTGCATGCTCACCGGAGTGTGCCGAGCACTCGCCTAGCGTCAGCGCCAGTGCCCGGTCAAGGCTATCTGGGCAACGAAATTCTGGACGGTTGCCCGTCGGCGGGTCGTGGGCGCGAAGTTTGCGGACGAAGACGGGACAGACGGCTCACATACTTGCGCGGGCTACGCTGGTATCGAATGTTTTTCGCGCACCGCCGGCTCGATGAGCGCGGCTCAGGAGGGGTAATCGTGGGGTTCGCCATCGAACGGTTCGACCACATCGTCATCAATTGCCACGATGTCGAGGCCACCGCCGCATGGTACGAGCGCGTTCTCGGGATGAAGCGCGAGACGTTCGGCCAATCCAAGCGAACGGCGCTGTGCTTCGGAAATCAGAAGATCAACCTGCGGCCCGTCGGCGCGCTCGCCGACGACCCCGATTGGGTCACCGGAGCCGTCGAAGCGGCGGGTTCGGAAGACCTGTGCTTTATCACCGCGTCCAGTCCCGACGAGGTCCGCGCACATCTCGAGGCGTGCGGCGTGGAGATCGCGTCGGGACCCGTCAGCAAGACCGGCGCACTGGGGCCGATGACCTCGCACTACTGCCGCGACATCGACGGCAACCTCGTCGAAATCGCGGTCTACTGACCGCTTTCGAGTGGATACAGGGCGGGCAGGTTGACCACGATGGCCTCCTGGCTCCTGCGTGCGATCACGACCTCCGCGATCGTGTTCGGGTCGGGATTCTCTTCGCGGTGCGGCAGAAACGGCGGGATGAACACGTAGTCGCCGGGTGCGGCCGTGATGCGTACCTCGTCGACGCCGTCGTGAAAGACGAACTCGGGGTTGCCGCTTCGCACATAGATCGCTGTCTCCGACTCGCCGTGGTGATGATTGGACGACACGGTCGAGGGTAATGCGTGGGTCTCACCCATCCATAGCTTCTCGGCGCCGACCGATTTGCCGGACAGCGCCGCAAACCGTCGCAGTCCTTCCGACTGTGCGGTATCGGAGCTGATCTCCGACGCCTTGATGTGGTGCACCCGGCTCTGCGGCACCCGCTGTGAAGTGCCGTCGAAGTCTGGGTGAAATCCGTCCGCGGTAGCCATCCCCGCCCCCTTCGCAACTATCGGCTATCCGAATCCCGGTAGGCCTCAAGGAATCTCAGCCACAGCTCACTGATCGTGGGGAAGCACGGCACCGCGTGCCACAACCGATCGATGGGAACCTGGCCGGCGACGGCGATGGTGGCTGAGTGCAACATTTCGGTGGCACCCGGCCCGACCAAAGTCACGCCGAGCAGATGGCGCTGATCCTCATCGACCACCATACGCGCACGGCCGGTGTAGCCATCGGCATACAGCTTGGCTCCCATGACGACGTCACCGATTTCGATGTCGACGGTGCGTACCCGATGACCGGACTGCACGGCCTGCTCGGCCGTCAGGCCGACGGCGGCTGCTTCGGGATCGGTGAAGAACGCCTGCGGTATGGCGTGGTGATCGGCAGTCGTGGCATGGGTACCCCAGGGCTCGGTATGCAGCGGTGTCCCGGCGGCGCGGGCTCCGATCGCCGCGCCCGCAATGCGCCCTTGGTACTTGCCCTGATGAGTCAACAGGGCACGGTGATTCACGTCGCCGGCCGCGTAGAGCCAACCGTCCTCGATGGCTTTCACCCGGCAGGTATCGTCGACCTCGAGCCAGCTACCCGGCGTCAATCCCACTGTGTCCAGACCGATGTCGTCAGTAAGCGGCGCGCGGCCCGTTGCGAAAAGTATTTCGTCGACCAGCAATTCATCGTCATTGTCGAGTTCGATCGTGACGGGCCCGTCCGGGTCGGGTCGACGAAGCGCGCGCACCGACACACCTAGCCGCACCTCCGCACCCGCGTCCGCCAGCCCGCGCCCGATCAGCTCGCCCACGAAGGGCTCCATCTTCGGCAACAGACCGGAGCCCCGCGCCAGCAACGTCACCGAGGAACCGAGCCCTTGCCATGCCGTTGCCATTTCGACCCCGACACCGCCGGCGCCGACCACTGCGAGGCGGTCGGGGACATCGCTGCTGTCGGTCGCCTGACGATTTGTCCATGGTCGGGCCTTGGTGAGGCCGGGCACGTCGGGCAGCGCGGCCTTGCTCCCAGTGCACACAACCACCGCGTGCCGGGCAGTTAGCGTGAGCGCGTCACCACTTGCTGTCGCGACGACGACCCGCCGGGCACCGTCCAACCGGCCGTGCCCACGCACCAGTGTCGCTCCGATTCCGGCCACCCACTCGGCCTGGCCGGTGTCGTCCCAGTTGGTCACGTAGCGATTTCGTCGGCCGAAGACACCGGTGGGGTCGATCCGCCCGGTGACCGCTTCGCGAGCACCGTCGACGCGGCGCACATCGGACACGGCGAGCACCGGTCGCAGCAACGCCTTGCTGGGCACGCAGGCCCAATACGAACATTCACCCCCGACTAACTCGCGCTCGACGACCGCGACGCCTAATCCCGCGGCTCGGGCGCGCTCTGCCGCACTCTGTCCGATTGGTCCCGCGCCGAGTATCATCACGTCGACTTCCGTGTCGGACGCCATCGTCGGAATCGCCTCGCTTTCGGGTCAGTATGTCGAGCTGGGCGGCGGCCCGTCACTGGGGCGTGGCCCGGTGATCAGTTGCTCGGCGAGTTGGTGCAGATCGTTTGCCACGAGATCAGGTTGCGGCAGGCCCTCAACCGGCAGCGGCGGATTACCCGGCCTGGTGATCAGGGCGGTGCGGTAGCCGACATTGTGCGCGCCGAGCAGATCCCACACGTGGGCGGCCACCATCATGCACTCGGTGGCTGCCACGCCGAGCGCCTCGCATGCGTGCCGGTAGACCACGGGCGAGGGCTTGAAGGCGCGACACGATTCCACACTGAGCTGTCGATCGAATAGCGATGCGAGCCCTGCGTTGTCCAACGGCGTCGAAACTCCGGGTCGGTGTGGCGAGTTCGTCAGCGTTACCAGGCGAAAACCGTTGTCGCGCAGTGCGGTGAGGGCTCCTTGGGCGTCAGGGTGTGCCGGCATGGTGCGCATCTGTTCCTGGAGGCGACGCGCGTCGGCGTCGGCGACTTCCACTCCGTAGATATCGGCCAGCATGCGTAATGCGCCGCGACCGATCGTGAAGAAGTCCACATACATGTCGGCGAGGGTGACCGTCATCGAGTACGTGACGAGCTGGCCGAACCATTCGCGCAGCACCCGTTCGTCGCCGAACAACTCTCCGAAAAGCGGTGCGATGGACTCGATATCGATCAGAGTCTCGTTGACGTCGAATACCAGGACAGACGGTGTCATCGGCATGCCTAATGCTTTCCCAACACCTCATCGGTGTCCAGCCCGCGGTCGACGCCGTGCGGAATGACGGTCTGGCCGGGCTCGAGGTGCAGCTGCTCGCCGTCGAGGTAGACGTCGATCTTGTCCGGCTCGAAGGACACCAGGTTGCTCACCCGCTCGACCTCGGTCCACGCATTCACGTAGGACCAGGCCGCACGTTTGCGCTCGCCGACGTCGTAGTAGGAGGCGATGCCTTTGTAGGGGCAGAAGGTTTGTCCGTCAACGGATTCGAGTGCGGACTCGTCGACATCATTGCGTGGTACATACCAGCGTGGGGCAAACCCGGATTCATACAGCGCCAAAGGGTGCCGTGTATCAGCAACCACCCGATCGCCATCGCGGATGACGAGATGCCTTGAGGTCGAGCGAATGTCGATGCGATGGTAGGCATCGGCGGCATGCCCGACGATGCGTTCGTCTTCCTCATAGAAGGCATCCATCCCACGCCATGCGAACGCTACCCTTCCATCCAATACGGCGGCGTGTCGTGGTAACTCGACGTGTTGCCAAGCGGCGTGCTGCGCCTCGTGCTTACCGACCCGGACGGTGAACCATTGGGTGTCGCCCAGGCCTTTATGTGGCGTCACCCGGTCCTCGGAGACCAGGATGCCCGCTTCGATGTCACCGGTCGGGAAGTAGGCCACCGGGTACCGTCCCGGCTCATGCAGCAAGACCACGTCTTCGCTGTCGGCGACCCACCGCTCGCCAAACCGCACCCGCAAGCGCCGGCGCAACGGCTCCGCGAATAGCAGGCGGGGCGGCATCGGCTGTTCGGTGAGGAAGTGTCCGATCGACGCGGTCGCCAGCGGACCTTGTTGCCATGCCAAACCCATAGTCTTTCCTTGTCTTTCGCGCGAGCGGGCGGGTCGTGTCGTGTGTCAGTCCATGACCACGACGATCTTGCCGCCAGCTTCTCCGGACTCGGCTACTCGGTGTGCCTCGCGAATGTCGTCGAACGAGAACACGCGCGCGGGCTTCGCGTCGAGAGTGCCGTCAGCCACCTCCCGGGCGATCTCGCTCAGCGGTATGTCGGACACCTCGAAACCTGGGTTCCCGAAGACGGGACTGGCGAAGAAGCTGAAGCTCACGCCGCTGGGCATGCGCGCCAACGGGTTGAAATCCCCAATCGGGTCAAGGCCGCCCAGCCATCCCGCGAGGCAGGCGGTGCCGCCGACACGCAGCATGTCCAGGGAATCGAGGATGGTGCTGTTGCCGACGAGGTCGAGCACCGCGTCGATCTGCTTGGCCTCGGCGATATGAGCCGCAAGGTCGGGCCGCTCCACCTCGACGCGAGGAGCGCCGAGCCGCTGCAGCAAGGGAAAACGCTTCTCGCTGCGCGCGGTCGCAATGATGTTGGCTCCCGTGATGTCCGCCATCTTCAGGGCGGCCTGGCCCAACGCCGACGTCGCGCCGCGGATCACCAGCGTCTGTCCCGATGTCAGCTTGAGATTGCGGAACAGGCACGTCCAGGACGTCGCATAAGTTTCCGGCAATGCCGCCAGTTGCGACCACGGGAGGTCGGATTCCATCAGGGTGACGTTCGCCGCGCGTACCCGGGTGTATTCCGCGTAGCTGCCGTTGATAGTCCGGCCCAGGCCACCCATCAGGGCCGCGACCTTGGCGCCGACCGGAAACTCGCCGCCCGGGCACGAGTCGACGATGCCGACGCATTCGATACCGCTGACTTCGGCGGCTTCGGCCCACTCTCCTCGGCGCATGTGTATCTCGGCATGGTTAATGCCGAAGCCCTTGACCTCGATCACCACTTCGCCGGCTTTGGGCAACGGCTTGGGGATCTCGGTGTGCACCAGGCGGTCGAGCCCGCCGAACCCGGTCAGGATGATCGCCCGCATCGTGTCGCCGCCGGGCTGCTCCCGGACCACGGCCGGGGAGGTCGGCAGGGTGGGGGCAGCGCCGCTCGTGGTGGCCATGACATTCCTCGTTCCAAATGGTCGGCCAGACTTCGGTATCGATGCGCCTGAAAATTATGGGGCGCATGACCCATAATTATGGGCTACCTAGCCCAAAATTGTCCAGCCCGCGAGACGTGCCAATCGGTCGTCGCGGCGTTCAGGACTTGCGTTTGCGCGTGGCGTTCTTTTGCCGCCGCGGTGCGGTGGTGAAGGAGCGCACGTAGTCGACCGCGGCGTTGACCGCGACCCGCAGCGGCTCGGCCTCGCCGGTGGCGTGTGTGACCATCGCACCGCCCTGATGCGCGATGACCAGCGAGGCGGCCAGGTGGCGCGGGTCTGCGTCGGCGCGCAGGTCGCCGCGGCGGCGCATCGCGTCGAGGCCGGTGCGGAACAGCTCGAGCCATTGGTCGTAGCCGTGCGCGAGGTCGTCGCGAACTTCGTCGTCGGCCTCGATCAGTTCGCCGGCCAGCGAACCGTAGACGCATCCGCCCAGCCGGTACACGGTGTCGATGTCGGCGACGCATGCGTCGGCCCATGCTTGCAGTGCCTCGATGTTGTCGAGCGTGCCGAGCCGAGGTTGGGTGTGAAACTCGACGACGTCATCGCGGCGCGCGGCGATGACCTCGCGGGTCAGGTCGCGTTTGTCGCGGAAGTAGTGCGAGATCTGCGATCCGCCCACCCCGGCGGTGCCGCGTACCTCGTCGATGCTGGTGTTGGCCACGCCGCGCTCGAACATGAGCCGGGCCGCGACATCGATGATGCGGGCCCGGGTCGCCTGTCCCTTGCGGGTGAATCGCGGCCTCTCGTCAGTCACGTTGTCGCCCTGGGCTTTCCACGTCGACCACCGGGACGGCGTGGAGGCCGCGGCACGCGTTCTTCGGGGTCGGTGGCAAACATTCGCAGATAGTTGACCGCGAACCGGGTGGCGTCGGCATGTGGCCACTCCGCCCGGTAGGTGAAGGCCAGCGTGGCACCGCCTTGGTGGGCGCTGATGATCGCGAGCGCCAATTTCCGCGGGTCGGCGCTCGCGATCAGGGCCCGGTTGTCCTTCATCCGCTGAATCGCGACCTCGAGCAAATCCACCCACTGCCAGTAGCCCGTCGCCAACGTCGCGCGAGTCGCGTCGTCGGACTTGGCCAGCTGCGCGGTCAGCGCGTGGTAGGTCGGTGTGCCACCGGAGGTTCCGATGCGGCGGAGATAACGTAGGTTCAGATCGATCCAACGCTCGAAGTCGTCGAACGTGTCCAGGTCGCCAAGTGTGGGCTGGCGGTGGAAGTCCAGCACCACGCCGATCTGTCGCCTGATCACGGCGCGAATCAGGGTGCCCTTGTCGGCGAAATAATGGGCGAGCTGAGAGCCGCTCACCGAGGCGGCCTTGCGCACGTTCTCCATGTTGGCGGCCGACAGGCCCTCGGTCACGATCAGCTGGGCGGCGGCCTGCACGATCCTGTCGCGGGTGGCACGCCCCTTGGCGGTCAACCGTTGTTCGTCCTGAACATCGGGATAGGCCATCGCGTCAGGCTAACCCGCGAGCGCCGCCGATTATGGGATATGCAGCCCATTGCGGTCCGTGCCGCGCGCGGGCCCCGGCTAGGCGGGCACGCGTTCCCAGAGAAGGTGCGGATCAGCCTGGCGACCTCGTCGAGTGCGGACTCCAGCAGGAAGTGCCCGCCGTCGAGCAGATGAATCTGCGCGTCGGGAAGGTCGTCGGCGAACGCTTCGGCGCCGGCGGGTCCGAAGATCTCGTCACCCCGGCCCCACACCGCGAGCAGCGGTACCCGGGTGGCGCGAAAATACTCGTGCACCTGCGGGTACATCGGCGCGTTGGTGGCGTAGTCGCGGAACAGTTTCAGTTGCACCAGGTCGTTGCCGGGTCGCGAAAGCAACGCGAAGTCGTGCTCCCAGCAGTCGGGATCGACGAGTGTCTCGTCGGCCACGCCGGTGAGATACTGCCACCGGGTGGCATCGAGGCTGAGGAATTGGCGTATCGGCGTCTCGGTCTCGGTGGTCGGGTCAGCCTGGTAGGCCCACACGGTCTTCCAGAAGCCTTCCACGAAGCCGGCGTCGTAGGCGTTCCCGTTCTGGCTGATGATCGCCGTGATGGCGGACGGATCGCGCAGCGCCAGCCGCCAACCGATCGGCGCGCCGTAGTTCTGCACGTACATCGCATACCGGTCGATGCCGAGGCCGCGCAGCAGGCCGACGGTCAGGTCAGTCAGAGCATCGAAGGTGTAGTCGAACTCGGTGACGGCCGGGGCATCAGAAAGCCCGAAGCCCAGGTGGTCGGGCGCGATCACGTGGAAACGGTCGGCGAGTGCCGGGATCAGATGCCGGAACATGTGGGAGCTGGTCGGAAACCCGTGCAGAAGAACCAACGCCGGCCTGTCCGCGTCCCCGGCCTCCCGATAGAACAGCCGATGGCCGTCGATGGTCGCGTAACGATGATGAACAGCCGGCATGGAATTCCTCCTGCGCCACGTGGCCTGGAGTAGCATTTTTGGGATGTGTAACCCAGTATGCACCAAATTCGTCGACTCGCAATAGTCCCGCGGGAGTTGACCGCTCGGCAGGCCCGGAATATTCTGGGTCGTACATCCCAATCCGTCGGGTGAGGAGCATCCGTGGGTAACACGTTGCGGGACAAGACCGTCGTGGTGGTCGGCCGCGGCAGTGGCATCGCACGTGCGGTGGCTCTGCTGGCACACGGCGAGGGCGCACGCGTCATCGTGGCCGGACGCGACCAGGGCAAACTTGCCACCGCACACCGCGATAGTGACATCAGCGCCGAGGTCGTCGATCTCACCGACGACGCGTCGATCGCGGCGCTTGCCGATCGGGTAGGCGCCGTGGACCACGTGGTGTCGACCGCCTCCGCGCGGGCGCGGGGTGCCCTGGCATCGCTGGAACGCCGCAACCTGCAGCTGTCCTTCGACACCAAGGTCATCGGGCCGACGATGTTGGCCAAACATTTTGCGGCGCAGATCAGCCCGGGCGGCTCGTTCGTATTGTTCTCGGGCGTGCATGCCTTCAAGCTGAACACCGGATACCTCGGGGTGGGCATCACCAATGGAGCCGTGGATTTCCTGGCCCGCTGGCTGGCCGTCGAGCTCGCGCCGACGCGAGTCAACGCGATTTCGCCCGGAGTCATCGATACCGGGGCATGGGACGCCCTGGGCGAAGAGGGCAAACGCGACTACTTCGCGCATATCGCGGCGGGCAACCCGGTGGGGCGCATCGGCACCCCGGAGGACGTGGCGAACGCGGTGCTCTTCGCCATGAACAACACCTTCATGACCGGAATGACGTTGAGGGTCGACGGCGGCGAGCCACTGATTTAGGCTCTTTCGCAAAGCCAAAGGAGACGACAGTGGGCAGGCTTGTGTCGGTGAATGTCGGCATGCCCAAGAACGTGCAGTGGCGCGACAAGACGGTCTATACCGGCATATGGAAGACGCCGGTCGACGGGCCGGTCATGGTGCGCCGCCTCAACATCGACGGCGACGGCCAGGGCGATCTGGGCGGCCACGGGGGCGAACAACGTGCCGTCATGGTCTATCAGGCCGAGTCGTATGACTTCTGGATGCACTACCTGAATCGCGGCGATCTGGTACCGGGCCACTTCGGCGAGAATTTCACCATCACCGGGCTCTCCGACCAGGAAGTGTGCATCGGCGACCGTTACCGGATCGGCGATGCCGAGTTCGAGGTTACCCAGCCGCGGGTCACCTGCTTCCGGGTCGGTTTGCGTCTCGACGAACCCGAGATGCCCAATCTTCTTGTTTCCCAACACCGTCCAGGGTTCTACTTTCGCGTCATCACCGAGGGTCATGTCCAGGCCGGCGACGACATCGTGCGGACCCGTCGCGGCCGACACGAGCTCAGTGTCGCCGACGTCGACGCGCTGTTGTATCTGCCGAACCGCAACCCCCCTACGCTACGCAAGGTCGTCGATGTTCCAGCGTTGAGCCCCGGGTGGCAGCAATCGTTCAACGACATGCTCGCCTCGGGGGAGGAGTCGGCGCCGGAGATCGGCGTTGGACCGGGGTGGAACGGATTTCGGCCATTGCGGGTCACCGCGGTACGCCGGGAGAGTCCGTCGGTGCTGTCGATCCGTTTCGAGTCCGACGACCATGCCCCGTTGCCACCGCCGCGGCCCGGGCAATACCTGACCGTGCGACTTCCCGGGGCCGGCGATCCGATACCGCTGCGCAGCTATTCGCTCTCCGGCGATCCCGTGGCGGGCGACTACCGGATCAGCGTCAAGCGCGAAGAGTGCGGTTTGGCCAGTCGATGGTTGCACGCGCACATCGAACCGGGATCGGTTATCGAAGCCGCGGCCCCCGCGGCGATTTCTATCTCGCCGACGACGACAGGCCGGTGGTGCTGATGTCGGCCGGAATCGGTATCACTCCCGTCCTGGCGATGCTGCATGCGCTGGCGGCGGCCCGCAGTACCCGCGACGTCTGGTGGCTGCATACCAGTCGCAATCCCGAAACCCAAACCTTTGCAGATGAAGTCACGACCCTGATCGAGTCGCTGCCAAATGCTCGGCAGCGGGTGTTCTATACCCAGACGCAGGGCCGTTTGGGCCAGCAGGCCATCGCGGCGCTTGGGCTTCCGGTCGATGCCGCCGCATATCTTTGCGGCCCAACCTAATTCATGACCGACATGCGCGACGCCCTGACTGCCTCCGGGCTCGTCGGCGCGCGCATCCACAGTGAGCTCTTCGGTGCGCTGCCGGCGATCAATCCCGGCGTCGTCGACGGGGCCCCGCGGGTCCCGCCCCATGCGCCGGACGGCCCACCGGGGGTCGGGCCGTCAGTTACCTTCGCGCGCAGCGGTCTTACCGCCAGCTGGTCTTCCGACTACGGGACCATCTTGGATTTCGCGGAGGCATGCGACGTACCGACCCGTTTCTCGTGCCGAAGTGGCGTCTGCCACTTGTGCGAGACGGGCGTCGTCGCTGGTACAACCCAGTATGTCCAGGCTCCATTAGAGCTACCCGGACCGGGGACGGTGCTCATCTGCTCGGCAGCGCCCGACAGCGACCTGGTGCTCGATCTTTGATCGAGCGAAAGCCATTGCGGGCACAGGGGAAGCCCCAGGAGGTCATCGCGCGCGTCAACCGGGCGATGCCCGCCGAAGGTTGTGGTGTACGCGACCGGACAACTTCGCCGAGCCGGTAATCCTGCAGGCCCTCACTCGCACTTTGTCTGCGGATTTACAGGATCGATGAAGCACTCGTCTGTTGCGGGTCCTAAGAACCCAGCGCGACCGACGCCTCGGTGGTGTAGCACAGGAACGTCAGGGTCTCCTGCAGATACAGCTGCACGGTGTCGGCATCGTGACTGCTGTAGCCGATGGAGACGTCGGTGCCCAGCTGCAGATCGAAGTCGCCGCCCCGGGTGGTCAGCACGAAAGCACCGTCAATGGCGGGCGCCCAGATGATGTCGCCATTCACCAGCCGGTTGATGTGCTCGAGGATCGGATACCCGTGCTCGGTGGTTTCGCTGACCTTCGTATAGATATCGGCAGACAGCAGAACCGAATACGGGCCGTCGACACCGGCCAGCCGTAGCTCGGACAGCGCCTGCGTGATGATGTCTGGTATCTCGCGAGGGTCGTCAGGCAACTGCAGCGCGGGATTCGAACTGCTGTTACGGATTCCGTCGATCGACGCCGCCGGGTAGCCCTCGAAGATGGCGCGGTCCTCGACGAATGCCAGTTTCTTGGCGGCCTCTTTGACGGGATCCCAGTCGGAGTCCTGCGAGCCACGCTCCACGTCGTCGATCTCGTCGCGGGATAACGTGAACGGAACACGCAGGCGGACAAGAGGTTTGCTGGACCGCAAGTGAGCCACCACACCATCGGTCGGAGCCTGCACGTCGACCAGCCGGCCCGTGCTGACCGCGGCCGTGACCGGCCCGCCGGGCTCGCTGACGTCGACCACCCGACGTCCGGCTATGTGGCGCTTGAACGTTCGCGTCGCTTCCAATTCGATTTCAGCCCAGGCGACGTCGGTGACCGGCGCCAGATTGCGGTAGAGGTTGTTCGTCATCGGGTGGTTCCTTTCAGGCTGCCGATCGAAAGTGAGCCGTCATCAGTGGGGGACGTTTCCGGCCGCTCTGTCTCGAGCGGTGCGGGAAGGGGCGGCGGATCGTCGAGGAAGTCGATGGTGGGGGAGAAGAACAGTCCACCGGTCAGCGCAGTCGAGAAGTCAAGCACGCGATCGGTGTTGCCCGGCGGATCACCGAGAAACATGTTACGCAACATGCGTTCGGTGACCTCGGGTGTGCGCGAATAACCGATGAAGTAGGTGCCGTACTCGCCTTTGCCGACTTCACCGAACGGCATGTTGGCGCGCACGATCTTCAACTCGTTGCCGTCGTCGTCTTCGATGACGTTGAGCGCGATGTGGGCGTTGGAAGGCTTGACGTCGTCGTCCATCTCGATGTCTTCGAGCTTGGTGCGGCCGAACACCATTTCCTGCTCCGTGACCGACAGCGAATCCCACGCCGACATGTCGTGCACGTACTTCTGCACGTGCACGTAGCACCCGCCGGTGAAGTCGGGATCCTCGTCGCCGATCGCGGTGGCGTTGACAGCGATTGGGCCGTCGGGATTTTCGGTGCCGTCGACAAAGCCGAGCAGATCGCGGTTGTCGAAGAACCGAAAGCCGTGCACTTCGTCGACGACACTGACGGCGCCGGCCATCGACTTGAGGATGCGGCCCGCGAGCTCGAAACAGACGTCCAGCGACTCGGCCCGAATATGGAACAGCAGGTCGCCGGGAGTGGCCGGCGCGCTATGCCGCGGTCCGCTCAGCTCGACGAAGGGATGCAGTTCGGCCGGGCGTGGTCCGCCGAACAGCCGATCCCAGGCGTCCGACCCGATCGAGGTGATCACCGACAGGTGCTTGGTGGGGTCGCGAAAGCCGATGGCGCGCACTAGGCCCGAGATGTCGGGCAGCGCACCGTTCACGGTTGCCTCGCCGCCATCGTCGATCGTTACGACCAAAAAGATCGCGGCGGGTGTCAACGGCGTGAGGATGGGCTGGGGCTGAACCGGAGGCACCCTGGTGACCTTAGCGTGGCGACGGCGAGCGCAGGAAGTGCGCGAGTGAGGAGTCGCGCAATTGGGCCCAGCGTGAACTGCGTGCTCGCGGACAGCCATGATGTTGGACATGTCGGCCAGCGCCGCAGGCCTCTGCGAATTCATCGACGCTTCTCCGTCCCCGTTCCATGTCTGCGCCACGGTGGAGGGGCGGCTCCTTGCCGCCGGCTACACCGAACTGCGCGAAGCCGAGCCGTGGCCCGGCGAACCGGGACACTTCTTCACCGTCCGTGCGGGATCACTGGTCGCCTGGAACACCACCGGTCCAGACGGTCCGTTTCGGATCGTCGGCGCGCACACCGACAGCCCTAACCTGCGGGTCAAGCAGCATCCGGACCGGGTGGTGGCGGGCTGGCAGGTGGTGGCGCTGGAGCCCTACGGCGGGGCGTGGCTCAACTCCTGGCTCGACCGCGATCTGGGCATCAGCGGGCGACTGTCGGTGCGGGACGGCTCCGGGCTGGACCACCGGCTCGTCCGGATCGACGATCCGATCCTGCGGGTGCCGCAGCTGGCCATTCACCTTGCCGAGGACCGCAAGTCGGTGACGCTGGACCCGCAGCGGCACGTCAACGCGGTCTGGGGTGTCAGCGACCAAGCGCGTGCATTCGTGGACTACGTGGCCGGCCGCGCCGGGGTGGCACCGGCCGACGTGCTGGCCGCCGACCTGATGACGCACGATCTGACCCCGTCGACGGTGCTCGGCGCCGACGACAGCCTGCTCAGCGCACCCCGGCTGGACAACCAGGCCAGTTGCTATGCCGGGCTGGAGGCATTGCTTGCGGCCGAACCGCGCGCCAACGTGCCGGTGTTGGTGCTGTTCGACCATGAGGAGG
This sequence comes from Mycobacterium stomatepiae, assembly GCF_010731715.1. Taxonomy (NCBI): domain Bacteria; kingdom Bacillati; phylum Actinomycetota; class Actinomycetes; order Mycobacteriales; family Mycobacteriaceae; genus Mycobacterium; species Mycobacterium stomatepiae. Next base: position 4,682,310 of record NZ_AP022587.1, read on the forward strand.
TCGGCTCGTCGTCGGACCACGGGGCGCAGTCCAACCTGCTGAGCACCATTCTGGAGCGCATCGTGCTCGCGGCCGGCGGCAACCGGGAAGACTTCCTGCGTCGGCTGCCGGTATCGCTACTGGCCTCGGCCGACATGGCGCACGCCACCCACCCCAACTACCCGGAGCGCCACGAGCCCGGCCACCTGATCGCGATCAACGCCGGGCCGGTACTCAAGGTGCACCCCAATCTGCGGTACGCCACCGACGGGCGCACGGCGGCGGCGTTTGCGCTGGCCTGCCAGCAGGCCGGGGTCGGGTTGCAGCGCTACGAGCATCGCGCCGATCTGCCGTGCGGTTCGACGATCGGGCCGATGGCCTCGGCACAAACCGGCATCCCCACCGTCGACGTCGGCGCCGCGCAGCTCGCGATGCACTCCGCACGCGAGATGATGGGTGTCCAAGACGTGGCCGCCTATTCCGGTGCGCTGCAAGCGTTTTTGTCGCCCGTGGCATAGGGTTTGGCGATATGGCGCTCCACGTGGAAATGGTCACCATCGATTGCAGCGATCCGGCGACGTTGGCCGGGTGGTGGGCGCAGCACTTCGGTGGCACGACGCATGATTTGCTCGCCGAAGAATTTACAGTGGTGACCTTGTCTGACGGGCTACAGCTCGGATTCCAGAAGGTGCCGGATCCCACGCCGGGGAAAAACCGCGTGCACCTGGATTTTGGTGCCCAGGACGTCGAGGAAGAAGTGTCGCGGCTAACGGCCGCGGGAGCCACAGAAGTCGGTCGGCACAGCTTCGGGGATGATTTTCGCTGGGTGGTACTGGCCGACCCCGAAGGCAATGTGTTCTGCGTGGTCCGTCAGTAACTCGATCCGCCGTCGAGCAGCGCGTGCTGCCGCTCGTGAGCGGGCGAAAGAGCGGGGCGCCGACCAACGCCTTCGTCGTCCGCCCCGGGGCGTTGGGCGGCTCGGTGAGACACTCGGTGTGCTCTGAGCGGAGCACTGCGGGCCTGAATTCAGCCCCGCTCTAGGAACAGTGGGTCGTAGCGGATGACGTTCTCCACGACGATGCCGTCGCGAGTGCGGACCCGGTCGAGCCCGCGGATCCGGAACGGGCCGTCCGGCCCGGTGCCGCGCCCGATGTAGTGCACAAACACCAGCTGCTCATCCGGGGCTGCGCCGGATACCGTCGCGCTGTCGACGACCTCGAGCTGTAAATCCGGTGCGGCATCGAGAATTTCGGCGATCTTCGCCGTGTACGCCTCGATCCCGCGGACCGGTTCCGGGTCACCCGGCCAGTAGCCGACGATGTCGTCGGCCAGAATGTCCAGCCCGCGTGAAAGGTCGGGAGCCGCCCAAAACGCTGCGAACAATTCGGCGCTGAACTTCGGTCCAGCAGAAGCGATGTCGGTCATGATTCCCTCCAGGGGCAGACGCTCCGGTTGAGCGCGTTCGTCGGCAAGCGTGTCCCGGCGCGCTGCGGCAGCACAATTACCTCCGAGGTCATCGCCGTGACTACGCAAACGTCGTTACCGTGAACGGGTGAGCCACGCGCCCGTCGGTGTCCTGTTGCGCGAATGGCGCACGCGCCGACGAGTCAGCCAGCTCGACCTATCGCTGAGTGTCGGTGTGTCGGCGCGGCATCTGAGCTTCATCGAGACCGGGCGCTCGCGACCGAGTCCGGAGATGGTGCTCACCCTGGCCGAGGGCCTCGACATTCCGCTGCGGGAACGCAATGCGCTGCTGCTCGCCGCCGGATTTGCCCCGCGCTAGCAGGCGCGCCCGCTGGACGACGCGGCCCTCTCCCCGGCCCGGGACGCGGTGCAACGCCTGCTCGACGCGCACGACCCGTACCCCGGTGTGGTCATCGACCGGTGCTGGAACATCGTGGGGGCCAACGCCGCCGCGTCTGCGCTCACCGCCGGCCTGCCCGAGGAACTGCTCGGCCCGCCGGCCAACATCTACCGGCTGTGCCTGCATCCCGACGGCCTGGCCGCGCGGACCCTGAACTTCGGGGAATGGGCGGGCTACCTATTGCACCAGCTGCAGCGCACGATCGCACTCACCGGCGACCCGGCACTGCGGGCCCTGGGCGAAGAGGTGCGCGCCTACCCCGGCGTCGCGGTGGCCGCGAAACCCTGGGGCACTCCATCGGACGGCGCGTCGTTGCTCGTTCCGTTCGTGCTCGATGCCGGCGGTGGCCACCGGTTGTCGATGTTCACCACCCTGACGACGTTCGGCACTCCGCTCGACGTCACGCTCGCCGAATTGGCCGTCGAATTGTTCTATCCGGCGGACGTCGAAAGCGCCCGCCTGCTGCGCGGCGAGTAGCTCTTTAGACTGTGTGCGTGACTGTCTCCGGAGCGGGCGCCCGTACTCACGTGGCCGACACCGTCGAACACGCAGCCGCCACCCCCGACCAGCCGCAGCCGTTCGGCGAATTGGGCCTTAAAGACGACGAGTACCAGCGGATTCGCGAGATTTTGGGCCGCCGGCCCACCGACACCGAGCTGGCGATGTACTCGGTGATGTGGAGCGAGCACTGCTCCTACAAGTCGTCGAAGGTCCATCTGCGCTACTTCGGCGAGACCACGACCGACGAGATGCGCGCGGGCATGCTGGCCGGCATCGGCGAGAACGCGGGCGTGGTCGACATCGGCGACGGGTGGGCCGTCACGTTCAAGGTCGAGTCGCACAACCACCCGTCCTACGTCGAGCCGTACCAGGGCGCGGCGACCGGCGTCGGCGGCATCGTGCGCGACATCATGGCCATGGGCGCCCGACCGGTCGCGGTGATGGACCAGTTGCGGTTCGGCGCCGCCGACGCACCCGACACCCGGCGCGTGCTCGACGGCGTGGTCCGCGGCATCGGCGGCTACGGCAACTCGCTGGGCCTGCCCAACATCGGCGGTGAGACCGTCTTCGACGCGTCGTATGCGGGCAACCCGTTGGTGAACGCGCTGTGCGTGGGGGTGTTGCGCAAGGAGGACTTGCACCTGGCGTTCGCCTCGGGAACCGGCAACAAGATCATCCTGTTCGGCGCGCGCACCGGTCTCGACGGCATCGGTGGCGTATCCGTGCTGGCGTCGGAGACCTTCGGCGGCGACGAGGGCGGCGGGCCCGGGCGCAAGAAGCTGCCCTCGGTCCAGGTCGGTGACCCGTTCACCGAGAAGGTGCTGATCGAGTGCTGCCTGGAGTTGTATGCAGCGGGCATCGTGATCGGCATCCAGGATCTTGGTGGTGCCGGATTATCTTGTGCGACTTCCGAACTCGCATCGGCCGGTGACGGCGGCATGCGTGTGGAGCTGGACACCGTTCCGTTGCGCGCGGCCAACATGACGCCCGCCGAGATCCTCTCCAGCGAGTCGCAGGAGCGGATGTGCGCGGTGGTCGCCCCGGAGAACGTCGAGGCCTTCCTGGCGGTGTGCCGGAAGTGGGAGGTGCTGGCGACGGTGATCGGTGAGGTCACCGATGGTGATCGGCTGCGCATCACCTGGCACGGCGAGACCGTCGTCGACGTGCCGCCACGCACCGTGGCGCATCAGGGGCCGGTGTACGAGCGTCCGGTGGCGCGCCCGGAATCGCAGGATGCCCTTAACGCCGACCGGTCGAGCGGTCTGCCCCGGCCGGTCACCGGTGACGAGCTGCGCGCGACTTTGCTTGCGCTGCTGGGGAGTCCGCATCTGTGCAGCCGGGCATTCATCACCGAGCAGTACGACCGCTATGTGCGTGGCAACACCGTGCTGGCCGAGCACGCCGACGGCGGGGTGCTGCGCATCGACGAGTCCACCGGCCGCGGGATCGCGCTGTCGACCGACGCCTCGGGTCGCTACACCAAGCTGGATCCCTACACCGGAGCCCAGCTCGCGCTGGCCGAGGCGTACCGCAACGTCGCGGCCACCGGGGCCGTCCCGGTCGCGGTGACCAACTGCCTCAACTTCGGCTCGCCCGAAGATCCCGGGGTGATGTGGCAGTTCTCCCAAGCGGTCCGAGGACTCGCCGATGGCTGTGTCGCCCTCGGGATTCCGGTGACCGGTGGCAACGTGAGCTTCTACAACCAGACCGGAACGGCCCCGATCCTGCCCACTCCGGTGGTGGGCGTGCTGGGCGTGATCGACGACGTCGACCGGCGTATCCCGACCGCGCTGGGCACCGACCCGGGAGAGTCCCTGCTGCTGCTGGGCGACACCCGCGACGAGTTCGACGGGTCCATTTGGGCGCAGGTGACCGGCGATCATCTCGGCGGGTTGCCGCCCGCGGTCGACCTGCCGCGCGAGAAGCTGCTGGCCGAGGTGCTCAGCGCGGCATCGCGCGACGGGTTGGTGACCGCGGCCCACGACCTGTCCGAGGGCGGGCTCGCCCAGGCCATCGTGGAATCGGCGCTGGCGGGTGAAACGGGTTGCCGCATCGTGCTTCCCGAGGGCAGCGATCCATTCGTGACGCTGTTCTCCGAGTCGTCGGGCCGGGTGCTGGTCGCGGTGCCGCGTGCCGAGGAGAGCCGGTTTCGGTCCATGTGCGACGCGCGCGGACTTCCCGCCGCCCGTATCGGCGTCGTCGACTCGGACTCGGACTCGGTCGAGTTTCAAGGCTTGTTCACGGTGCCGCTGGCCGAGCTGCGCGCGACGTCCGAAGCGGTGCTGCCGCGATTCTTTGGCTGATCGCGCCGGTTCGTCGCGTCCCGGCAGGCTTGCGCCGCAACCGATTTACCCGGTGTGCACGCGGTCCTGCTGATCGGGGACGACGGTGCCGTCGGGACCGAGCAGTGGTGCCTGGCCGCCCTGAGGCGCGTCGGAACCCTGTGTCGCGCAGGGGTAGGGCGGGCTTGCGCCCAAGGGGCCGATGAACATCGGGTTGACCAGCCATCGTCCGTCGAGATCGGCGTAGGCCCGGCACATCAATTCGATCTGGTTGCGATTGATCACCAGGTGCAGTGCTGTCGCGTCGGCGACGAAGGTGGCGTCTCCGTCGGAGTCGCCAGCCCCGAACACCTGGCGCCGCTGCTCGGGCAGCTGGTCGAAGGCGCCCGCCCCCTGGACGCCGAACACCTGCTCGTTGATCCGGCAGCGCTTGCCCTCGTTGTACGGGGTGGATGGCTCCCCACCGCAAAGGGCCAATCGCGACGTCAGCACGTCGCCGTCGTGCTCGGTGCGGGTGCCCATCACCCGGTCGGCCGAGATTCCCAGGTCGGCGGCCCAGACCCGCACCACCGGCTCGGGCGAGGCGGAGATGATCCGTACGTCAAATCCGTTGGCCTGCAGGGTTGCGACGAGATCTCGCATCTGGGCGTAGTAGCGAATCCACCCGGTTTGGCGGGTACTGCCCACCAATTGATCGGTGCCCTCGGGTGCGTCCAGGTTTTCCCGCCGGGCCGCTTCGGCGAATCCGGTTAGGTCAGCCTCGGTCCAGCCGGCCAGCAATTGTGCCGCCCAAGCGGCGGCGGGATTGATGCGTCGACGGTTGTAGCCGGTGAATGCCGGTGCGCCCGTTCTGGTCTGGCGATCGCCGGCTATCGAGAGCAGTTCGTCGGCGCAGCCGGGATTGGCTCCCGTCGGCAGCGGCTGGCCCGGGGGAGCCAGTGCGCCACAGGCGGAGGCCAATTCCTCGGCGGCCGCCGGGGTGAGGTATTGGCTTGTCGTGCTCCAATTTCCGTCGGTGGGCTGACGCAGCTTCGAGTTGCGCACCATCCACCAGAAGGTCGCGGAGCCGATGTCGTTCTTCACCATGGTGCCGTCCCAGTCGAACAGCGCCACCGGCGCGTCGTTCGTCTCGGGCTCCAGCTTGCCGCAGCTGCCCAGCTTGCCGATCATCGCGTTGAGCCGGTCCCGGTTGTCGCCGTACCAGCCGGGATCGGCGGCCAGGGTGCGACAGCCATTGTCGCTGGCGTCGCCTTCGCGATGGTCGCCCGAATCGCCACAGCCCGACAGTGACGCCGCGGTGATCGCCAACGCCATGAGTCGGCGTGCGACGGCCGCAGTCCGGTGAGAAGTCATCGTCTCTTTCATGGGTTGATGGTGTTGTCGCCCAGTTGGCGGCCCCACACGTATTCCACTGCGAGTGGTGAACCGACTTCGAAGTGGTTGTACGGGGCTACGCTCGCACCGGTATCCATGACCAGATAGGGAGCCGGCCACAGTTCGCGGGTGATCGATTTCCAACAGCCCGGCCGCCCGCCGGGGCCACCGTGCGCATTGGTCCGCGGCAGGTTCTCGGGATAGATGTACGGATTGGGCGCTCCCGCGATCGAGCCCGAGGAGTGCGCCCCCAGCGCATAGCCGTTGTCGCCGAGCGCGACGTGCAGCTTGGGTGCGACCTCGTTGAAATTGCGTATGGTGCAAAAGATTTCGGGGCTGTATTCGTCCAGTAGCTGGGCGGTGGGGACGAGATCGGCGGCCCCGCGCGAAAAGTACGGTCTGCTGCGCTCGAACACGTCGGCGCCGCTGTTGCCCAATCCCGCCGCCGCCAGCAACGCCGCATCCAGATCGCCCTGCTGCCGGTTGAGCGTTCGCGCGGTCGTCACCACGTGCTCGAGCGCATCCCACAAGTCCGGGGCGGCATCGGCATAGGTGTCGCCCAGCGCCGCCAGCTGGGCAATATCGACGCGTAGCCGTGGCAGCTGCGGATTCACGTCGTCGAGGATCGCGTTGCCGTTGAGCAGTGAGGCGCCGAATTTCTCCCCCAGCCCGGCCAGCGCCTGCGCCGTCGCGGACAGCGTCAGGTTCACCTTGACAGGATCGATCTTCTCGGTGATCGACGTCAGCGTCTCGAACAACGTGTTGAACTCGGTCGTCACCGTCGTCGCGTCGATTACCATAGACGGTGTAATCGATTGTGTTGTAGGGTGTTTCGGCGAACTCAAGGCGACGTATTTGTTGCCGAACACCGTGCTCGCCTTCACTTCGGCCGCCACGTTGGCAGGAATCATGTTGACGTACTTCGGGGTCACGTCCAGCACCACTTTGGCGGCCGGCTTGCCGGCCCGGGTGATCTCGGAGATACCGGCCACCCGGCCGATCTCGACACCGTTGTAGGTGACCTTGGAACCGGGATCCATCACCAGACCCGCGCGGGCGACCACCATCGTCAGCTTCGTTTTCGGTGTGAAGTCTCCGCGAAACTGCGAGTACAAGGCCAACCCAACGAGCCCCATGACCACGATCGTCACGAGTCCGATGGTCTTGTATGGGGGCGGCGGCCGTGAGCGACGACGCTCCATGATTCTGAGACCCTAAGGTATGGCCGCCCGCGATAGCGCCGTTCCGGCCAAGACACGTCAGGTCCTAATGACCGTGGCGGACTGGCTGCGCGACGAATCCCGTCCGGCACCGGATCGAGCCACATTGGCGACGGCGGTTCGGCTCACCGCACGCACCCTGGCCGCGCTGGCACCGGGCGCCAGCGTCGAGGTCCGGGTCCCGCCGTTCGTCGCGGTGCAGTGCGTGGCCGGGCCGAAACACACCCGCGGCACGCCGCCCAATGTGGTGGAAACCGATCCTCGGATGTGGTTGCTGCTGGCCACCGGAATCGTGACGCTCGCCGACGCGAAGGCCGCCGGATCGCTGACGTTATCGGGGGCTCGGGCGGGTGAAATTGACCACTGGTTGCCCCTGTTCGATATGGGCTGAATATAACCTTGAACTGCAGGTTTAGGGTGACACGCCGAGAACATTTGGGTTCAACACGCCCAACAGAGTCGTCCCCGGGGCTTACGTGCCCGTAAACTTCCTTACGTCACTACCCCTCGCTAGGGAGCCGCCCACCGTGACCGTCGCTGGATCAGATGAATCCGAGCAGGACCTGAACTCGCCCCGCGAAGAGTGCGGTGTATTCGGGGTTTGGGCCCCGGGCGAGGAAGTCGCCAAACTCACTTACTACGGCCTCTACGCGCTGCAGCATCGCGGCCAGGAAGCCGCCGGCATCGCCGTCGCCGATGGATCTCAAGTACTGGTCTTCAAGGACCTCGGCCTGGTCAGTCAGGTGTTCGACGAGCAGACGCTCGCGGCCATGCAGGGCCACGTCGCGATCGGGCACTGCCGGTACTCCACCACGGGTGACACCACCTGGGAAAACGCCCAGCCGGTGTTCCGTAACACCGCGGCCGGCACCGGGGTTGCCTTGGGACACAACGGGAATCTGGTCAACACCGCTGAACTTGCCGCCCGCGCGCGCGACGCGGGTTTGATCTCGAAGCGTTACCCGGCCCCGGCGACGACGGACTCCGACATCCTGGGCGCGCTGCTGGCCCATGGCGCTGCCGACTCCACCCTGGAGCAGGCGGCGCTCGACTTGCTGCCGACCGTGCGCGGCGCCTTCTGCCTGACCTTCATGGACGAGAACACGCTGTACGCCTGCCGCGATCCCCACGGGGTGCGGCCGCTTTCGCTCGGACGCCTGGATCGCGGTTGGGTGGTGGCCTCGGAAACCGCCGCGCTGGACATCGTCGGTGCCTCGTTCGTCCGCGACATCGAGCCGGGTGAATTGCTGGCGATCGATGCGGACGGGGTGCGGTCCACCCGCTTCGCCAACCCGACTCCCAAGGGTTGCGTCTTCGAATACGTCTACCTGGCCCGGCCGGACAGCACGATCGGCGGCCGATCGGTGCACGCTGCCCGGTTGGAGATCGGCCGCCGGTTGGCCCGCGAGCGGTCGGTGGACGCCGACCTGGTGATCGGCGTGCCGGAATCGGGCACACCTGCGGCGGTGGGATACGCGCAGGAGTCCGGCATTCCGTACGGGCAGGGCCTGATGAAGAACGCCTACGTTGGGCGGACCTTCATTCAGCCGTCTCAGACGATCCGCCAGCTGGGCATCCGGCTGAAGCTCAACCCGCTCAAAGAGGTGATCCGCGGTAAGCGGCTCATCGTCGTCGACGACTCGATCGTGCGCGGCAACACCCAGCGTGCGTTGTTGCGCATGCTGCGCGAGGCCGGCGCCGTCGAGGTGCACGTGCGCATTGCCTCGCCGCCGGTGAAGTGGCCGTGCTTCTACGGCATCGACTTCCCGTCGCCGGCCGAATTGATCGCCAACGCCGTCGAGGACGAGGAAGAGATGCTCGAGGCGGTGCGGCATGCCATCGGCGCCGACACGCTGGGCTACATCTCGCTGCGCGGCATGATCGCGGCGACCGAACAGCCGGCCTCCCGCCTGTGTACCGCCTGCTTCGACGGCAAGTATCCGATCGAGCTGCCCAGCGAGACCGCGCTGGGCAAGAACGTCATCGAGCACATGCTCGCCAATGCGGCGCGCGGAGCGGAGCTCGGCGATGTTGTGGCCGACGAGGTTCCCGTCAACCACTGATTGGATCCTTCAAAGACGTTCGATTCCGGCGGGAAGCACCTACCGGTAGCCTTTATCGCGATGACGGATCCCGGAAAAAGCCCCGGCGAAGAACCGGGCAGTCAGGGCATTACTTACGCGTCGGCCGGGGTGGATATTGAAGCCGGTGACCGCGCGGTCGATCTGTTCAAGCCGCTGGCGGCAAAAGCCACCAGACCCGAGGTGCTTGGCGGGTTGGGCGGATTCGCCGGCTTGTTCGCACTGCGTGGCGACTACCGCGAGCCGGTGCTGGCGGCCTCCAGTGACGGCGTCGGCACCAAGCTGGCGGTAGCGCAGGCGATGGACAAGCACGACACCGTCGGCCTCGACCTGGTGGCGATGGTGGTCGACGACCTCGTCGTCTGCGGTGCCGAACCGCTGTTCCTGCAGGATTACATCGCCGTCGGCCGCACCGTGCCCGAACGAGTGGCAGCGATCGTCGGCGGCATAGCCGAGGGATGCGTCCGGGCCGGGTGTGCACTGCTGGGCGGCGAGACCGCCGAGCACCCCGGTTTGATGGAGCCCGACCACTACGACATCTCCGCGACGGGTATCGGCGTGGTCGAGGCTGACGACATCCTGGGGCCCGACCGGGTGAAACCCGGCGACGTCATCATCGCGATGGGATCGTCAGGCCTGCATTCCAACGGATACTCGCTGGCGCGCAGCGTCCTGCTCGAGATCGATCGGATGAACCTGGCCGGCTACGTGGAGGAATTCGGCCGCACGCTGGGCGAAGAGTTGCTGGAGCCCACCCGGATCTACGCCAAGGACTGCCTGGCGCTGGCCGCCGAAACCCAAGTCCGCACGTTCTGCCACGTCACCGGTGGCGGACTGGCCGGCAACCTGCAGCGCGTCATCCCGCACGGATTGGTCGCCGAGGTGGACCGCGGCACCTGGACGCCCGCGCCGGTGTTCGCGATGATCGCCCAGCGCGGCCGGGTGGAGCGCGCCGAGATGGAGAAGACCTTCAATATGGGAGTCGGCATGATCGCCGTCGTCGCACCCGAGGACACCGACCGCGCCCTGGCGATTTTGACCGCACGGCACCTGGATTGCTGGGTGCTGGGGACGATCTGCAAGGGCGGAAAAGAAGGCCCGCGCGCCAAACTGGTTGGGCAGCACCCCAGATTTTAAGGGGCTGCGCCTAACTGGGACCAACACTGTGCCGATGCACGCGGCATCGGCACGGAGCAAGTTCTAGCGACGCCAGTCGTCTTCGCGCTCCCAAGATTCGTCGGCGCCATCCAGCTCGCCGGAGGACGGGTCCGCCTCGGACCCTGCGAGCTCGCGCTGAAGCCGATCGAAGTCGGTCTGCGGGGAGCTGTATTTAAGTTCTCGAGCAACCTTGGTCTGCTTTGCCTTAGCCCGGCCGCGGCCCATGGGGGAACCCCCTCGCGCAATAACGGAGCGGCCTAGCGAGTAGGCGGCTCCGATCTCTGGTGTCGTTATTGTCCTGCCAACAGCTTACCGTGCCTCGCGGATGAGCGTCGGTGCCCCCTGTCCGCCGTGTTGGACTTCATCGAACATTATCTCGCGCCGCCCCGCAGCCGCTCGACGGCCAGCCGCCCCGCGCCGATCTGCTCGCTGGGCGGCAGGGAATCGGCGTCGATGACGGCCGCGACCGAGGCCTCGGGGCCGGTCGCCAGTTCGGTGCCGGCGGGCAGTCCCCGCTTGAGCAACGCCAGCGCGATCGGCCCCAGATCCACGTGATCGACGGCGGTGCCCAGCCGTCCCACCGCACGCCCGCCCGCCAGCACCGGGTCGCCGGTGCAGGGTCGGTCCACCGAGCCGTCAAGGTGCAACAGCACCAGCATTCGGGGCGGTTTGCCCAGGTTGTGGACCCGGGCGACGGTCTCCTGCCCTCGGTAGCAGCCCTTGTCCAGGTGGACGGCCCCGGCGCCGGGACCACCGATCCACCGCACCTCGTGCGGAATCGTGCGTTCGTCGGTGTCGACGCCGAGGCGCGGGCGCACCGCCGCGACCCGATGGGCCTCGTAAGCCCACACCCCGGCCGGTCGCACGCCGGCCTGCGCGAAGCGGCCTTGCCAGCCGGCCGCGTCGGCACGCGGCACCAGCAGGTCGAGCTCGATCTGGCCGGCGGGGGCCGGCATCCGCCGCACAAAGCCGCCGCCGGCCAGCGCAATGGCGACCAGCTCGTCGGGCAGGGCGCCCAGGGCAAGCACGTCGAGCACCGCGCGGTCGGCCAGTCGGGGACCGATCAGCGACAAGACCGCCAGGTCGGCGGCGGCCGGCGTGACGTCGGACCAGAACACCATCTTGCTCAGGTAGCTCAGCAACGGCTCGCCGCGCCAGGGTTCGGTGTCGAGATAGGTGACGCCGCCGAGTTCGGTCTGCAGCCAGTGGTCCTCGACGCGGCCCTGCCCATCCAAGCTCAGATTCTGGGTGCTGGACCCGTCGGGAAGCTCGCTGACGTGCTGGGTCGAGATGTTGTGTAGCCAGTTCTGCCGGTCCGCGCCGGTCAGCGTCAGGACCGCGCGGTGCGAGCGGTCCACCAGCACCGCATCGGTTTCGGCCGCGCGCTGCTCGCTGAACGGATCGCCGTAGTGCCAGACCGCGCCGGCGTCGGGTCCCGAATCGGGTGCGGGTACTGCAGTCATGTGCGCCGCTCCTCCTTTTGCTCTGCCTCGTCGCCCCCGCCAGTCACACGTCAACTCTACGGATTCACCTCTGCCCGGCCTCACGCCCGCGAACGTGCGGCCAGCCGCGGATTCGGCGGTGAGCGTACGGCTGGCCGCGCATTCGGCAACGGGTGTGTGCTGGCCCCCGGTTCGCGGCGGCTAGGCTCTGTCGGCATGGCAGCCCAGACGGGTGTGATCGTCACCCTCGACGGCGAAATACATCCGCCCGGCGCCCCGCTGCTGCATGCCGACGACCTCGCGGCCGTTCGCGGTGACGGTGCCTTCGAGACCCTGTTGGTCCGTGACGGCGGGGCGTGTCTGGTCGGGCCGCATCTGCAGCGCCTGACCCAGTCGGCCAAGTTCATGGATCTACCCGAGCCGGACCTGGCGAATTGGCGGCGCGCGATCGACATCGCCACCCGGGAATGGGTGGCCGGCTCGTCCGGCGAGGGGGCAATGCGGTTGATCTACAGCCGCGGTCGCGAGAGCGGTTCGGGGCCCACCGCGTACGTGATGGTCACCGCTGTCCCGGAACGGGTGGCCGTGGTTCGCAGCAATGGGGTCGCGGCGATCACGCTGGACCGGGGGCTACCCGCCATCGGTGCCGGCGAGATGCCGTGGCTGCTGGCCGGTGCGAAAACCCTGTCGTACGCGGTGAATATGGCCGCGCTGCGGCACGCCGCCAGGCAGGGCGCCGGCGACGTGATTTTCGTCAGCTCGGACGGCTACATCCTGGAGGGCCCGCGTTCGACGGTGGTGATCGCCACCGATTCGTATGCGGGCCCGGACAGCAATCTGTGCCTGCTGACGCCGCCGCCCTGGTATCCCATCTTGCGTGGCACCACCCAGCAGGCGCTGTTCGAGGTCGCGCGCAGCAAAGGCTACGACTGCGACTACCGGGCGCTACGGGTTTCAGATTTGCTTGCCGCCCAAGGTATCTGGCTGGTTTCCAGCATGACACTGGCGGCCCGTGCGCACACGCTCGATGGCCGCCCGCTGGGCCGCTCATCGATGACCGAGGACTTCGCCCAACTGGTGGACGCGGCGATCGTCAGCGATCGCTGAGCGCTGAACTGTGTTGTCGGCTCGCACAGCGGCGAGTACGGTCGGCCGTACACAAGAAGGGAGGTGGTCCGCGAAATTGATAGCTTCATGGACATGTGAGGTGGCTACGCGCTAGCTGCAATGGCTACCGAAGACCTAGCGATTCACGCTGGCGAATTCCCCGTAGCCACCCGGCCCCCGAGCTTCCCGGTCTGTCCAATCGGGACATAGCTCGGGGCCGCTCCATGTTTGGGCCGCTATTGAATGCTTCGCGCCGCGATCTGTTCGGCAATTTTGCCGGCTTGGCCGGGAGCGGCATCCGGGCCGCACACCGTCACGTCGATGACGTTGGCGCCCTCCGCGTGCAGCACGTGGTGGCATGTCTTTGCGCTGTCCGCGCGGGTGCGCTGCTGCGCAATCTTGGGCACGGTCCCATCGACTTGAGCGAACGTGTAATCAAAGCTTCTGCCATTGAGCTTCTCGGTCACCGTCTTTCCGGCGCAGGCCTTCCACTTGTCCGCGGATTGCTGGACGAACGCGCTCGCCTTATCGGGCGACGAGAATTGCGAGATACCCTCGATGATCCGCAGCGGCGGGTCCTGTCCGGGCGAGTGCACGATCAGCCCCGTGGTCGCGGTGAATCCGCTGGCGCCCTGGTAGACCGCCGCGATGGTGGGCTCGAAAGCGCCGGCGCACTCCGGATCGGACAGCGTGTACTTGGGGCTGCGCAGCTGACTGACTTTTTCGCCGGGCACCAACGCTGGGTCACCCACGATGGTGCCGACCTCCGGGGCTCCGAGCAAAAAGGTGTCCAGCTTCGACGATTCGACACCCGAATCCGCCGCCGTCGGTACCGAATTCGAGCCGGACGCCTTCGGGGCCGGCTTTGTTTTGCCGCCCTGGGTGGTCATCACCACCACGATCGCGATTGCGGCGATGACCGCCACCGCGGCACCGCCGATGATGATCAGCCGCTTGTTCGACCCGCCGCCGGCCCCGCCACCGCTCACGGCGGTCGGGACGGTGACCGCGTTCGCGCCGGTCGGTGCTGCCGCGGGAGTCGCGGCAGCAGCCGGAGACGCGGTGGCCCCCGCGGGCGAAACGTCCTTGGCTTCGATTTCGGCTAGCACGTTGTCGATTTCGCTTCGCGTGCGGTAGGTGACGTCGTGTCGCAGTCGCAGCATGCGCAGCAGTTGCGCGATGTCGCCGCGGGCGCTGGGGTCGTCGCCGTCCTCGTCGAAACCCGACCGCAACTCGACCAGCAGCTGGAGCTGCTGCTGCGGGCTGAGCTCTTTTTCGGCGAGGGTATTGCCCAGCCGGGTGATGTAGCCGAACGGCACCGGGGGCTCTTCGGGCAGCGGATCCGGCAGCGGCACGGGCTTGCTGCGAAGCGCGTGCACGGCGGTGACCAACTGAATGCCGGCATCGACCGTCGGCTCCCGGTAGTCGATGATCTGCAATGCGGCAAGGGGATTCACGCGCATGCTGTCGACTTCACCGATCCGGACCGGAAGGATCGGACGGCCGAGGGCCTGGGCGTAGCGCAGCTCCGCCTGGCTCGGCTTTGATTGCAGCCAGTTGCTAGACAGTGCGACGATGAACACCTCACAGTCGCGGATCTGCTCGAGGATTTTGGCCCACCACGAGTCGCCGCCGAGCTCTTGGTCGAACCACACCTGGTTCTGCCCGCGGCGAAGCGCGGTGGTCAAAGCGTCGACCGTGGACCGATCTTGGCTCGAGTAGCTGATGAACAGCGCCATCGCAGTCTCCTAGGGTGAAGGGGAGCGAACGAACTGGGGCGAAAGCCTGCCTGCGCGACCCGTACGCACATGCGCCGATACCGTATCAGTGTTGGGCCCCTTCAGGATGCGCAAATTTTCAGCGCTAATTGGACTCGGCAACAGGCGGCCGGTCACCCCTCGCCACCGTCTGGGGCATGGGCTTCTTCGGGCGGTCGGTATGCGGCATAGCGCCGGGCGAACTCGTCACCGGGGACCGGCCACTGCTCACCGCTGGCTCCGCGCACAATCCAATCGCCTTCGCCGGCATTCGTCGGCCCCTCCAGGGTGTTGATGGTCTCGCCCGGATAAGCCGGGCGGGCTTGTACCCGCCCCTTGCGTTGCCACTGCCCGTCGCCCGCGGGCTCGTAGGTGTCCCGGAAAATGTCGTCACGCACCGACCAGAGCTTGCCGTCCTCGGAGATCGCCCAGTCGCCCGCATCGGCGCGCATCGTGTGTCCGGAGTCCGACGTCCATGTCCATGGCGCGCTTCGTTGTTCGGCGGCCACCGTCCCCACCCGGGTGAACGATTGCCACAGCGGGCGTGAACGAAAGCCCAGCTGCCGCAGGCTCCACAGCGTGCCCGCCAGGCTGCGCACCGCGGCGTTGAGCAGCTCGGGGTCGGCCTCCACCACCGACCAGTCGACGAGCTTGTTGTGGATCTTGCGCGAGTCATCGCGCGGCGTACCGTATTTCCAGCCGTTGCGGCGGTAGTAGCGACACCAGTCCTCGTGCTCGGCCTGAGCCATCCGCACCGACGAGTCTTGGTCGAAGCCCATCAGCCCAAGCTGTTCCAGCGGCGTCAACTCCGCCATTTCGCTGCCGGACAGTTGGGTGGGTGGGCTGCCCCAGGTGTTCCAGGTGTGTCCCGCGATCTGCTCCACCATCCACAGCGCGTTGCGGACCTGGCGCCGGTTGGACCCGCGGTAGAACTCGTTGAGCTCGGCCCACGGCACCGATGCGGGCCCCCGCGTCCAGCTCGGGTCGATCGTGGCGACATAGCGCTCGTGGATCAGCCGCGCCGCCCGCTCCCAGGCGTCCTGTACCTGACCCTCTTGGGTATCCAGCACCAGCGAATAGGACTGCAGCCGGCCGACGACCTGGATGGAATCGTCGGTGATGCTGGTGTTCAGGTCCGAGGCGTAGATGGGCATGTCGGGGAAGCGGGCGGCCAGCCTCGCGGCGGTTGTCCCGGCATGGGCGTCGACGAAGATCACCGCGCTGGTCGCGGGGTCGACGTCACCGATCAGCTTCAGCATCGCCGGTATCGTCGGCGCCTCCGCGACCGCGTCGATGGTCGGGCCCTCCGATACGAATCCGGCTTGCTGACGGTGGAACTCGTGATCGCGCAGGTACTCCTCGGCGTCTCGTTCGACGAGGGTCAGCGCCGGCAACGCCACCGCGCCGGGCGGAGTGTAGAAGTCACGCTCCAGGGCGCGCTGGGTCAGATCCGCGCACAGTGCCAGTGTCAATTGCGAAGTGCCGCAGACGAATACGCGTTTGATTCGCCCCGCTGCCAGGACGCCGTCGAGCAGCCGGCCCGCGGTCACCTCGTATTTGCCGACCACGTCGGCCGCCCAGCGGGTATCCGATCCGCCGAACTGCTGGGCGCGCCAGGCCTGGGCCAGCTAGGGATCGTCCATGCGAACGATCAGCGGCAACCGTCGCTTGTGGGCGATTTCGGACAGACGGCGGCTGATCTGATCCAGCCACATCAGGTTGAGTGCCGGGTCGGGCGCCATCAGGTAAAGCCGAGACAGGCGGCGCCACAGCCGAAGTGACACCAGGGTCGACGGCGTGTTGAAGTCCACCAGCACCACCCGGGCGCCTTGGCGGCGGGCCCGCTGCACGCGCTCGTCGCTGGCACCGGTGATGACCACGAGGGTGCCGCGCCGGTCCAAGGTGCGCGCGACGGCGCTGATCATCGACTGGGTGTCACTGTCGACACCAACGATGGCAGTGACGGATTCGGCCCAGTTGGCCCGCAGTCGGTCCACCTGTGACCGGAAGACCCCGACCACCGCGCCGCCCAATCCGGTGAAGATCGCCGACAGCGCGGCGATCCGGGCCAGTTCCAGGCCCACCGGTGTCGGGCTCGGGCAGGTTTTCCCGCTGACGGAGAAGTCGCCGGTGCCGCCCTTGACTAGACTCGCCGTCGCCATCAGGGGAGTGAAGAAGGCCGGATGGTTGGCGTCGTGACATCCCCAGTACGAAGTCAGCCCGAGCACCGCCGTCATCGGGACCAGGGCTGCAATCAGGGTGAACGAAACACCCACCACACGGTGGCTACCCGAGCGGAAATTCAACACCGACGCCCAAATGAGCACGACGACAACGACGGCGAGCGTCGGCATCGATCCCGGCTCGCCGAACCACCCCAGCCAGGCCGGAAATGAGTCGTCGATGGACGGGCGCGCATCCAGCACGGCCAGGTAGGCGATCAACACCAGGCCGACGGCGGTTACGGCCCAACGCAATATGGGCGAGGGTGCCCTCGTGGGACGCATCCGCCGATCTCCCTTCGCGCGGCCGCTCGGACGTCGAACAGTACACGCAAAAGATCGGCCGAAGGCAATGGTTTTGGTGCGAGCGCCCAAATACCTACGCGGGCAACAGCAGCGGGCCGCTAGCCGACGAATCGCGACAGCCGCGCCGACAGGTGCGGCACCAGCCCGCCGTCGGCGTCCACCCGCTCCTCGACGTAGGCGAGGTCGCCGCCCTCGACGATGCCGTAGAGGCGCTTGGCGCCGCCGACCAGAACGCCCGACCGGCTGCGCGCCAGGGCATCGGTCACCAACTCCCACGACGACTGGTTGCGTGGGCGCCCGTAGAAGAGCTCGACATAGCCCGACGAGTGGGCGAGCAACAGCTCGATGGCCTGAGATTCGCTCGGGTCGTCGGGATCGAGCACGAAACGCCAGAAGCCGGTCTCGCGCAGGCCGGGCTCCTGGTAGGCGCCGTCGGTGTCGAGCTGCCAGGATCTGGCTTCCCAGTTCAGGTAGTCGCCGCCGTCGTGGGAGACCACGATCTGCTGGCCGAACCGGTAGTCGCCGTCGGACCCGCGGCCCTCGCCCTCACCGCGCCACACGCCGACCAGTGGCAGCAGGGCCAGCAGCGCGTCGTTGAGGTTGGCGCCTTCGCGCAGGTTCGCGGTGTCGGCCGGGATCGGCAGGTCGTCGAATGCAGGGATGTTGCGGGCCGCGGTCACCTTGGCGCGTTCGGCGGCGGCAGCCACCGCGCGGCCGCCAGAATTTGCAGAGCCGGCCGGGCCCTCTGGGTCATCGTCGTACGTCACGACTCGTCGGTAATGAGCCGGTAGAGGGTGTACAGCGCAAACCAGGAGATGACCACCACTGCCGCGACCAGCATGATCTCGAAGAAGAGCACCACGCTGCCGAGTCTATTCGTTTCACGCCGTCAACCGCGCTTCCGGGGGATCCCGTCACGGCATCAGCGCTCAGGCGATCTTGACGTCCACTTCGTGGATGCCGGCGCCCGACGGTGCCACGACGGCGTCGCCGTTGCCGGCCTTGGACAGGGCACGCAGCGTCCAGGATCCGGGTGCGGCGAAGAACCGGAAGTCACCGGTGGCCGATGCGACGACCTCGGCCGTGAACTCGTCGGACGAGTCCAGCAGGCGGACGAACGCGCCACCGACGGCTTGGCCGTCACCGTCCACGACGCGGCCGGTGATCACGGTTTCCTTCTCCAGGTCGACGCTGGCGGGCAACGTCTGTCCTTGCCTAGGTGCAGAGCACATATCAGCTTCCCAACTCGATCGGGGCGCCCACCAGGGAGCCGTATTCAGTCCAACTGCCGTCGTAGTTCTTGACGTTCTTATGCCCGAGTAATTCCTGCAGAACGAACCAGGTGTGCGACGAACGCTCCCCGATTCGGCAGTACGCGATCGTTTCCTTGGTGCCGTCCAGACCGGCGTCGGCGTACAGCTTGGCCAACTCCTCGTCCGACTTGAAGGTGCCGTCCTCATTAGCGGCGCGGCTCCACGGGACGTTGATCGCTCCCGGAATGTGTCCGGGTCGCTGGCTCTGCTCCTGCGGCAGGTGTGCAGGGGCCAGGATCTTGCCGGAGAACTCGTCGGGGGAGCGTACGTCGACCAGGTTCTTGGTGTTGATGGCCGCGATGACCTCGTCCCGGAACGCCCGGATGGTGTTGTCCGGTGGTGCCGCGCTGTACGAGGTGGCCGGCCTGCTGACGGTGTCGGCGGTCAGCGGGCGGCCGTCGAGCTCCCACTTCTTGCGGCCGCCGTCGAGCAGCTTGACATCGGCGTGGCTGTAGAGCTTGAAGTACCAGTAGGCGTAGGCGGCGAACCAGTTGTTGTTGCCGCCGTAGAGGACCACGGTGTCGTCGTTGGAGATGCCGCGCTCGGACAACAGTTTGGAGAACTGCTCGGCGTCGACGAAGTCGCGCTTGACCTGGTCCTGCAGATCGGTGCGCCAGTCGAGCCGGATCGCGCCGGCGATGTGGCCTCCGTCGTACGCGCTGGTGTCCTCGTCGACCTCGACGAACACGACGTTCGCCGTGTCGAGATTTTTCTCAGCCCACTCGGCGGAGACCAGGACGTCGGAGCGTGCCATGGTTGGGGATCCTTTCGATTAACTGCGATGAACTGTGGTTACGCCGGACCGGCGGTCGGTCGAAGGCGAACCACGAGCGGGTAAAGCTGGCAGCCCAGACAGATGCCAAAGGCCGCATTCAGGAACGCCGCCACCAGGGCGAAAGCCGTCGCGACGACGCCCACCAAGGGCGCACCGATGGCGAATCCGGCGGTACCGACGATCGCGAAGATCAAGCCGACCAATTGCGCGAATTTCAAGGGAGCCACCGGTTCGCGCTCTTTGACCGGGTCCAGCCGGGGTGCCACCAGGGTGGCGAACAGCCGGCCATAGGGGTGGCGGCGCGGCCCGGCGAGAGCGCCGATCGCGAAGACCACGGCCTGCAGACCCAGAATGATCGCCGCCGCCGGCGGGCTCAGTGCCGAGACGAGCAGCGTCACGACCAGTACCGCGGTGGTGACCCAGGCGACGAACCTGGGTCCGCGGACGTCGACGCGGTCCAGCTGGGCGCCGGGATTATTGCTTGACACGAGAGACTCCTATTTGCCTGTTGCACGGAAAAACTGAAGACATGCCACGGTGGGGTTCCGGGCTGTCCGAGCGCTGCGCGGCGGGCGCGGCTACTCAGCAGCTACAGCAACAGCGACAACAACAACCCGCGATGCGGCACAGATCGACTGCGCGACGCCTGGTGAGCATGGGCTCCATGCGGGATGACACGTCGGTCAGCTTACCCAATGACATCGCGATCAAGCCAACAGCGGTTCGAGCGCGGAGCGCAGGTCGGCGGCCTTGGGCACGCCGGATGCTCGGTATCGCTGGCGTCCGTCGACATCGAAGATCAGCGTGGTCGGCAGGGACAGTACCGAAAAGCGGCGTGCCGCTGCCGGGTTGGCGTCGATGTCGACTTCGACATGGGCGACGTCGCCCATGTTGTCGCAGACCTGATCGACCACCCTGCGCACCCGATCGCAGGGTCCGCACCACGGTGCGCTGAAATGCACGACGGTCGGCCCGGTGCTGGAAAGACCCAGGTCCGCGGCGGCGGTGCCGGTGCTTTGGCCCGGGTCGGAATCGACTTCTTTGACGCTGCCGGAGCGCCGAGTCATCAGCCAGCCGGCGACCGCCGCCAGGGCGAGCGCCGCGACGATCGCGACGACCACAGTTGTCATCGGCGCCGCTCTTCACCGCAAGGGGGAGGAGCCCCCACCCCAATGCTTGGCGCCGCATCGTCGACAGTGCGTGTCATTACCGTTTAAACACTTCCAGGGTCACGGTTACTCCCGTGGTGATGCCTTCGATGATCACGTCCGAGCCGCGTGCCCCCACGGTGCGCGGTGCCACGCCGAACGGAAGCCGCTGATCGGGCAGTCTGGCGGTGAAGACGTGCAGCACCGCGTCGCGCTTATCGTCCGGGACGGTTTGGTTGGCGGTATCCGGTCCGGTGAGGATGCCGGTCGGGGTGAACACCAGCGTTGCCGGGTCATCGGGGGCGATCGAAAGGTCCATCGAGACGCTGACCCGATGATCGAAGTTTGCCGATTTCGGCGTGCCGCTGAACACCAGCCCGTGGCTGCCCGAAATGCCCGACTCGGTGGTACCGCCGGTGGCGTCGTTGGTCTCGGCGGGTGGCGCCTCCACCATCAGGTCGTCCATGCCGAGGTATCGGCCCAGGTGCGTCGAGTCGAGGATGATGCGGCTCTCCAGCTTGCCCACCGGCAGCTTCGCATCGGGTCTGATCAGCCACGACGCGTAGGTCAGGTCGATCGAATGCATGGTGGCTTCGAGGGTGGCCTTACCCGTCGGCGCGTGATCGATGCCGTTTGCCTTGATCTCCAGCTCCCGGTAGTGGCGCTGCATCGCCTCCGGAATGAAGGGAAAGGCCAGGATGGCCACGAAGGGATCCGACTCCAGATTCGCCGCCTCCCGCACGCTGCGCGACAGGTGGTATTCGGCGTAGATGCTGGCGCCGTAGTCCACGCCAACGATGCCGCCGACGATGATCGCCACGGCTGACACCGCGGCGATCACACTGATCAGCACCCTGCGCATCCGAATATTGTGGCGCAGACCGGCGCGGCGCGCGGCGGGGGATTGCGGTCCGGATAACCTCGTGGCGGGGCTCACAGTAGCAACCAAGGACACGCACAAAGGCCAGGTGGCACGTTATCGTAAGGTGGCCTGGCCGCCAACGCGACGTGGCTTTATGAATCAGGGAGATGCCATTCCCACGAGCTGAAGGGGCTTGTTGGAGCTACTACTACTCACGTCTGAGCTGCACCCGGACCCGGTCCTGCCGTCGCTGTCGTTGCTTCCTCATACCGTGCGGACAGCACCGCCCGAGCCTTCCTCACTCCTGGAGGCGGGGACCGCGGACGCGGTGCTCGTCGACGCGCGCACCGATCTGTCGGCCGCGCGCGGGCTCTGCCGTCTGTTGAGCACCGCGGGCCGGTCGGTCCCGGTCGTGGCGGTCGTGGCCGAGGGCGGACTGGTGGCGGTGAGCGCCGACTGGGGTCTGGACGAGATCCTGCTGCCCGGCACCGGGCCCGCAGAGGTCGACGCTCGGATCCGACTGGTGGTGGGACGCCGCGGCGGGCTGGCGGACCAGGAAAGCGCGGGCAAGGTCAGCCTCGGCGAGCTGGTGATCGACGAAGGCACCTACACCGCGCGGCTGCGCGGCCGCCCGCTCGACCTCACCTACAAAGAGTTCGAGCTGCTGAAGTACCTGGCTCAACACGCGGGCCGGGTATTCGCCCGCGCCCAGCTGCTGCACGAGGTGTGGGGATACGACTTCTTCGGTGGCACCCGGACAGTCGATGTGCACGTGCGCCGGTTGCGGGCCAAACTCGGCCCCGAGTACGAGGCGCTGATCGGCACGGTCCGCAACGTGGGCTACAAGGCTGTTCGCCCGGCACGCGGACGAGCGCCGATCCCTCAGCCCGATGACGACGCCGAAGGCGACGACGTCGACTCCGAGAATCTGCAGGACCCGCTGGCCGACCCGCTGCGCAGTCAGTGACGTGGTCGGACCGGGGGCCCGACTGGCGCTCCGCACTGACCACCGAAGAACAGCAAGGGGTGCGTGAACTCGTCGCGGCGGCAACCGAATTCGATGGGGTAGCACCGGTCGGCGAGCAGGTCCTTCGCGAACTCGGGCACGAACGCACCGAGCACCTTCTGGTCACCAGCGCCACAGCAGATGGTGCCACCACGATCGAGGGCTACCTCAATCTCACCCCACCCCGCGACGGCGCCGACGGGATGGCCGAACTCGTCGTTCACCCCCGGGCCCGCCGGCGCGGTTTCGGCGCGGCGATGGCACGTGCGGCGATCGTCAAAACTGCTGGAAACAACCGCTTTTGGGCGCATGGCACGCTGGCGTCCGCCGCCGCGACCGCGTCCGCGGTGGGGCTGGTGGCGGTGCGCGAACTCGTCCAGATGCGGCTCGTGCTGCACGAGATCCCCGCCCCGGTGGCCCCGGCTCCCGGCGTGCGAGTCCGCACCTACGCGGGTATCGACGACGATGCCGAGCTGCTGCGGGTCAACAATGCCGCGTTCGCCGACCACCCCGAACAGGGTGGCTGGACCGAGGCCGACCTGGCCGAGCGGCGCAGCGAGCCGTGGTTTGACCCGGCGGGTTTGTTCCTGGCGTTCGGCGGCACCGAAAGCGAAGCGCTGCTGGGCTTTCACTGGACCAAGGTGCACCTCGATCAACCGCGCCTCGGCGAGGTGTACGTCCTCGGTGTCGACCCGTCGGCGCAGGGCCGCGGGCTGGGACAGATGTTGACGGCGGTCGGCATCGAGTCGTTGGCTCGACGCCTCCGCGGCCCGCAGCAGCCGGGTGACGTCACCGTGTTGCTCTATGTCGAGTCGGACAACGTCGCTGCGGTTCGGACCTATCAGCGCCAGGGATTCACCGCCTACAGCGTCGACACCGCGTACGCGCCTGAGTCGGCCGCGGGGTGAGGAGAAAGCGCAGGCAGAGGTGGCGTGCCAGCTGATTGTTCACCGCACGTTCACCTAGGCGCTCTTGGTGACGGGGCGTCAGCGCATAGTTTCGAGCGGCGGCCGCATGCGTCGAAACTGCGTCAGAAAGCGAGACAGGTGAGCCTGGGCAACGTGGGCAAGACGCTGGCGGCGGTGTTGGCGATCACGATGATCGGTGCGGGCCTGACTGCCTGCGGCAGCGATGACAACCACCACGGCCCGGTCTCGGGAGCGGGGTCGGGACCCGCCGGCACGCCGAGCTGCCAAGGCAAGAACGAACTGACCGCGGAAGGATCGACGGCCCAGCAGAATGCGATGGCGGTATTGAGCCATGTCTGGGGTCAGTACTGTCCGCGTAAGTCCGTGGCGTACAACCCGACCGGGTCGGGCGCGGGCCGCGAGCAATTCATCGCCGGCCACGTCGACTTCGCCGGGTCGGATTCGCCGCTGATCGCCGACCAGATCCTGCCCGCCACCAAACGGTGCAACGCCAACCCCGCGTGGGACTTGCCACTGGTGTTCGGCCCGGTAGCCTTGGTCTTCAACCTGCCCGAGGTCAAGACGCTGACCCTCAACAGTGACGCGCTGGCCCGGATTCTGACCGGACGGGTCGCGGTCTGGAATGACCCCATCCTGACGGCGCTCAATCCCGGTATCCCGATGCCCGACACCAGGATCAGGCCGATTTACCGGATGGATTCATCGGGTACCACCGACAATGTGCAGAAGTTCCTGACGGCCTCCGCGCCGGAGAGCTGGTCGCGGGGAGTGGGCGCCGAGTTTCAGGGCAGTGTCGGCGAGGGAGCGACGAAGTCGTCCGGTGTCATCCAGGCGGTGCGGGCCACCCGCGGCGCGATCGGATACGTCGAGAAGGGCTTCGCCGACCAGGCAGGCCTTCCCTACGCGCAACTCGCCACGGCCAGTGGTGTGGTTCCGCTGACAACCGAAACTGCCAGCACCGCCATCAACACGGCAACCTTCGTGTCCAGCGGCAACGACCTGGTGCTGAACCTGGATTCGATGTATGGCACCCAGCAGCCGGGTGCCTATCCGTTGGTGCTGGCCACTTACGAGATTGTCTGCTCCAAGGGTTACGACGCGGAGACCGCCAGGGCGATCAAGTCGTTCCTGACCGTCGCCGCCGACACCGGTCAGGCCAACCTTGCTTCGGCCGGCTACATCCCGTTGACCGATAAGGTCAAGGAACGACTGGTCGCCGCGATCAATGCGATGCAGTAGCCCTCGGATCCAAGGAGCGATACCAAAACCGGCAGTGACGGATTCACCATGACGACGCCAGATCCACCCCAGGCGGGTTCGGGCGCGGTCGCGTCCTTTCCGGAGGCGCCAGTCGTACCCATCCGCCCGTGGAAGGGCGTGCAATCCCGCTTCGGGGACCGGATATTTCGCAAACTCGCGGAAACGTCGGCGGTCCTGATCGCCGTCGTCGTCATTGCGATCGGCGGGTTCCTACTGCTGCGCGCGATACCGGCGTTGAAGCGCAACCAAGAGAACTTCTTTACCTACCGCGGCAGCTGGGTTACCACCAACACCTCGGCGATGCACTTCGGCATCCTCGACCTGCTGCAGGTGACGGTGCTCATCTCGGTGTTCGCGTTGATCGTTGCCATGCCGGTCGCACTCGGCGTCGCGATCTTCCTCACCCAGTACGCGCCGCGGCGGCTTGCCGGGCCGTTGGCCTACACCGTTGATTTGCTGGCCGCGGTGCCCTCGATCATCTACGGCGTGTGGGGCCTCTACGTCTTGGCTCCGCAACTGCGGCCCGTCGCGACCTGGCTGAATCAGTCGCTGGGTTGGTTCTTCCTATTCGCCGACGGCACCGCGTCCGCGGGCGGCGGCGGCACGATTTTCACCGGCGGGATCGTGCTGGCGGTGATGATTCTGCCGCTGATCACCGCGGTCACCCGCGAAGTGTTCGTGCAGACACCGCATGAACAGATCGAGGCCGCGCTGGCGCTCGGCGCTACCCGCTGGGAGGTGGTCACGACGACGGTGCTGCCGTTCGGTAGGTCCGGGTACGTCAGCGGTGCGATGCTGGGGCTGGGTCGCGCCCTGGGTGAGACGGTGGCGCTGCTGATCATCTTGCGCGGCACGCAACAGGCGTTCGGCTGGTCGTTATTCGACGGCGGTTCGACGTTTGCGACCAAGATCGCCGCCACCGCATGGGAATTCAACGACCGGTTCAAGGCCGGCGCGTATATTGCCGCTGGACTGGTGCTCTTCGTGCTGACCTTTGTAATCGATGCCGTGGCGCGCGGCGCCCTTGCCGGGATCAGGAAAGGCAGGCGCGCGCGGTGACCTCGATCTTCGACCGGCCGCTGAAGGCGCGCACGCTGTCCCGGCTCGGCCGTCGCCGCCGAGCTTCGAACATCGTTGCGACGGTGTTGGTTTCGCTGTCCATGCTTATTGCACTGGCGCCGCTGCTGTGGGTGCTGTGCGCGGTCATCGTCAAAGGCTGCAAGGTGATCGCGTCGACGTCGTGGTGGACGCATTCGCAAGCTGGGACGACGCCGTTTCTGGCCGGGGGTGGCGCGTATCACGCGATCGTCGGCACCCTGCTGCAGGGGGTGGCCTCCGCCGCGATCTCCGTCCCGATCGGTGTGATGCTCGCGATCTATTTGGTCGAGTACGGCGGTGGCACCAGTCTCGGCAGACTGGCGACATTCATGGTCGACATCCTGTCCGGTGTGCCATCAATTATTGCCGCATTGTTCATCTACGCGTCGTGTGTGGCCACCCTTGGCCTGGGCCGTTCGGGTTTCGCGGTGTCATTGGCGCTGGTGCTGTTGATGGTTCCGGTGATCGAGCGGTCGACGGAGGAGATGTTGCGCATCGTTCCGGTTGACCTCCGCGAGGCCAGCTACGCGCTGGGCGTGCCGAAGTGGAAAACCATTGTCAGGGTAGTGATTCCGACCGGATTGTCGGGCATCGTCACGGGCATCATGCTGGCGCTGGCCAGGGTGATGGGTGAAACGGCTCCGCTGCTGATCCTGGTCGGCTATTCGCAGGCGATGAACTTCGACATCTTCAACGGGTTCATGGGAACGCTGCCTGGCATGATGTTCAACGAGACAGCGTCGGGCGCAGGCGTTAACCCGATTCCCACGGATCGACTCTGGGGAGCCGGGCTAACGCTTATCGTCATGATCGCCGTTATCAATGTCGGAGCCAGGGTGGTCTCGATGATGTTTGCGCCCAAGAAGTCCTAGGGAGGAGTGCTGGGTGGCAAAGCGTTTGGACTTGAAAGACGTCAACATCTACTACGGATCGTTTCAAGCGGTCGCCGACGTGACGCTGTCGATTCTCCCGCGCAGCGTGACGGCCTTCATCGGCGCGTCTGGGTGCGGCAAGACGACGGTGCTGCGCACATTGAACCGGATGCACGAAGTCATCCCCGGTGCCCGGGTGGAGGGCACTGTGTTGCTCGACGACGAGAACATCTACGCCCCGGGCATCGACCCGGTGGGTGTGCGACGTGCGATCGGCATGGTGTTTCAGCGGCCAAACCCGTTTCCAGCCATGTCTATTCGTGACAACGTGGTGGCGGGCCTGAAGCTGCAGGGGGTGCGCAATCGTCGGCTGCTCGACGACATCGCCGAGCACTCGCTGCGGGGCGCCAACCTGTGGGATGAGGTCAAGAACCGACTGAACCGGCCCGGTGGCGGTCTATCCGGCGGGCAGCAGCAGCGGTTGTGCATCGCGCGCGCGATCGCCGTGCAACCCGATGTGTTGCTGATGGACGAGCCGTGTTCGGCGCTGGACCCGATCTCGACGATGGCGATCGAGGAACTGATCAGCGAGTTGAAGCAGGACTACACGATCGTCATCGTCACGCATAACATGCAGCAGGCCGCCCGCGTCAGCGATCACACGGCGTTCTTCAACCTGGAAGCGGCGGGAAAGCCCGGTCGGCTCATCGAGATCGACGACACCGAAAAGATCTTCTCCAATCCCGCGCAGAAGGCCACCGAGGACTACATCTCCGGTCGCTTCGGCTAAGGGATTACGACGTCGTCGACGCCGTCTCGTCTTCGGGCAACTTGCCGGTCGCCTGGAATATGACGCGCCTGGCCACCTCGACGGCGTGATCGGCGAAACGTTCGTAGAAACGGCCCAGCAGTGTCACGTCGACGGCGGCCGCGACGCCGTGCTTCCATTCGCGATCCATCAGCACCGAGAACAGGTGCCGGTGCAGGTCGTCCATCGCGTCGTCTTCTTCGCGGATCCGGGCCGCCTTCTCCGGGTCACGGGACAACACGACCTCTTGTGCACCGTTACCTAATTCGACTGCAACCCTGCCCATTTCGGCGAAGTAACCGTTGACCTCCTCGGGCAGAGCGTGTTGAGGATGGCGCCGGCGCGCGATCTTGGCGACGTGCAGCGCCAGCGCGCCCATCCGGTCGATGTCGGCCACCATCTGGATGGCGCTCACGATGGACCGGAGGTCGCCGGCCACCGGCGCCTGCAGCGCTAGCAGCACGAAGGCACTCTCCTCGGCGCGAGCGCTCAAAGCCGCTATCTCTTCGTGGCCGGAGATCACCTGTTCGGCGAGGACGAGGTCGGCCTGCAGGAGCGCTTGGGTTGCCTGCTCCATGGCTACCCCCGCCAGCCCGCACATCTCGCCAAGGCGCTCGGACAAATCCGAGAGTTGCTCATGATATGCGGTCCGCATGTTGCCAAGCCTACTAACTCGGCGTCGGAATCGGCGATCTACTGAAGCGAAATACGGTTATTCACAGCTGGTATCGGCGGCGTTCGTCACCGACAGATCGTCCGGCAATTTCGTCGGCGCGCCTCCCGGGCTGCGATCGATCTGGACGGACAGCGACGAACCGCTGGGCGCGGGAGTGGAAACCGACTTGAAATCGGGGCCGAGCACCACCTGGACGACCTGCCCGTAGCCGGAGACCCGGGCGACCTTCGAGTTGGCGAACGCCGACGCGACCGTCGCGGCCGCCAGCTCGTTGCCGAGCGAGAAGAACACCGTCGTGGCATTGAGTGAACTCGGATAGTCGTCGGGTGACATCACATTGAACCCGTTGCGCTGAAGCTGGTTGGTGGCGGTGGCGGCCAGCCCGCTCTGTGCGGTCGCATTGGAGACCCGCACGGTGATCTCGTCGGGCGAGGCCGTCGTCACCTGCTCGCGTCGCGCCTCGGGTGCGGCGCTCGGCGCTGGTGCTGGTTTCTTGGGGGTGGGTGCGGTCGTCGGCCCCGACGTCGGTGTGGTCCCGAGGTTCTGCGCGTTCTGGTCGTTTTCTTCGGGCAGCGGATCGTCGTTGATGATCGCGTTGAAGAGCGCCTTCATGTCGGCCGTCCGCGGCGGTTCGTCGCCGTTCTGGTCGGTGACACCGGTGGGCACCGTGACGAACGTGAAGTGCCCGGCCGCCATCTTCTGCAGCGACTGGCCTAGCTGAACAAGGTCCTTGGTCTGAACGTTGTCCACGCGGCTGTTGCTGATGAACATGTTGACGACGTTGTTGAGCTTGTTGAGGTCGGTCAACGTGTCCTCGGAGATCAGCGAACGCAGCAGCGACGACAAGAACAACTGCTGGCGCTTGATGCGGCCGTAGTCGCCGTTGAACTCCGTGGTGACCTGGCGGGCCCGCACATAGTTCAGCGCCGTCGGGCCATCAATGACCTGGCGTCCCGAATGCTCGAGGACCGTGCCGAGTTCGTAGTCGTGCAGCGGCGTCTTGCTGCACACCTCGACACCGCCGAGTGCCTCGACCATCTTGGCGAAGCCGGCGAAGTCGACGGCGATGAACCGATTGATGCTCAAGCCGGACAGCTTCTGGATTTCCTTCACCAGACATTTCGGGCCGCCGAAGGAGAACGCCGAGTTCAGTTTGGTCTCGGTGTAGACCATCTTGGAACCCCACGTCTTCGTCTTTTCGTCGTAGAGGGGTCCGTATTGTCCGGTTTCGGGGTTCCACGCTTCGCATTGCATCGGCGTGATCGCCAGGTCGCGCGGGAACGAGACCGCCACCACGCGTTTGCGGTTGGCGGGAATGTTGACCAGCATCACGGTGTCCGACCGGGCGCCCCCGGCGTCCTCGGTGTCGCCGGCGCCCATGTCGGCGTTCTCGCCGGAGCGCGAGTCCATGCCGACGATCAGGAAGTCTTCGTCGCCGTACTGCGCGCTGGGATCGACGATGTCGCCGGAGTTCGGGTCGAGCGCGTTGACGACGTTGAGCCGGTGGTTCTTCGACGCGCTCCACTGCCACGCACCGCCGGTCAAGACCAGCGTCACCCCGGCACACAGCGCGGCCATCGACCGAACGGCCAGCAGTAACGGCCGTCGCCGCGACTCCTGTTTCGACGACGACTTCGCGGCAGATTTCGGCCGCCGGGTCCGCTTCGGCTTGACCGGGGGCGACTCGGCCGGGTCCTCGACCGCCAGCTCGAGTGCGGGCTCGTCGACGTTCGGGTAGTTCGTGAGGCCGAGATCGGGAACCTCCGAGACCACGTCAAGCGAGTAGGCCGGGGTGTCGATGACCTGGGTGTCCTGCAGGTCGGCGCACATCTCCGGATCGGGTTCGGCGGGTTCGTCGTCGAGCGCCGCGCGCCGGTGATGAGTGCCGGTGCTGCCGGCACCGACCTTGGCGATCAGGTCCGCGACGCTGAGTGCGCCGGAGGCGTGACTGCCGCCCCGGTCGGTGCGGCGGGCCGGCCGCTCGTCGGCCTGGCTGTCTTCGGCTGCCGGGGCGGGTGGTTCGATCTGCCATCGATGGACGCTGTTATCGCCGGGCGGTTCGGAGAATCGCTCCCACGGAGCGGCGCTGAGTGCGGCGGGCGAGGTCGCGGCGGCCGGTTGCCGGTCGCGCGGGTCACGGTGGTGGCCAAGAGTGGCGTCTACCTCGCCGTCACCCATGCTCTATCCGCCTCCGAAGCTCCGCTACCGCCGTCAGTGATGTCCGTGCGCCAATTCACGCAGCGCCGTGCCATCCGCGCTGCCACTTCGCTACCCGGTTAGGTCGCGCCATACTCCATAGCCCCTGTGTAGCGGGTTAAACGAGCCGCTACCCAAGCCCAATCCAGCAGGTCCACATCGTACTGACTTATGGCCGCCGACGCGATTTCGAGCGGGGTTCGGCTCAGCCGCCGGAGTGCATGACGTCGGCTCCGGCCGGAACCGTGCAGTCATCGGGATCGTCCAGCCAGCCTTCCGGCAGGCTGACCCGGGCCGGCGATCCCTGCCGGCCGCGCGGCCCGGTCGCCGCCTCCGGGAATTCGACGCTGCCGTCCAGCCGGCCCAGCAGGGCATCGAGCTCGTCGAGCGTCTTCACGAGGGCCAGCGCCCGCCGTAAATCGGAGCCGGCCGGGAAGCCATGCAGGTACCAGGCGACGTGTTTGCGGATGTCGCGCATGCCCTTGTCTTCGCCGAAGTGTGCGGTGAGCAGTTCGCCGTGCCGGCGCACGATGTCGGCGACCTCGCCGAGCGTCGGCGGGGTGGGGGCCGGGCTTCCGGTGAATGCGGCCGACAGTTCGGCGAACAGCCAGGGCCGGCCCAGGCAGCCGCGGCCGATGACGACGCCGTCGCAGCCGGTGCTGGCCATCATGGTCAGCGCGTCGCTCGCGTCGTAGATATCGCCGTTGCCGAGCACCGGGATCGTCTTCACCTGCTGCTTGAGCAGGGCGATCTGCTCCCAGTCCGCGGTGCCGGAGTAGCGCTGGGCGGCGGTGCGGGCGTGCAGCGCGACGGCTGCCGCGCCTTCGGCTTCGGCGATGCGGCCGGCGTCCAGGTGCGTGTGGTGCTCGTCGTCGATGCCGATGCGGAACTTCACCGTCACCGGAATGGCGGTGCCCTCGGTGGCGCGCACCGCGGCGGCGACGATCTGGCCGAACAGCCTGCGCTTGAACGGCAGCGCCGCACCACCGCCGCGCTTGGTGACCTTGGGAACCGGGCAGCCGAAGTTCATGTCGATGTGGTCGGCCAGGTCCTCGTCGGCAATCATCTTGGCCGCCGCGTAGGTGGTGGCCGGGTCGACGGCGTAGAGCTGCAGCGAGCGCGGCGATTCGTCCGGGGAGAACGTCGTCATGTGCATCGTCACCGGATGCCGCTCGACGAGGGCGCGCGCGGTCACCATCTCGCAGACGTAGAGGCCGCTGACCGTGCCGACCTTCGACTGCTCGAGTTCACGGCACAGCGTCCGGAAAGCAACGTTGGTCACGCCTGCCATCGGGGCCAGCACCACCGGGCTGGCGAGCGTGATCGGGCCGATGCGCAATTTCGTTCCGAGCCGGACTACCGGCGGCTCATCGCCAGCTTGCCGGCGGTCTGGTGCAACTCGAACGCGGTGACCTTCTTGCCCGTGCGTGCTTCCCGCTCGAGCTGGCGCTGCTTGGACATCTCGAACTTGTCGCAGGCATCCTCGAGTTCCTTGATCAGCAGGCCAAGGTCGTCGCGCAACGCGGCAGCTTCGCCGGTGATGTCCTCACGCTCGAAGAAGCGCCATTTCTTCAGCACCGGCATCACGACCTCGTCGAGGTGGATGCGGGGATCGTAAACGCCACCGACGGCGATGTAGACGGCCTTGCGACGGAACTCGGGCACCTGGAAGCCGGGCATCTGGAAGTTGCGCAGGATCTTGTGCAGCGACTTCGTCGCCTGGTTGGGGTCGATCTCGAAGCCGGCCTCGCTGACGTCCCGGTAGAAGATCATGTGCAAGTTTTCGTCGGCCGAGATCTTGCCGAGCAGCTGGTCGGCGATCGGCTCGTTGCAGGCCCGACCGGTGTTGCGGTGCGAAATCCTGGTGGCCAGCTCCTGGAACGTCACGTAGATGACCGAGTCGAACAGGCTCTCGGCGAACAGGTCGTCACGAACCTGGTGGTTCTGGCCCGGGCTGAAACCCCGGTTGACCACCTCGATGCGCAGTTTCTCCAATTCCACGGGATCGACCGCGCGGGTCACCACCAGGTAGTCGCGCAGCGCGATGCCGTGCCGGTTCTCTTCGGCGGTCCAGCGGTTGACCCAGGTTCCCCAGGGGCCGTCGAGGCCGAAGTTCATCGCGATCTCGCGGTGATAGGAGGGCAGATTGTCCTCGGTCATCAGGTTCTGCACCATCGCGACCTGGGCGAGGTCGGAGAGCTTGCTCTGCTCCGGGTCCCAGTCCTGCCCGCCGAGCGCGTAGAAGTTCTTGCCGTCCGACCACGGGATGTAGTCGTGCGGGTTCCACGGCTTGTGCATCGTGAGGTGCCGGTTCAGGTACTTCTCGACGACCGGCTCCAACTCATGCAAAAGCTGCAGGTCCGTCAGGTCGGCTGACGCTGGCATGACACCCCCAGTTATCTGTGTCTAATGGTTGCAGTCAATATATCTGTGTCGATCAGTAGCATCAAGTTCCCGCCCAGGCGCGCCGAGTCACAACTTGGCGAATTTGTGCAGGTACGGCAAAAGGCCGTTACTCGGATACCCCGTCGAGAGGCGATACATACGGAGCCGCCGTATTGAAAAGCATGTTCACGCAGTAATCGATGAACTGCTTACGGGTGGCCCCGAGCTGGCGGTTCAGGTAAGCGGTGAACAGGCTGGTCAGACCGCCGACCAGGCTGGTGGCGATCATTTTCTGCAGCACCGGATCGCCGATGTTGGATAGCTTTTTCTGCAGCAGGTCGATAAAGCTGGGCATCCACTCGGCGCCCGACTGGGTCAGGATTGGTTCGACGGCCGGGGCCAGCAGCAGCACCCGCCCGCGCACCGGGTCGTCGACCATCAGCTCGACGAACTGCTCGACGGCTTCCCGCGGTGAGTCCGCCGAGGTGAGGGCCGTCATGGCTCGCGCGCAGACGTCGTCGTACACCGCCCGCACGAATTCGTCGCGGTCGGAGAAGCTCTCGTAGAAATACCGTTCGGTCAGCGCGGCCTTGCGGCAGACGGCCCGGACGGTCAGCGCGGGCCCGCGCTCGCTGCCCAGCAATTGCACGCCGGCGGCGATGAGGTTGTCGCGTCGGAGGGCGTGGCGACTTTCCAGGGGGACGCCTGACCAACGGCCCCGTCGTTGACCGGACTGCACATCGCTCCTATGCTCAAAATTGACAACGCACGTAGTCAGAATTTCGGCTAGCTACAGGAAACCCAACAGTGACCAAACATACGTCCGAAGCCTGCCCGCTGACCAGCGCCGAAGCTGGTAGCGACGCGACCACCGTAGGCGAGGTGGCAAGTGCTCTCGAAGGCTCCGACGGCGTCGCCAGCGGGTGCCCGGTATCCCCGTCGGGTTACCAGACGCCACCGATGCCGCTCGGCCCGGATTCGCTGACGTGGCGCTACTTCGGTGATTGGCGCGGCATGTTGCAGGGGCCGTGGGCGGGCTCCATGCAGAACATGCATCCGCAACTGGGCGCGGCGGTCATCGACCATTCGACCTTCTTCCGGGAACGCTGGCCGCGCTTACTGCGGTCGTTGTATCCGATCGGCGGAGTCGTCTTCGACCAGGACCGTGCTCCGGTCACCGGCGCCGAGGTGCGTGACTACCACGTCGAGATCAAGGGTGTCGACGGGCAGGGCCGCCGCTACCACGCGCTGAACCCCGACGTCTTCTACTGGGCGCACGCCACCTTCTTCGTCGGGACTATCCATGTGGCAGAACGGTTTTGCGGCGGTCTGACCGAGGCGCAGAAGCGTCAGCTGTTCGACGAACACATCGACTGGTACCGGATGTACGGGATGAGCATGCGCCCGGTTCCGGCGTCCTGGGAGGAATTTCAGGTCTACTGGGATCACATGTGCCGCAACGTGTTAGAGAACAACGAAGCGGCCCGCGCCGTGCTCGATCTGACCGACCTGCCCAAACCGCCGTTCGCCCAGAAGGTGCCGGACTGGTTGTGGGCCGCGCAGCGCAAACTGCTGGCGCCGTTCTTCGTCTGGTTCACCGTGGGTCTCTACGATCCGCCGGTTCGCCGGCTGATGGGCTACCAGTGGTCGCGCCGCGACGAATGGCTGCACCGGCGACTTGGTAACCTCGTTCGACTCGTATTCGCCTGTGTGCCAGCACGATTCCGTAAGCATCCGCGGGCCAGAGCTGGTTTAGATCGCGCGTCCGGACGGGTCGCGGCCGACGCGCCGCTGGTGCACACACCGGCGCGCAACTTGCCGCCGGTCGACGAGCGCGGAAATCCAATGCACTACTGCCCCAACGTTTCCTAGGTCGCCGTCCCTATCTCACGCGGTCGCGGTAACGGCCCCGGCAGGCCCCCGTGCCGGGATTGTGGTAATAACTAGCCTGTCTATGTTTGCCTGAGATCGGGACTAGGGAGACCACATCAAGGCGCGCGGCTGGAACGTGTCGTCTCATACGGTCAAGGAACTGCAGTCGGCCAACGGATTTCACTATCCCGACGACGAGGTCGCGCAGGCCTTCGCCGATGTGACTTACAGCAGCGCGGTGATCACCCGATAGTCGTCAGCCCAGCAGGTCGTCCCTCAGACGGCTGGTGAGCATTTCCTGAAACACCGCGCGGGCCGGCTCGTAGAGGTTGTGAAAAGTCGCACGCACCGCATCCCGGTTGTATTCGGGGATCGAGGCGGCCGGGGTCCAAAAGCTGTCGATGTCCAGCTGGAAAAACGGTCCCGGCTGGGCCGGCAGCGTCCGGCGCAGGTAGTAGTTCGGGTCGAGGGCCTGGCCCATGCCCGGCCCGTAGCGCACGATCAGCGATTTGCCCGGTTGCTGCTCGCGGTAGACGGCGGCGCCCTGCCATTCGGTCAAGGTCAGCCCGCCGGGCGCGATGCGTTGCGGACCGAGCAGGGGTTCGGCGATCCACTCGGCCCAGTCGATGCGGCCGTCGGCGCCCAGCGTGACTCGGATCTCCAGGAGGTAGCGCAGACCAATGCGTTCCACGCCGACGATCGACGACACCTGCGAGCGTGCCTCCACGACACGCATCGCGACGTCCGACAACGCCTCGAAGGTGGAGTAGGCGGTGGTCTCGATCACGATCGCCTGGGCCTTGATCGAGGCGGCCAGCGTGCTGTCCCGGTTGACGTAGCGGGGGAACTGCTCGGCCGTCGGTGCCGGACTTCCCGCCGGGCCCATCGCCCAGGCCACGTCCTGAGCCTGGTGTTCGATGGGCAGGTCGTCGGAGAGGAGACTCTTGAGGTCTCTGCTCGACGATTCGGTGAGGGGATCCGTTGCGGGGTGACGGATTTCCATCGTTACCAGGGCTGCGGGCGCGTTTTGCCAGGCCGGATCGACACTCACGTCGCGAAGCATAACCAAGTCGGGCCGCGGTCAAACGGGGGCCATTCCCCGCGTGAATCGCCTGATTCCCCCATCCAGGGAGTCAAGGATCAGCCGAAGTAACTGTCACGCATCAACCGAGGTCATACACCGTTGGTGCCCCCACTAGGACTCGAACCTAGGACCTGCGGATTAAAAGTCCGTAGCTCTACCAACTGAGCTATAGGGGCGGGCGAACGTTCAGGATACTTGGGCGCCAAACGCGGCTCGAACGGCGCTCGTTTGAGGATTAGGCCTGCGGTGACCTAAGCTGGTGCGGCTCCCAACGGTAGTTGGACTTTGGCCCCCATCGTCTAGTGGCCTAGGACGCCGCCCTTTCACGGCGGTAGCACGGGTTCGAATCCCGTTGGGGGTACGCGCGACGGCGGTAACGTCGAAGTGAGCAGTACAAGTAGGAAAGCAAGGCCCTGTGGCGCAGTTGGTTAGCGCGCCGCCCTGTCACGGCGGAGGTCGCGGGTTCGAGTCCCGTCAGGGTCGCCCATTAAAGGCGAGGCACGTTATCGGTGCCTTCCGGGCCAGGTAGCTCAGTTGGTACGAGCGTCCGCCTGAAAAGCGGAAGGTCGCCGGTTCGATCCCGGCCCTGGCCACCAGTCTTCAGCTGCACGGACGCGGTGCCAGCACTCTATGGTCGGTTGGTCTTGTCCGTTCGCATTGTTCTTGGCGACGTCGTTGAGTCGGTCGAGATTGGTGGCGACGAATTCGTCTGAGTACGGGTCGCTGTAGACAATCGCGGTGCCGGTCGGCGGGGAGTGGCTCCATGGTCTTCTGGACGTAGCGAAGGTCGGCGCCGGAGGCGCCGTCGCGTCGGCTGGCAAGGCTCTCAGCGGTGCCGCTGTTTCAATCGAAAATTGACACGCGACTGGTCGAGCGTGAGAGGCAGCGGTTGCTGCGGGCCGAGTTTGGCACCGGTCGCCGCCGGGCTACGCTCGCCGAGAATCGCTGTCAATACCGCGACGCCGAGTCGCAGCGCTAGGTCGGCACCTGGACATGCTTGCGGGCCGTGACTGAAGAAGTTGAATGACCACGAGGATTCGGCGGATCCTTGCGTCCACGCTGTGGGATTGAACTGATCCGCCTCGGGGAAACGGCTGGTGTCGCGGTGGTTGAAGGTGTTGACGATCATGACTTGTGTTCCCCCCGGTACGATCTCGCCGTCCCACTCGGTTGGCCCGGTGAGGGTTCGCGCTAAGGCGGGCGTGCTGGGCCAGAGGCGCATCGCTTCGGATAGGCAGCCGACGAGGTAGTCGTGAGCGCTGTGTTCGTCGATTGCGTTCTGCGCGTTGAGGAGAACGTCGGGGTGGGTGGCCAGCAGCGCCAGACAACGCCAGAGATTGATGGCCAGGGTGTCACCCATCGCGAACATCCAGTGGATGACTTGATGGGTCGGGTAGGTGATGTCGGAGGCGGATGCCGCGGCGAATTGTCCGACCAGACTGTGTGCATCCGCGGCCTTTACGTAGCGGTCCAGCGCGGTGAAGAAGGCGTCGAAAAGCTCGGGGTCTCCCTTGCCGGGCGGGTTAGCCTTGGCCATCAGCGTCACGAGTTGCGTCGAAATCTGTTGGTCATCAGTTACGTTGTCGCCGAGAATGATTCGTCGCGCGATTCGTTGTATCGCACTGTGGAATTGCGGCCAGTCGAGGGTGTCGGGCATCGCTCGGGCTTCTTCGTCCGCAACGGTGTCGCAGCGGTGGGCGATCGCGCCGCTACCGGTGGCGTGTGCGAAGACAGCCTCGGTGAATCGGCGGCGGTCGGACCAATGATCGCCTCGTGAGATGGTCAGGGCGTGCGGCTGGAATTTCTTCATTCCGGAGAGTTTGGGTTCGGGGTCGGACGCGAAAGGCGCTGGGGCGCCGGAGAGTATGAAACGGATCTGATCGGGGCCGAAGACGAGCAGCGTGGGCCTGCTGCCGACTTTCACCCAGATCGGTCCATCACCGTAGTGCCGGTGCAGCGCGGTGAGCAGCCGGTGTGCGCGGCGGGCGACACCGGCCCGGTCGAGCGCAGCGGTGACCGCCGGCCGGCGGCTGAAGAGCCCCTCGGCCAGATTGGGCAGCGCCACCAGCGTCGTGAAACGCAGACTTTCGAGTGTGGTGGTATGCGGCAGGGCGCCTGTGTGACCCGTCAAATTTCCTCGCTCAAACGACGTTGAAGGCGGCGTCGATGTGGCTGAGCAGTGCTTGGCGTACCGGCTTGGCTTCAGGAACGGGCAGCAGCGGGTAGACGTGAACTGCTCCGGGCTGCTCGTGGTAGGTGATCCGGCCGGTGCCGATGCTGTCGCGCAGCTGACGGCAGTCGGCGAGAAAGATGTCGCGGTCGCCGATGTAGAGGTCGATCGGTGGAAGGTTGTGCAGCGCGCCGAAAATGGGGCTGACCCGGTAATCGTCCGCCGGGAGGTGATCCGCCCAGATGCGACCGCACTCGCGTAGGCCGGGAACCGCGAGCCAGGGGTCGCGCGTGGCGAGGCTCGGGATGGCGGGATTGGTCAGTGCGATGTCGAGCCAGGGACTGATCAGGGTGAGCCCGAGCGGCGGGGTGGCTCCGGCGCTGATGGTCGCCTGGGTCGCGGCGAGCGCCAGACCCGCGCCGGAAGAGTCGCCGGCCAGATAGGTGGGCCCGTCATGCGCGACTCGGCCGATCACGGCCCCGACAAAGTCGATCGCGTCCTCGGCATGGTGCTGCGGCGCGAGTCCGTAGAGGGGGACGTGTACAGGACGCCGGGTCGCGTCGGCGATCGCGCAGACGAGTTTCCAGTGCGCGGGCTGGATCTGATTGACGTAGGCGCCCCCGTGTATGTAGACCACCGACGGCCCCCGGGCAGGAATGGGCTCACTGTTCGCTGATTGCACTGTGTAGCAATCGAACCCGCCCAAGGTAGCACCGGCCAGATGGTAACGAGGCGACGTTGCGAGCCGAGAGGGCGGTTCCCCGCTTTTCTTGGGCCGGTTGAGATAAGCGCGGGCGCTCCGCTCAGTTGCGTAGGTGCGAGGTCGACGGACGAGTCGCCCGTAGGTAGCGATGGCACGCATCTGCCAGGACATCGGTCTACCGTGCGACCGCAATCTTGAAGACAGCGCGGGTGATCGTCCCGAATGCGTTTCTGCCGCCGATGAATAGCCGTTTGGTGTCGTAGCCCGCGACGTCTTTCATGTTCTGGCCGCCGAAGCGGGCCGCGGCGGCGCCGTCGGGAAGGACAACCTCGACGCCGAGCAATCCGTGGCGGACTTCTCGACGTTCCTCGGCGGTCGCGTTGGCGATCAGTTCGCCGACAGTGCGATCGAGGCCCTCAGTGGGGATGGCCGGGCAGGTCACGCCTTGTTCGTGGAGTGTGCGTGAGAGGTCGCCAAGGGTGACCGCGGCACCGACCACCAGATTCAAGTTGCCGGTGTTGACCTCAACCGTGGTGTCGTCGCCGTCGGCGTTCGTCGCGGAGGTCGGATGACCTTCGAGTGCCGCGCGCACGGCGGCTTCGAACGCGGGCAGCGCGGGCTCTTCGGGCGAGGGTTCGGGCAGCATGATGCCGGGGTTGAAGGTGTGCGCGGGATCGAAGACCTGCTTGAGGGCGCGTTGGGCGGCGATCTCGACCGGGGTGAAGCGTTTGGTCATGAATTGGATCTTCTCGGTGCCGACGCCGTGCTCGCCGGTGATGGTGCCGTCCAGCCTCAATGCCGCTTCGATGATTTCGTTGTTGGCGGCCTCCAAAGCCGCGGCCGCGTGTGGGTTCTCCTTGTCATAGAAGGTGGTCGGGTGTAGGTCCCCGTCTCCGGCATGTCCGGTCACGGCGATGAACAGCAGGGCGTCCGAGTGACGTTTGGCGGCGTCCTGGATTGCCTGCTGCATCTCCGGAATGTGTTGGCGTGGAACGGTGACGTCGCCGATGAAGAAGCCTTTGCCGCTGTGCACGACGGCGTCGGGGCGTGCAGGCGTCCGTACCAGAGCTTGGCGCGGGCGTCGTCGTCGTCGGCGCGGCGCACTTCGGTGGCGTGTTGTCGCAAGACCTTTTCGACGATCGCGGCGTCGCGGTCGACCTCGGCGGCGGTCCCGTCGACGTCGATGAGGACGATCGCGTCGGCGTCGGTGGGATATCCGGTGTCGGTGAACTGCTGCAGGCCGTTGATGCCGGCTCGGTCGAGCCATTCGACCGCCGCGGGCACAGTCCCGGTATGGATGATCGCGGAGATGGTTTCGGCCGCCGCCCGGGCGGTGCTGAAGCTGCCCATCAGGCTGCGAGTGACCGGCGCGATGGGGCGCAACGCGACGGTCGCCTCCGTGAGGATCGCGAGGGTACCTTCCGACCCGATCAGAATCCCGAGTAGATCCGGGCCGTCGTCGGCGGCGCTGAGGTTGATTACGGTGCCGTCAGCCAGAACTGCTTCGACGCTGAGGACGTGGTTGTAGGTGACGCCGTATTTGAGAGCGTGTGGCCCGCCGGCGTTTTCGATGATGTTGCCGCCGACGCTCGCCAGATGTGCCGATACCGGGTCGGGTGAGAAGACCAGCTTGTGTGGGGCGAGCTGCTGCTGCAGATCGAAATTGATGACACCGGGCTGGACGCGGGCGGTGCGGGATGTCGGGTTGATGTCGAGGACCTGGTTCAGCTGTGTCAGATCGATCACCGCGCGGTCCGCGCCGGCCATGACTCCGGCACTGCAGTTCGATGCGCCGGCGCGGGTGACCAACGAAATGCCATGCTCGGCAGCGATTTTGACTGCGGCGACGACGTCGTCACGACTGCGCGGGCGCAACACCAGACCAGGCTGCTGGCCGAAACCCCAATAGTCTTTGCTGTTTTCGGCCAGCGTGGCCTTGTCGGTGGCCACTGTGTCGCTTCCCTGAAGGGCCGCGGTGAAAGCCGAAACGATCGTGTCATCCACCAGCTGTTTCCTAGCTGCCGAAGCCTGCGGGCACGGGTGTCGTGCGGGCGTTGATCAGGGTGGGCCGGTTGCGGTCGGCGATGCCGGCTTTGACGAGCTCGAATACCTCGTCGGAGCTGTGTGCTTCGTGGGCGTCGACGCCGTAACTGGCGGCAGTTCCCACGATGTCGAGCCCGGGGATGTCGAGTCCGGGGACGTTCGGGGTCTTTTCCCACACGCCGAACTCTTTGACCACGCCGTATTCGGCGTTGGACGCCACAACAATGGTGAGGGGGATGTTGTAGTGTGCGGCGCTCCACAGGGCGGTGATCGCGTAGTGGATGGAGCCGTCGCCCATCAAGGACACGACCGGACGGTCGGGAGCCGCGATTTGAGCACCGACGGATGCCGGTAGCCCCCAGCCGAGTCCGCCGCCGGCGGCCGACAGATGTGACCGCGGATTGCCCGGACGGATGCTTTCGGTCATGGTGATCTCGTTGCTGCCTGCTTCGCTGACCCACAGGGTGTCCGCGGGTGCGGCGTGAGCGACAGCGGTCCACAGATCCGCGGGCTTCAGCGGCACCTGCTCCGACACCCGCTCGGGGACCGCGGCGCGTGGCTCGGGCGCGGAGCGCTGAGTGCGATTCACTGTCGCCGCTAAAGCCTTTGTCGCGGTGCGAATATCGGCGACGATTGCGTCGCCGACGGGGGCGCGGGCGGCCTCGTCGGGATCGTTGGAGATCTGGATCAAGCGAGCGCCCTCGGGCAGGTAGGGCCCCGGCACCAACGGGTAGTAGCGGAAGACCGGCGTCCCGATGGTGAGGATCAGGTCGTGGCCGGCGAGGAGGCCGGAGATCCATCCCGCCCCCGGAGGCAGGGCGCCGTGGTAGAGCCGGTGATTTTCCGGGAACCCGCTCCAACCGGTCAAAGGTGCAGTGTAGACGGGTGATTCGGTGCGCTCGGCCAACTCGATCACCGCGTCGTAGGCGTCGTAGCGGTCGATGTCGCCACCCACCACGATCACCGGCGACGAGGCGGCGTCGAGTTGTGCGCCGACTTGCTCGGCCAGCTCGGTCGGAAAGCCCGTTGCGTGGGTCACGGTGCGATCGCGCACCACCGAGATATCGGCGAGCTGGTCGTCGGTCAGTTCGATCGGCATGTCGTCCATCGGCAGCGAGACGAACACCGGGCCCATCGGCGGGGTGGTGGCCAGGTGGATGGCCCGGGCGAGCACCGCCGGGGACTCACTGGCGGTCGCCGGCTCTGCAGCCCACTTTACGAACGGTTTTGGCGCCGTGGTCGGTTCGTGATTGGTCAGCAGGCAGTACTGGTTTTGCATGTTGCGGCGCTGATTGCCCGCGGTAATGACCAGCGGCGTCTTGTTGACGTAGGCGTTGTAGATCTGGCCCTGCGCGTTACCCATGCCAGGTGCGGTGTGCAGATTGACCAGGGCGGGACGGCGGGTGATTTGCGCGTAGGCGTCGGCCATGCCGACCGGGATCATCTCCTGCAAGCCAAGGAAGTAGCGAAAGTCGTTGGGAAAGTCCTGCAGCAGTGCCAATTCCGACGAGCCGGGGTTACCGAACCAGGTGGTCAAATTGTGTGATCGGAACAGGTCGAGGATGGCGTCGCGCACTGTGGTCATGGGTGGCCGTTGCTTTCGTACGAAGGTGTGAAAGAGGTCAATCGAGTTCCCCGGACACGGGGTTCAGCGCCCAGCTCAAGGCGAAGTCGGCGACTTCTTCCCATCCCGGTGCGCCGCAGGTGAAGTGGTCTCGCTCAGGGAAGAGCTTGTAGGCGGTGATCGCGGCCGAGTGTTTGGCGTTTTTCGTGTAATTCTCGTGCTGCACAGCGGGCGGCAGGATGTGGTCGTGGCCGCCGGCGATGAACAGCAGCGGCGCGCGATCGTCGTTGGCAAAGTTGTAGGTGGTGGCCGCGTGGGGCGTGACGTTGGCCAGGCCGCCCTGGAACAAGATCCGCGCCGGGACCGGAACCGTGTACCGCTCGTAGGCGCTCGCGGAGTCGGCTTCGGTGAGTGTGTTGGTGAACGCGTAATGGAATTGCTCGGCTGTTATGGGCACCGCGCGGTGCAGGTTGGCAGGATTCTTCAATACCGGAAATGTAGCCCGGACCTCCGATAACGGCAGCGCTTTAATGCCTTTGACGGCAGCACCGTCGATCGACACGCCGGCCTGCCCATAGCCGGCGTCGAGTAGGAGCTGGACGAACGTACCGCCGAAGGAATGGCCCATCAGTATTGGCGGCTCGGCGAGTTCTTCGATGATCTCGGCGAGATGATCGAACACCTCCCGCACCCCAAGGTCGGCCAAGGGTTGGGGGTTCTCGCGCAGCGCGGCGACTCCGGCCGGCCCCGGGGCTACGCCGGGGTAGCCCGGTGTCAGGACGGAGAAGCCGCGAGCGCGGTAATGGGCGACCCAGTCCTCCCAGGCGAACGGCGTCATCCATAGGCCGTGGACCAAAACGATGGTCTG
The DNA here is from genome assembly GCF_010731715.1 of Mycobacterium stomatepiae. Taxonomy (NCBI): domain Bacteria; kingdom Bacillati; phylum Actinomycetota; class Actinomycetes; order Mycobacteriales; family Mycobacteriaceae; genus Mycobacterium; species Mycobacterium stomatepiae. The sequence goes on from NZ_AP022587.1 coordinate 4,725,235, forward strand.
CTCAGGGGCGGCGTTCATGACATGAATCGTGGTCGCCGCGAGTGGGCTTCACAATGAACGGCAGCCCAAAGTCGCGATCTCTAACCTTGTGCCCCGGCACAGCGACGTGCGGCGCTTTACGATTCGATACATGTTGAAGCAGCGACCGCCAACAGTGCTCGTCGATCGCGTGCGGCAACAGTCAGACGAGATCGTGACGAAGGTGCTCACTCAGCTTGCTACTGAAGTCCCGGACTTCCTGCCCAGCGGTGACGACGGCGTCGAATCTGTCCGCGAGAACATCGCCGACTACCTCGCAGAAATGCTCGACTGGATTGATCTCGGCGCCGATCCTGGCCATTGGAATCTCGACACCGCACACCGAATGCGTCACCGCGCCGGCCAGGGCCTGACACTGTCGAATCTATTGCACGCCTACCGCCTCGGCGGGGCGGCTATCTGGGATGAGCTCGCACGTCTGGCGGACACAAACGAAGTCGATAAGGAAGCCCTCATTGCGGCGACACCGTCCATCTTCGCCTGGATGAACACCAATTCGCTTCGCGCACATGCTGTTTTCCGCGAAATCGACATCCGCGACGCGCGGCGCAACGAGCAAGTTCGCGCGGCCTTGCTTGACACGGTGCTGTTCAACGAGTCCAGCATCGGAGCGCCGTTCTGGGACGCGGTCGCCGCCCTCGGCCTCCCACGGACAGGTCAGTTCACGATCATCGCGGCCACCAGTGCAGAGCTTTCAGCCCAGCAGTCGCCCCCTGATATTGAAACGCTGATCTCGGCGCACTCGGCTGTTTACGACTCGTGGTTTCGCCTTGCGTCGCATGCGCAGTTGGGGGTCGTATCGCTTCGACCGAACCGCTCCGACGCACTCGACGGCATTGCCAGCAACATCTGCGCCGACATCGCCGTCACGATCGGCCTCAGCAGCCCCTTCACCGACATCGCTGACTGCTCTAAAGCCCGGGCTCAAGCGCAAGTCGCCGCGTCCGCTTCCTCGGCCGGTCGCCCGACTATTCGTTACGACCGCGACGTCATGGCGGTGTTGCTCGCCAGCTCGCCAGACGCCGCCGCATCGGTTGTCAGAGCCACGCTGGGCCCGGTACTCGAGTTGCCGATTGAACGGCGCGAACCCATCCTCACCACGGTGTACACCTGGCTACAGCGCGGTCAGTCCGTCTCGGCGACCGCCGACGAGCTGCACTGTCACCGCAACACCATCAACTACCGGTTGCGCCGATTCGCCGAACTCACCGGGCGACCGCTGGCCGACAATTTTTGGCTGGCTCAAGTCGCACTGGCGCTGGAAGCTGCACGCACTTAGAAGGAAACCGCGCGCGATCTGCACGACGCCTGCTCCCAAAGCGCCAAGCGCTCTGAAAATTGTTCGGGCAGCTCCACGCCCATTGACGTAGTTTCCACACCCAGCCAGTCCCCGCCACAAGCGTACGGCTGGGCCTGGTCAAAAAGTGGTGCCGCCGAGCCACCACCTCAGGGCTGGTGACCGCAGCCCCAGGCCATCCGTTGCCGACAGTTCCGCATCAACGCCGTCATCGACGGCACCGCGGACACTTTTGGGACATATATCAAACCCGTTGGTGCCAGCCGGAACACGGCCTACGCCGCGACCGCCGTCCGACCGGCCGCTGTCGCTCTCGGGCCCTGCGGCATTGGCGGTCCCGGGCACTCGCGGTCTACCGGCGTCCGCGACTCCGGTCGTGTTCCGGCTGGCCGTTAGGGTTGTGGTCGGTCCAACAGTGGGTCGCTCCGCTGGCGTCCTCGTTGGACGCGCCGTCGACCCCGTGATGTTGGGCATCGGGCAGCTGCTCCCCGGGAGCCCAACGCGCGCATCACTGAGTGACGGGTGGTGAGGGGTTCCCTGTCGGGAGTGCGATCACCGTGTCCGGTTTGTGTCCGATCGTCGGACGAGCAGCCTGCGTCAGACGCGCTCAGCGCGCCGCATTCGGCGCATGAACGGCGTTAAACCGCAGGTCAGTGGCTATCCCGTCCGCCTGAAAAGCGGAAGGTCGCCGGTCCAATCCCGGCCCTGGCCACCAGGGTATTGACCCCACTCCAGCCTTTACCCTCCGCGCTCTTGACGAGCCAACTAGAGCGCCTTCTCAATCGCCCCTTTGGACGCCTGCTCAACGCGATCGGACGCGGTAGCTAGTCCACCGGGTGAGCTAGCGGCGGACCCGCAATCAGGCTCACAAAAGCTGATTCCCGGCATCAGGGTTGACCTCCCTACGACCCTGTCGACTTATCGATCTCTGCGCAATGTCCGATGTTGGACAAACCTGAAGAGCATCTACTGTATCGCCTTGGGTCGCAACGCGATACGTCCACCTTGCGATGGACTTAATGGCCACACAGAAAGAAACCGATTATGAGCACAACAACTCTTGTGCTCGTTGCAACCACAGCCTGCACCTTCGGGTAGCTGATTCCCTTGAAGAGGGATCGCGCGGGTGGGCGCCAACTGCGGTTCCTCGAGGGGCGGTCTTGTTCCGGAACTAGTTTCGCCGTTGCCGGCAATGCTGGAGGCACTGTGGTGGATGCCGTGGTCTTTCATTGATGAGATTTTCGCCAAGCTGATGGCGGTTATCCCGCTGTGTCCGAATCTGCACTGGCTTTTACGACACCGGATTTGAACGCTGAGATTCCGCATGGGCTTTCGTGGATATAGTTGATCGCGCCGCAGAAGCAACTTATCGGATGTACACGACGTTTCGGCGAGGCCCTGCGCGGTGCGGTTACGGCTTAAATGCAGCTTCCTGGATTGCTTGAACAAGCGTGAGCAAGTCTCTTAGCTGGCTGTCATTACGCCTCGTGTGCACTCGCCCGTCCGTCTGATGAAGCATCGAGGCGCTCGCTTCAAGGAAGTGCGCGAGCGTGATGTTCACATACCCACCGTCGACGGGGATCCGGAGGAAGGCTGTGTCGCGAAGAGGCAGCTCGTCGACTGGGATTGCGTCCGAAAGCATTTCAAGCAGATTGACCGAATCTGTGGGCGACACGGCATCGGGAGGGCCGATCCAGAATTCGGGAGTTTCGCTGTCGCTCTCCCATACCAGCAGGCCGCAATCAGCCGGAAGATCGGTAGCCTGCGCTTCTAGCCGCACGTTCGCTCCGCAGGACGCGCTGACGAGGGCGAACCACAACAATAAAAGGCCGTTGCCAACGACGTTGACAACCTGGTCTTCACGGTTATGTCCCGACATCGCGCTCGCGAAAAGCCGCGCCAACTCGTAGAGGCCGGGGCCGGATATGTTCTGCCCCGCGATAGTGAAGGGCAATTCTGAGACGTGCTGGATGGCTGACCAGAACCCGGCAACGGTTCGGATGCCCACTGATTCGCGTGAAAACGCTGCATTCGATGCCCGGCCGCCGACATGGGCACACCGCGAATCAGCTCCTGTTCTTCGAGGAACTGCAGCCAGTCTCGTACTGGCAGCCCGGAATCAAACGCCGCCGATATCTGCTCGGTCGTCTGGCCGACCAGTGCGAGCAAATATGCTGACAGGGTTGAGTCCTGCACATCAACGGCTTCATCCGGCAGTCTGTCCTCGTACACCGGATGACGGCCGAGCAGGTGGGCCACGCTCTTGCCATGCAGGTTCGGGTTCACCCGCCATTGACCTCTCGAAATGCTAAGGCTGAAAAGTGGATTCACCGCGTATCGAGTTGACTCCGCCCGCAGGTGGGAAGGTGTTTCCGGAGGCGGACGATGTCTGGGTATCAGCGCGAGGACACCGTTGTAATCCGAAGTCTCACAGTCATCAACGAGAACCGCGGTTGACGGGCCGTTGAAGAGAGTGCACTCACTGAAAACCCACCCGTCGGCGTCGCGCACCCCGCCGGCGGCGGACAGCCACGAATGGTATTGGCGGCCATGCAGATGGCGGCCACCTCTTTCGAAGAACGGGTCGGGCTCGCTGTTGCTGAGGTGCACGTGGGGGAACACCGCAGCACCGCGGCGTTTGGTCACCCGAAGTGCTTCGGCACCAAAATGGGGCCAGGGGAAGCGATGGACACTATCTGCGGCGTGTAACAGCGTCATCGATTCGTCACGAAACGGCCAGGGCTCACCCGGATTCACAAAGCACACATCGAGATTCGTGGCGCGATCGGAGAGCAGGTAGCGGAAACCTCGATACCCCATGACACTGCTGTTGCCCTCCCACAACGACAGCACTCGCTGCCGGGGAAAACGTGCGGCAAGATACTCACCACTCCAGCCGGTTCGACACCACACGTCCAATATGAGATCGCCCGGATGGAGTAGGGGCTCAACGTGGGGGAGCAGTGGTTCAAGCGCGCGGGTGGATTCGTTGAACGGGTGAAACGCGGCATAGGATTCGAGGACTCCTCGCTTCCAACGTACGGACTGGTACTGCTCGAAGTCGGTAGCTGAGCCGAGCAGTGATCGAGCAAGCCGGCGCAAAGCCATCAGATCAGGTATTTGGCCAGATGGCAGTGGTTCGGTGAAGAACCCGAATCCCTCCAGGACCGGAATGCCCAATCCGCACTCCGAGCAGCTCAGGCTGCCCCAGACCAGGTTCGGTCCGCCGTTGACCAACACGTTTGGGTCTAGTCCACCCAGACAGGCCGGGCAGCACAGGATTTCGAGCAGCGACTCATGCATCTCACTACCCGTGCATGTAAAAGATCGCGGTCCCTGGCGCAACTAGGCACTCGATGACCTGTACCAGAAAAAATGCGTACCATAACGTCCACACGACGTCGACCAACCGACGCGGCAGCCGAGCGCAACACCACGTATACATCACACACCTCCTGCAAGAAGCCATGTTTCGACCAGATCGGTGACTTGAAAACTGAGCACCACGAAGTTCAACGTGAGTACGGTCGTCGCTACCTGAATCACGCGACTTGCCACGGGGCCCCGAGTTTGCGGCTCGCCACGTGCCGTCCGATAGCGGCGATGGGCAGCGAGACCGATGCCGTGATACAAGCCCCACAGCAGATAATGAAGCGTCAGCGAATGCCACAGCCCAAGAATCACCATGCTCGAGACGAGAGCCAGCGACGGCCGGCGGCTGACTGCGAGTACCGGGATATACACATAGTCACGGCACCAGCTCGACAGCGACATGTGCCACCGTTGCCAGAAATCTGAGATGTTCCGCGCGATGAACGGCCAGTTGAAGTTTTCGCGGAGTGTGACACCGGTAAGGGCGCCGAATCCGATTGCGATATCGCTGTACCCGCTGAAGACCACATACAGCAATGTCCAGTAATGCAAATCGGCGAGATAGCTACCGAGCGGGCCACTGGTTTCTCGCCAGTGCGCCACGTACGGGCTGAGCTGGAGGCCCAGGTTGTAGTTGCCCACCACGACGACCTTGACGAGTCCGTACAGGATGCGCTGCATCGCATGCACGAATGCAGGATGATCGAAGCGCCGCCTGCGCCAGCCGCGGAGAAATTCGTCGAAACGATGGATCGGACCTAGCGGCAGGGACCCCGGCAAAAAATGATAGGCCAGGTACTCGCCGAAATCGTGCGCACGAAGGTTGCCCTTAAATGCCTCGAAGAGGTAGTGCACCAGCCGCAGGACATAGAAAGCCATCCCAAGTGGAAGTACCACGCGCTGGGTGAGTCCGTCGCCATTGCCCTTACCAAAGTAGAGATTCGCTGCGTAGAACGCCGCGAGCACCGCCACAGCGATCGGCAGCACGCCGCGCCTGCGGATCCATCGGCGTGCGACGTAGAAGGTCCAACCGGCGCAAATCGCAAGAATCAACAGGGATGACGCAGAGAGCACAGCGAGGATCAGCGCGCCGCTGGCTGTTATCCCAGTCGCTCGCCAGCGCGGCGGAAGGCGCCACGACATGACCGCCGCAAGCCCGCTACAGCCAAGAATCCAGCAGAGAAGGACCGCATCGCTAATGGCGGGACTCCTGCCACGCAATGATTTGTGTTGCTAACCAGGCGCTGTAGCGCTTTCGGCCGTCTTCGTTGAAATGCCCCAAGTCGCAGTAGCTGCTTTCCGGAAACGGTGGGGGCGACCAGGATTGCGCCCCCAGCTCCGCCTGCAGCTGTTGGCGGTGGTGAGCCGCCTCGTCGCGCAGACCGACAGGTTGCAGGCGGCCCGCTGTTGCCGAGACGGGAACATCCAGCAGCACCACCGTCGTGCCGCGATGAGCCAACTGTTTAAGCAGGGTCGTAAACCGGGTTATCGCCTCGGGTCGGGCAATCCGCCAGCCGGCGGCCTTTTCTGCGTAGCCTTGTCGCAGCTGCGAGCAGGCTGGCGGGCTGAGCCATCGGTCGACGCCCTCGTTGCCGTCATACCCGGGTCCGCCATCTAGGAGCAGCGCGAGGTTTTGCCCCAAATGGCCTAGATAGACTTGGAACTCCGGCCACGTCGTCGACCACCGGGGATGGTCAAAGTATGAGCGCTGATCGACCAGCAGCAGATCGCTTTCAATCAGCAACAAGTCCGGAGGGTGCGCCAGCGATGCAATCAACGCGGGTTCGAGCAATCGCGGCGTACCGGCATCGCGCGTGATGCGATGAAACACAAGGCCATTGGGAACCCCGGGCCGCTTAGCGAACCGATCATCGTAGTCGATTCCGTACCGGACTTTAGAAGTACCGATGACCACAACATGTAAGGTGCCGGCAGGAGAATTGAGGCGTTCGAGGTGCAGTACCTGCGGCACCGCCAGGTTGCCGGCTACGAGGGACAACCCACAAATCAGCGCGACGAGGAGCACCGCGGCTGGAAACACCCAGATGGGTGGATGCCGCCGTGTCACCGCTGAACCAGGGGGAGAGCTTTGTCTAACCTGGTGAGTCCCATGATATCTCGCGCGCTGAGCTCGATACCAAACTCCGCTTCGATCGCCACGACGAACTCCATGTGCGCCAAAGAATCCCAGCCGGAAATGTCTTCGGGTGAACTGGTCAGCCGGAGTGCGGCGCGTGGTTGTTTGAAACAACGTGCGGCGACATCGAGCAACCGGTCCTCTATCGCGCCGGTCGATCCTCCGGCGCTGGCACTATGAGACACCTCAGCGGCCGCGACCATCGTGCTGGCCTGATCCAAGAGCACCTTGCCGCTGCGGCCCCGTGGCAACTTCGGCACGATGACTATTCGGGTCGGCAACTTGCGTGGTTCCAGGTGCATGGCGCAGTACTCGTGGAGTTCTGAAACCGCGACATCGCGCGCGACTACTAACGCGACGAGAGTCTCGCCCCATATCGGATCGAGTCGCCCGAAGCTCACCGCTTCTGTCACGCTCGGGTGCATCTGAAGAACCTCGGTGATTTCCTCTGGATGGATGTTGTAGCCACCACGAATAACAATGTTTTTCTTCCGACCGCAGATTCGGTAATTGCCGTCGCTACCGAGGCGAGCGATGTCCCCGGTGTGAAGCCAGCCGTCGCGAAGTGCCGTGGCGGTCAGTGCCGGCTCGTCAAAATAGCCGGACATCAGCATCTTTCCGCGGACCGTCAGTTCTCCCGCAGCGCCGGGCGGTACCTCGTGGCCCGCGTCGTCCACGATGCGCAATTCACAGTCGACCGGCTGGCCGATGCTGCCAGCTGCGCCGGTGTCATCGTCAGTGCGCGCGAAAACGCCCCCCGGTCGTTTCCGTAAGTCCGTAGACGTTGACCACGGCCACTCCGTAGTTGTCTACGAAGGCGGTCTGCAGCGCGCTTTCCAGTTGCGCGCCGCACGAGATCATGTAACGAAAGTCGCCGCCCTGGAAGGAGTCTCGCTGATCGTGGCCAAGTCGCAGCATGAGCGCGAGCATGGTTGGCACCGCGATCATGTGGGTGATACGCAACTGGTAGACGGCATCGAGTAATGCCGAAACCGCCGCAACCTGGAAGTCCATCGGGCGGTAGACAGTCGCACCAGTGAAGAAAGCCATTACCGGGCCCTGGATCATGCCGTCTGCATGCGAGAGCATGAGCGGATTCAGGATGCGGCTCTGCGGCCCATATCCGTAGACCTTTGCCAAGGTTTCGAGGTGAGCAAACAGGGCACGGTGACTGATGCCCACCCCTTTGGGCTGGCTGGTAGTGCCCGACGTGAACATGATGTAGGCAATGGTTTCGGCCGGGACGCTGGTAGGCGGAGCGACCAAATCCTGCGCTGCGAGTTCGGCTTGGAGACCGCTTTGGGGAGACTTACCCAGTAGACGACTGAGCACCCCGGAAGGCGTTGCGGCGCCTGTGATTTCCAAGATAGGCGCCGTCATCGCTGTCAAAGACCAATGCTTTACCAGGTCGCTGTCCGCGATTGTCAACACCGGTTTGGCCTTGGTGATCAGGGCGGCAGCGCGCTCGGGGCCTGTATCAGCATCAAGGTTGACGGCGGTAACTCCGTGACATATCAGGGCGATGAACAGCATCGCCGCTTCCTTATCGCTCGAGGTTGCGATGACCACCCGCGAACCGACCGTGATGCCCCGCTTTTGCAGTAAGGCGCCAACTCTGCCGATCCGATCATGCAACTCGCCGTGCGTGATTTGCACTCTCTCGGTCACCAGCCACGGGGTGTCAGCAGCAGCGTCGGTCTTTAGCGCTGCGTAGCAGCGTGACCCAGCGGTGCTAGGCGCATCGTCGATGGTTGTGTCAATCATTGCTCACCAGCTCGACCAATTCGCGGCGCAGGAGTTTGCCGGTCGCCGCCCTGGGCAGCGCAGTGGTCAACTCGAACCGTGTCGGAACATGGGTCGGGCCCAAGCGTGATGAGACCAGCGCGGCAAGTTCGCGTTTGGTGTCAAGGCTCAACTCTTCACCGCCGGTGACGAGGATCGCGACTATGCGTTCGCCGCCGTGCAAGTCAGCTACGCCAGCGACCGCAGCCTCACACACAATTGGGTGCCGTTCCAGCACTGCCTCGATTTGCTGAGGCGAGATACGTTCCGTCGTGACACTGTTAATGAATAGCCCGGTTCGACCCAAGAGGAAGTGACGGCCCTGGCTGTCGCGCCGCATGATGTCGCCCGTGCGCAGCCAGTCGCCGGCATAGAGGGACGCTGTGGCCACCGGGTCGTCGAGATAGTGGGGCGCAGGTTCGACCATGCGCACCTGGAGCTCGCCGGCGCCGCCACTCCCGAGAACGTTTCCCGCTTCATCCACGAGACGCGCTTCCACGCCGACCGTCCACCCGAGTGATCCGTCAAGCGGATCCCAATTCTCGACCACTTGTGAAAGGCAGATTCCGGCACTCTCGGTCAGACCGTAGTAATTGATCACCGGAACCCCGGTGGCGGCGTGGAAAACCTGGGTTTCAGCCATATGTAGATCGGCGCCCGTGCAATACACAGCGCGCAGCGAAGCCAGTTGCGTAGGCGAAATCCGGCGGCCCATCAAGTTGATCTGTCGAAGCACAAGCGGAGCGGCGACGAGCCGTGTCACCGCCTTCTCGTGGACAACATCGACAATGTGCAAAACGGTTCGCCGGTCGCGCGGTGGAAGCGCGACGCTGCGAACCCCGAGCAGCGGAGCGGCGATGAGCGCATTGCGTAAGCCACTAATCGTGTGTGGCTCAGGCAAGTTCAAAAGTGTCTCGTCACTGCGCCAGCCGAACGCGTCCACAACGCGTTGAGCACTTCCGGCCAGCGCGCCATGGCTCAGCACGACAATTTTTGGCGTACCCGTTGAACCTGATGTGCACAGATAAGCCGCTGGCGCTGTCGGTGGCACCGACACCGGCTCGGCGATCCTGGGATGTCCCTGCCGCTGCCGGCCGGGCCCCACCACCTCTACTGGGCAACCCGGACGCAGACCTTCCCACCGTTGGTCTGACAGCGGCTCGGCGACGATTTGGTCGGGTTTGATGCGCTCGCAGAGTTGACGCAAGCGAAAGTCGGGCCAAGTTGTATCCACCGGCGCGAACACAAGCCCCTCGAGCACACATGCCCAGAAGGTCACAAACGCGGCGGGTCCCTGCTGGCCGTGAAAGAGCACGACATCTGCGGGTTTGCGACCGTTGGAACGAAATTGAGCGCGAATCTCGCTGATCTGTGAAACCAAATCGCAGAGGTTGCTGGAGCCCGCACTGAGTGTGCTGATCGAGAAGGTTCCCACTCGCGATGCGTAGGAAAGGATATGCGCTAAACTCACGACGACTTTCCCCCTCGAAAAGTCCCGACTTCCCCTCCGAAACTGTGATAACGATTATCGATTGATCGCCCATCGGTGCAAGCGGAACTATCGCTATATACGATTTGCTTACACCTTTGCTGAACGACCCGCTGAGGCCGGGCGCGAGCTGCGGAGGCACGGGCGGGCAATCGCGCACGCTCGCGCGGAACAACCGTGGGACGGGTGGACTCACGGGCGCATCTCTTAGCCCGCTGTGGCCGACTGGGTTTTGATCAGCAAGACGCGTAAGGCGAGGTCACGGAGGTTCACAACCAGCTTCGTCAACCTGGCCTGCTTATGGGGTGTGCGATTCTCGGCTATGCGCCCCGTTGTCGACGGCATCGCCAGGGCTTTCTAAATTTGGCGGTCGCACTAGTCGCGCCACAGCCTAAGTGCCGCTCGCGACGAACCGTCTTGCTGTTTATCGGCATCACCTGCGAAGCGCGAGAACTATGGGCGCTCGCTCGATACCAGCATCCACCAACTCTGTTGCGGGACAGGTACTCTGAGGCCCGGACCTGCACGCGCCTCGGCCGCCAATGATGACCACGCCCGGGTCATGCAGGTTGCTGCTGAAGGCGCCAACGGGCTTCCTGTCCGCCGCAGAGCTGGTGCGAATCCACGACGCAAGGGTGTCAAGAAACCGTGAAAATTATCCGGTGCGCGACGTCAAGAAACCGTTAATTCCTGCAGGCGACGATCGCGCCTCGCGGTTCTGGCGTGGTACGGATTCACAACTAGGCGAACGTTAACTCCGGGTAACGAAAGGGTTTGATGATGGCGGTAGCGCTCGCAGCGAAAAGATACCCACCGGTCCCTTTGGCCGCTTTGGTGGTGATGCCGATTTCATCGGCTGTCATCACGCTCGGGCTGCGCATCTATCTCGAGACACGAGCTGTGCAGGGATCACTCGACGCGGCCGCGTGGGCTTTGCTGCTAATTATGTTGATTTCAATCATATCTTTCCTGATGTGGAAGCCGTATTCATCGGCGACCGATTTACCAGTCCGACTCAGAGAGAGCCCGGTGACTTGATCAAAAGGCTGATGGCGTTGTACTGGGCTTTTGTGTTCTCTCTGAGAACGCATTTCGGGACGTCCGTACCGTTAACTGTGAAGATCGGCGGCTTGTCTCCGCTAGTGGGGTGTGATGCTGGCTCTGCCGGTATTTCCTCTTATTTTTGCTGAAATCGATAGTCACTGGAAGCCACTATTTCGACCGTTATGTCCAACATCAATGCATGGCAGTTGGTTTATGGACTGCTGCGCATCCTGTCGGTATCAGCGACTTCTAATTGACGCCGACGACAGCGTCCGTCCCGGCTCTCCGCCGTACAGCAATTGCAATCACCAGACGATTGGGGGCTGTTACAACGATGGATCGCAACTTGTTTCACCGGAAAATAATGTGGCCGCATTGGGTAGCGCCCTGGGCGCGCCTCATCGCTGATGCCGTCGAGGGTATGAGTCATCTTGCCTCGGAGGCGCTAAGCGTTGCGACAGCCGAAGTCACCCGGCAGAGCTGTTCGACCAAGCCGACAACTGGACTACCGGACGTAGGCGCGGTGCCCAAGGTACGGGCGCCGATTTGCTGTAACGGACGTTGCGTAGGCGGGCGACCAGAAGATACGCAAACACGTTGTCGCCGTCCCGCTCTCTGTAGGTCGCGATACCGATTGTTCTGAGGCATCGCGTGAACGCGGCCGTCAGGGTATTCGCTATCCGCATGTAGGCGCCGAGCGCTGTCGCGACATCCTCACTGGGATCATTGTTGGTCCCGCGTGGTTGGCCAACCGCGCTTCTGCAATGCCGGGCGAGCACGGTTGGACGCAATTAGGTTGTTAGGCGTCGTTGGCAACTTTGTCGTGTGTCCTAGGAGAGCCCGTGGATCCAGGGATCAACCGGCGCTCGCTGCTGAGCCTGTCGGTGGCCGGCGCCGTGGCAGCGGCATTGCCCTCGTGTGGCGGCCACGAACAGAGTCAGAGCCCAAGCGCAACCCAAAGCCAGAGCGAAGAACTGGTCGACCTCACCTCCTACGGATACGACCCCGACATCCCCGAGCTGGGGGAGACGGAAAGGCCCAGGCACCCGGGCGAAGTACCGCCGGCAGCGGCGGTCCCCGGGGAGTGGTTACCGCCGGTCGGGCGGCAGACCATGCCGAATTGCTTCGTGTGGGGCTCCGTATACGGCCTCGCGACGTTCTACGCGGCCCGCAAAAGCCGCACACCGCCAACCAGTCCCGACCGCCAGGCCGGACCCGACTACGCCTACATTCGCTACGAAATCGCGAACAAGACCCCCGAGAACACCTGCCACGGCGGCCAAATCACCAAATGTCTGGATTGGCTTCGAGATAACGGCGGCACTCCATCGCTGGCCGCCGCCCCCAACCACAAGCCGGGATTCAAAGCGACGTGTCGGGTGGAGTGGGGCGAGTACGGCTCGCAGACCATTCCGCCGGATCCCCGCTTCCGTGTCCCCGAGTACAAGTTGACCCACGTCACCGGCGCCGAGGGTTTGAATAATTTGCGCGCCGTCATCGCGTCGGGTACGCCGATCGCTTTTGGCACCTCCCTGTACACCGACTTTTCGCACTACCGCGGCCAGCCCTCGCCCTACGTCGGGAATGGAAAGCTAAGCCGCGACAAAAACGGCAAGAAGTCTGGGCATGTGATGGTCATCGTCGGCTACGACGACGCGTACACGAAGTCCACCGGCGCGGTCCGCATTCAGAACAGCTGGGGAAGACGTTGGGGCGAAAAGGGCTTCGTGTGGATGGCGTATGACACGTTGGAGAAATTGGCCCAGGGACAAGGGGTTTACATTCCTGAGTCGGCATGAGCCGTTATTTCGGCGGAAAACCTCCGGTGGCCACCGGGCCCCAGCGGCGCGGCGTGACGCGAATCAGACACTTGCCCTGATCCATCATGGCGCGACGGTACTCGGCCCAGTCGGAGTGCTCTCCGGCGATCACCCGGAAGTAGTCGACGAGCAATTCCACCGCTTCGGGTAGGTCGATTACTTCCGCATCCCCATCGACTTGCACATAAGGCCCATTGAAATCATCGGAGAGGACGACCACGCTCGCCGACGGGGTGCGGCGGATATTCGCACTCTTGGCGCGCTGTGGGTACGACGCAATCACGATGCGGCCCTGCTCGTCGACGCCACCGGTTACCGGTGAACTGTGCAACGAGCCGTCCGCACGGAACGTGGTCAGCAGCATCTTGTGTCTCGGCCGGATGAACTCGAGCAGTTCGGGGAGACTGACCACGTCCGCGGTCGCCACTTTGGGAGCCATGAAATCCATCGTAGCGACCCCGTATCGGATCACTCAGATACGTTGTAGCGCAACTAGATCGGCGTGACGATTTCCGACGTGTAGAAGTCGATCGGTGTCTGCGAGTGCGGCGACGGGCGGTCGACGAAAACCCAAACCCCCGTGGAATTCGCCGCGATCGGGCCGTCCAGTGTTACCGTGCCCGCGCCGCTGCCGTCGGTGTCGATTCCGCCGGCACTGACCCCGGCATCTCCGGCACCGCACCCCGCCGAAGTTCGGGGCGTCTGAATCAGTCGGACGTTGTAATGGGATCCCGGTTCGGCGGCAATCAATTGCACCTGCGCGACGACCTTGTTCGACGCCTTACTGATGACCGTCTGACCGCTGCCCTTGCCCATTGTCGGCACATTGACCGCCCAGGTGAAGTCGCACGCCCGGAACTTCGGCGTCAACGGCACCAGCGAACCACCTGAACTAACATCCGCGGCCGCGACGCCCGTTGCTCCGCAAAACGCAGCCGCTCCAAGAATATTGGCGCCGATGCACAACAGCGCGGGGATTTTTCGCATTGATTTCCTAGCCATAGACTCCGCTGGAACCTACCAAAGGTAGTGAACGAAAATGGCTATAAAGAGTTGACAGTTAGACAAATCACATGCTGCAGCATTGTGCTGTCCAGCTCACACACCTGCCCGCATCACTCGGCGACCAGGCCTTTCACCTGCTGGTAGTAAATGATGTTGCCGCCGCCAGCCCAATTACCTTCCGGGATTTCGTGAATCAGCGTCCAGATCTGAAACGCCCGCGGGCCGTGCGGCTCGATTCCCGCCGCGGCACACACCGCCTCGTGCACGTCGGCGGCGAGCTGTTCCTTGCGGGCCTTGTCGAGTGCGCCCGCGAACACCGTGAGCTCTACCCGGAACCGGGGTTCGCCCGACCCGCGGCCACCGACCGAGACCTCGGCCGGCTCCTTCGCGTGTAGATACACCAGGGTGTTGTCGCGCAAAAACGGTGTGCCGGGTGCGCGTTCGGCGCGCAGCAGCGCGCTGACCAATTCGTCGGTGAGCCGGCTCAACGCGTCGTCGTCGATGGAGCCACGCGCGAATGTCAGGTCAATCATCGGCATTGCCAATCGCCTCCTTGCTAGAGCTTGCGCAGGCCTCGCACGACCTTGATGTAGGGCGTGGTCGCGGACGCGCTTTTGCGCAAACTCGGTTGAATCGCACCGGCATTGCCCACGACGGGTAGCGCAGGCCATGGTCGCGAAACTCCGCGATTTGTTCGATGACCTCATCGGGTGTGCCCACCGCGAACAATTCCCGGACGAGCGATCGCGGAACCTTCGCCGCATAAGACAGGGCGGTCTGTTCGTCGATCAATTGCGGAATCAGGTCCTGGACTCCGGTGAAGTCCGCGCCGAGCGGATGCTGCGCGCCGTGGCGTTCCCAGTCCTTGGCGGGGGAGTTGAGGGTGAAGACCTTGGCGATGTCGGAGTCGACGACCTCGTCGATTTCGTCGCGGGACCGTCCGGTCACAATGAACCGGATCAGCGCGGGGGTGATGGCTTGCGGGTCGCGGCCCGCATTCGAGGCCGCGGTGCGCACGATCTCGAGTTGCTCACCGTATTCGCCCGCCCGCGTCGTCCCGGGGAACCAGCCATCGGCGTATTTGCCGGTGGCGCGCATCATCCGGGGCCCGTGGGCGGCGATCCAGATCTCCGGCCACTTGCCCTTATACGGCGGCAGCGCGAAAGTCGCGTTGTGCAAAGGAAAGAACTCCGAATCCCGGCTGACCAACTCGCCATTGGAGTTCCATAGCGCCCGGATGGTGGCTGCCGCCTCCTCGAAGCGCCCCACCGGCTGCGACCAGTCGACTCCATAGGGCGCATTGCTTTCTCGCTCACCGGTTCCGATGCCGAGCACCGCGCGCCCCTTGGCCAACAGATGCAGCGAGGCGACGGCCTGCGCCGTGACGGCGGGGTTGCGCCGGCCGGCGTCGGTGACCGCCACCCCCAGCCGCATTCGGGCCTTGTTGCGCCCGGCGAGATAGCCGAGCATCGTCCAGGGTTCGAGGTGCGCGTCCATCTTCGGGATGATGCGAGCGGCGCCGACGTGCTTGGTGTTCCACATCGACGGCCGCAGAACCGAATTTAGATGGTCGGCGACCCAGAACGAGTCGGCTCCGCAGGCCAGTCCGGTCAGGTAGTCGGCGTGGATCAACGGCTTTGGGCCGAAACGCGAATTGATCGTGTTGTGCATGACACCCACGCCGAACTTCGCCATCGCCATTGCTCCTTCGGGCCGCCGACCACGGGCTAGCCGATCGGCGACCCAGGACCATAAGTGATCGGCCGCGGTTCATCAATGACGGGCCCGTTGCCCTGCCCGACGACGCGACCGCACACATCGGCTGGGCGGACCGGGTCGACGCGGGCCTGGCGCCGCACGCCCTGCCCGGTGGCTATCCGAACATGCTGGGGCCGGACGCGCACGAGCAGACCGCGCATGCGTATGGCGGCAACGCCACGCGCCTGGGTGCGGTCAAGATGCAGTTCGACCCTGACGGCGTATTTTCCGCCATCGGCCTACCGGGTTAATCGACGAACAGCCGCGACAATGGCGGGATGCGTTATGTGCGCCTGGTTCTCTCGCTAGTGGCAGTCGCGGTATCCGCAGCCACAACCGCACAGGCCGGCCCGGACGTGCCGCCCGTCAGTGACGCGGCACGCGCGGCCGATTTCGTCGACGTTCGCACCGTCGTCCCCGATGCCGTCGTCGACCTGCGCTACGCGACGACCAACAACTTCACCGGCACGCAGTTGTATCCCTCCGACGCCCGTTGCCTGGTGCACCAATCCATGGCTCAAGGCCTCGCGACCGCCGCGTCGGCGCTGCGTCCCCAGGGGCACCTGCTGGTGTTCTGGGATTGCTATCGGCCCCACGACGTTCAGGTCAGGATGTTTAATGTGGTTCCCAACCCGGCCTGGGTGGCGCGGCCGGGTCAGTTTGCGCACAGCCACGAGTCGGGGCGTTCGGTGGACGTGACCTTTACCAGCGTGCAACCGCAGTGCCCGCCCGAACGTCACGCGGGTGGGCTATGTCTGGCCGACATGGGCACCGACTTCGACGATTTCACCCCGCGCGCAACGGCCTTCGCCACGCAGGGTGTCAGCGCCGACGCTCAGGCCAATCGGGCCAGTTTGCGCGATGCGATGAAGTACGGCGGGCTGTCCCCGTATTCCGGCGAGTGGTGGCACTTCGACGGTCCCGGAGCCGGTGTCGACCGTCCGATTCTCAACGTCTCCGTAGACTGACGCATCTCACATAGTGAGATGCTAGTTTCATATTATGACTGGACTTCGGTAGACTTTGCGTCATGAGCGACCGAGCCACCTACACGAACGGACATCACGAGTCGGCACTGCGCAGCCACCAGCGGCGCACCGCGGCGGACTCAGCGGGCTACCTGCTGCCGTACCTGCGGCCGGGGCTATCGCTGCTCGACGTGGGCTGCGGCCCGGGGACCATCACCGCGGACCTCGCCAACATCGTGGCACCCGGATCGGTCACGGCTGTCGATCAATTCGCCGACGTCCTCGACGCGGCCCGCACCGAGGCCCAGCAACGCAACCTGTCCAACATCTCGTTCGCGACCGCCGACGTGGGTCGGCTCGACATGGCCGACGACACATTCGATGTCGTGCACGCGCACCAGGTGCTGCAGCACCTCGCCGATCCGGTGCGCGCGCTGCGCGAGATGCGCAGGGTGTGTACACCCGGCGGCATCGTGGCCGCTCGCGATGCCGACTACGCGGGGTTTGTCTGGTTCCCACGCCTTGCGGCACTGGACTTTTGGCGCGACATCTACCAACAGGCCGCGCGAGCCAACGGTGGCGAGCCGGACGCCGGCCGGCGCCTGCTGTCGTGGGCGCTGGAGGCGGGCTTCGACGACGTGACGCCCACCGGAAGCCTCTGGTGCTTTGCCACCGACGAGGCCCGCGAATGGTGGGGCGGCATGTGGGCCGACCGGATCCTGCACTCCGGCATCGCCGCCGACATTCTGCGGTTCGGTCTGGCCACCCCCGCGCAGCTCGAGGAGATCGCGCAGGCATGGCGGGACTGGGCGGCGGCGAAGGACGGTTGGCTGGCGATCCCGAACGGCGAAATCATCCGCCGTGCTTAGGTATTCAGTCCGCGAGCTGATCGGGAATGGGCTGCGCGCCGCCACCGTAACGGGACAGGTCCGCGACTCCGCTCGTCCGCAGCACCCCGGAATCGATGTAGCAATTGCCGGTGGCCTGCCGAGCAGGGCGGGAGAGGATCTCGGCGGCGGCGTCGCCCATGATCTCCGGACTGCGTGACGACTCGGCCAACTTCGCGTCATCGGCCATGTTGGTCACCGCGCTGCATTTAGCCTGGTCAACACGTGGTATTAGCATTCTCTTTTTTTTGCAAGTACGTTATTCATCGATGGATAATATGGCCCACAGTCCCTCCGGCATCCCGCTGCAGCCCGTATACGGGCCAGCGGATAGGAGCGCGGAGCCGCCGGCGCCCGGAGAGTTCCCCTTCACGCGGGGCAACTTCGCGTCCGGCTACCGAGGCAAGCTGTGGACTTTCCGGCAGTACTCCGGCTTCGGCACCGCCGAGGAATCCAACCGCCGCTACCGATACCTGCTCGATCAGGGCGGAACCGGGCTGTCGGTGGCGCTCGACCTGCCCACCCAGTGCGGATACGACTCCGACGACCCCGAGTTCGGCGAGGAAGTCGGCCGGGTCGGCGTCGCGGTCGACACCCTGGCGGACTTCGAGATCTTGTTTGACGGCATCCCGCTGGACAAGCTCAGCACGAGCATGACGATCAACGGGACCGCGGCGATTCTGCTGGCGTTCTACGTCGCCGCCGCCGAGAAGAAAGGGATCCCGCGGGCCAAGCTCACCGGCACCATCCAGAACGACATCCTCAAGGAGTACGCCTCGCGCGGAACCTGGATCTGGCCGCCGGAACCGTCACTGCGGCTGATCGCCGACACCATCGAGTTTTGCGCGGCCGAGGTCCCGAGATTCAACGCAATTTCGGTGGCCGGTGCGCATTTCCGCGACGCGGGCGTCAACGCGGTGCAGGAGATGGCGTTCACCTTGGCCGACGGGGTGACGTATTGCGACACCGTGGTGGAGCGCGGTCGCATGACGATCGACCAATTCGCCCCGCAGATCTCGTTCTTCTTCTACACCCACGGCGACTTCTTCGAGGAGATCGCCAAATACCTTGCGGGGCGCCGACGTTGGGCGACCATCGTGCAGGAGCGATACGGCGCGAAAAGCGAAAAAGCGGCGATGTTTCGCTTCGGCTGCGTCTGCGGGGGCGCGTCGCTGTACGCGCCGCAAGCGCACAACAACATCGTCCGGGTCGCCTACGAGGCGATGGCCGCGGTACTGGGGGGTGTGCAGTCGATGTTCACCGCGGCCTGGGACGAGCCGTTCGCCCTGCCCACCGAGGAAACCACGACTCTGGCGCTGCGGACCCAACAAATCCTGGCGCATGAAACCGGCGTGGCCAGCGTCGCCGACCCGCTGGGCGGCTCATATTTCGTCGAGGCGCTCACCGACGCCACCGAGGCCCGCATCATCGAGATCATGTCCGACCTCGAGCGGCACGGCGGTATGGTCCAAGCGATCGAGGACGGCTACCTGCAGGGCCTGATCGCCGACGAGGCCTTCAACATGCATCAGCACGTCGAAGCCGGTACCCGCCCGGTGGTCGGGGTCAATCGGTTCGTGACCGAGGAGCCCGAACCCGACGTGGTCACCTATGAGCTCGACGCCGAAGGGCGTGATCTGCAGCTCAAGCGGCTATCCAAGGTTAAGACCGAAAGAGATTCGGCCGCGGTCGAATCCACCCTTGCGGCACTGTCGCGTGGCGCCGAGGGCGGCGACAACCTGATGCATAAACTGATCGACTGTGCCAACGCCTATTGCACGGTCGGGGAGATGGTCTCCGCACTCAAGGTGGTATGGGGCGAATTCCAGCAACCGGTGGTGTTCTAGATGGCGGTAAGAATTCTGGTCGCGAAACCCGGCCTCGACGGGCACGACCGGGGCGCCAAGATCGTGGCCCGCACCTTGCGTGACGCCGGATTCGAGGTCATCTACACCGGTATCCGTCAGCGCATCGAAGATATCGCGTCGATCGCGGTCCAGGAAGACGTCGCCGTCGTGGGCCTGAGCATCCTGTCCGGTGCGCATCTGGCGCTCACCGCCCGGACCGTCGAAGCGTTGCGCGCCGCCGACGCCGCCGACATCGCCGTCGTCGTCGGCGGAACCATCCCGCACGCCGACGTCCCCAAACTCGTCTCCGCCGGTGCCGCGGCGGTGTTTCCCACCGGCACACCGCTGGAAACCTTGGTGCGCGAAATCCGCGCGCTGACCGGCACTCCCGATCCAGTCACGGAGGAACCATGCGCGTCGGAGCGATGATCGGCGCCGAGCGGGGCGACATGGCCCGCAAGGTGGACAAGCTGATCTCCGATATCGAATGGGCCGAATCCGCGGGGCTGGACACCGCGTGGATGCCGCAGGTACCCAACGACTTCGACTGCCTGACCATGGTATCGCTGATGGCCGCGCACAGCTCACGCATCGAGCTGGGTACCGCGGTGGTGCCGCTGCAGGCGCAGCATCCGATTGCTCTTGCCCGCCAAGCGCTCTCGACGCATGCCGTGGCTGCCGGGCGCTTGGCACTGGGTGTTGGACCGTCGCACCACTGGATCGTCCGCGACATGCTCGGCTTGCCGTATGAGAAGCCGGCTGCCTACACCCGCGACTACCTGCAGGTGCTCAACGCCGCGATCGCCGGCCCGGGATCGGTTGACGTCGAGAACGACTCGTTCACGGTGCACAACCCGATGGCGATCGGGGCCGATACCCCGATGCCGGTCCTGGTCGCCGCGTTGGGTCCGGTGATGCTGCAGATCGCCGGTGAACTCGCCGACGGCACCGTGTTGTGGATGGCCGACGAACGCGCGATCGGTGATCACATCGCGCCGAAGATCACCAAGGCCGCGGCGGACGCCGGTCGCCCCGCGCCGCGGATCATTGCGGGTATCCCGGTATGCCTCTGTGCGCCTTCCCAAGTCGACGACGCGAAAGAGCGGGCCAACCGCATCCTGGGCGAGGCGGAGGTGTCGCCCAACTATCAGCGGTTGCTCGACCGCGGCGATGCCCACGATGTCGGTGATCTGTGTGCGGCCGGCGACGCGGAACAGATTCTGCGGCGATTCCGCGCTTTCGCCGACGCCGGTGTGACCGACTTGTCGGTACGCCTGCTGCCGATCGGTGACAACCGGGATGAGCTGGTCGCTTCCAAGCGCCGCACCCGCGAAGTGATCGCCTCGCTCGCGGCGGAATTGCGTTGACTGCCAGCTTCACCGGGCCGCTGGCAGGCATACGGATCCTGGAAGTCGGCACCATGCTGGCGGGTCCGTACGCCACCATGCTGCTCGCGGACCTCGGCGCCGAGGTCGTCAAGATCGAACCCCGCGGCGGCGAAATCTCGCGCAGCGTCGGCGCCACCTACTTCGCCAGCATCAACCGCAACAAGTCGAGCATCGCGCTGGACCTGAATTCCGATGTGGGACAGCAACGGTTGGGTGAACTGGTCGCCGAGTCGCAAGCGCTGCTGGTGAACCTGAAGCCGTCGGCCATTCGGCGGCTGGGGCTCACCTATGACGCGCTGCGCCGGCACAACGAGCGGATCGTCTGCGTCGCGATCACCGGGTTCGGGCTGTACGGCGGCGACGACCCGGCCTTCGATTACGTGGTCCAGGCCGGCGTCGGGACCGCCGCCCTGACCGGCGACCCGGACGGCCCGCCGACGCTACCCGGTTACTCCTCGGCCGACAACTCGACCGGAATGACCGCGGCGCTGGGCCTTTTGGCCAAGATCATCTCCGGAACCGGTGGACAGGTCGACGTGTCGCTGCGCGACGTAATGCTGTCACAGCTGAACTATCACGCATCGGCGTACCTCAACAGCGGCGTCGAGCCGCGGCGCCGGCCGTGCGGCGCGCACTCCTATTACGTTCCGGCCCAGCTTTTTCCGACCGCGGACGGGTATCTGGCGCTGTTCATCACGCACGACGGCTTCTGGAAGTCGTTTGCGGCCGAGGCGGGCATCGGGGGCTTCGAGACGATGGCCGAGCGGGTCGCTCGCCGCGACGAAGTGCTGGCCGTGGTCACCGCGATGCTGGCAACCGATACCGCCGCCGGATGGGAACGACGACTGCGACCGCTGGGAGTGCCCGCCGCGGCGGTGCGCACGCTGCCCGAAGCGCTCGAGGCGACGCCGGAAGTGGTTGTCACGGCCGGAGATTTTCGGCTCGTCGGCAGCCCGATCCACATCTCCGGGTATGAACCCGACTATCGGCCGCCGCCGGACCTGCCGGAATAGCGACCTTTGCCGCCGAGTGCGCGGCCAGCCGCGCGTTCGCTGCGGACTACCGCGCTACGGCGGCCTGCCTCTCCGCGAAGAGGCGTGCCCACTCGGCGCGCGGCCGGATGGATACGTCCACGTCGGTCGCCTTGGCGCGCAAGGCCTTTACGGTCGCCTGCTCGCGCGGAGTACGGGCGAACGGGTCCCAGCTGAAGAACCGGCTGGCGTTGCCCCAGGTGATCTTGTTGATGTCGGAATCCGACGCGCCCGCAGCAGTCAGCTCGGCCAGCACCTGCTCGGGTGCATCGGGCCAGAAGCAGTCCGAGTGCGGGTAGTCGCACTCCCAGGCGATGATGTCGATGCCGATCTCGTGGCGCAGCTTCAGCGACGTCTTGTCGGTGACGTAGCAGGCCAGCGAGTGCTCGCGAAACACGTCGCTGGGCAGCTTGGCGCCGAAGTCACGGCGCAGCCACTTCTGGTTGGTGTAGTGGCGGTCGCTGCGGTCCAGATAGAACGGAATCCAGCCGATGCCGCCCTCGGAGAAGGCGAACTTCAGGTCCGGATAGTTGCGCATCGCGGGACCCCACAACAGATCCTGCGCGCACATCGCCGAAACCTGGGTGGCCAGAATGATCATGTTGTCAATCGGCGCGTTGGGAGCCATGCTGATCGCC
The DNA here is from genome assembly GCF_010731715.1 of Mycobacterium stomatepiae. NCBI lineage: Bacteria > Bacillati > Actinomycetota > Actinomycetes > Mycobacteriales > Mycobacteriaceae > Mycobacterium > Mycobacterium stomatepiae. The sequence continues at coordinate 4,747,737 of NZ_AP022587.1, forward strand.
CCGAATCCGGTGCCGATGTGCAGACACATCACCACGTTCTCTTCGGACAGCGTGCGGAACACCGGGCCCCAGTAGTCCTCGTCGTGGTAGCTCGGAAGTCCTTCCAGATGCGGCAATTCCGGCATCGTCACCGCCCGGCAACCCTTGGCGGACACCCGGCGGATCTCATCGCACATCGCCTGCGGATTCCACGTCGGCAAAATGGCGATCGAGATGAAGCGGTCCGGATAGGAACCGGCCCACTCGTCGATGTGCCAGTCGTTGTAGGCCGACACCATCACCAGCGTCGCTTCCTCGCGGTGCATGTTGAGGTGCCGCGCGGAGAAACCGGTGAACGTCGGAAAGCACATCGACGCCAGGATGCCGTTGCGGTTCATGTCCCGAACGCGTTCGTGCACGTCGTAGACGCCGGGGCGCATCTCGGCGAAACCGGCTGGGTCGCGGCCCCATTCCTCGGCCGGCCACGACACCACGGCATTCAGTCCGCTCACGCCCTGCGGCCTGCCCTGGTACATCCACTGGTCGACGCCCTTGGCGTCGACCACGACGACCGGGGCCTCGGGCTTGTACTTGGCGGGTACGTGGCGCAGGAACATATCCGGCGGCTCGACCACGTGGTCGTCGATGCTCACCAGGATCAGGTCACCGGCATCCATCAAGCTTTCCTCTTCCCTGCAGCGGCACAGCCGAATTCGGCTAGCCGTCGACTTCGGTCGTCGTCTCCAGTAGCCGCGGGGTCGGCGCGGGATCGAGCAGCAGCGCGTCGGACATCGTCAGCTTGCCCGCGTTGGCGATCATGTTGTCCAGGACGGCCTGCAGATCGTCGCCCTCGATCTCATAGATGGCGACATAGGGGCCCTCGCCGTCGACCGGGCGCAGCCGCCGGGCCGAGACGATCCCGTCCAGAGCCACCAGTTCGGGCAGATGGACTTCGTCGTACCAGGTGTTGTACTCCTGCTCGCGCTCGGGCGAACTGGGCCGACTCTCCACAAGCAGGATGCCCTTGGACATCAGAAGCCACCTCTCTGTGACTACTCGTAGCGCACCGTGACGGAAGCCGTATCGGGTACACCCTGGCACGTCAGAATGTAGCCGTCGGCCACTTCGTCGTCGTCGAGAGCGTCGTTGATCCGCATGGTCGCGTGCCCGTCCTCGAGGCGAGCCATGCAGGTGCCGCAATTGCCGGCCTCGCAGTTGAAGGGGGGATCTAGGCCGGCACGCCGTGCGCTCTCCAGCAGCGTTTCGCCGGGAACCAACGCCACCGTCGCCTTCTTGCGCTCCAGGTGGATCGTCACCGTGCCGGGCTCGGCGCCGTTTGTCGTGGGATCTGCCACCCTCGGAGTCTCCTCGGTCGTCGCGGTGAGCGCCGCCTGCTGGAACGCGTCGGGTCCACCGTGGCGGCCCCACCCGCGCTTGCGTTCTTCAGTATAGAGAATACTATTCTCGCTAGCCGATAGCATCTCTCTACTGCGCCGATGTCGGGTCAGCCTGGCCTGCGGGGAAGGACAGGACGTGACCGAGCCGGCCGCGCTCGCGTTTGAGGAACGGCACTACAGCCTGCCTCAGCTCGACATGATGGCCAACAGTCTGGCCGCGGCCCTGGGCAAAAGCGGTGTCACCGCGGGTAAGCGAGTTGCCGTCATGTCGTCGAACCGGCCTGAGTTCGTCGCCGTCCTGCTGGGGATCTGGCGGCTGGGTGCCACGGCGGTGCTGATCAGTCCCGCCTGGAAACGCGACGAGGTCGACCACGCGCTGGCGTTGACCACCCCCAGCCACGCGGTCGGGGACCATCCGGTATTGGGCGGACTGATGCCGATGGTGCACCTGGATGATCCGGTCATCCCCGGCGAGCCCATCGCGCTGTCGGGGCCACCGCCCGCCGATGCGGTGCTGGTCTTCAGTTCGGGCACCACCGGTCTGCCCAAGGCCGTTCGGCATACCCACGCCGCACTGGCCGACGCGGTGCGGCACTGGCGCGACGCGTTGCAACTCACCCGGCAGGACCGGATACAGGTCGCCACGCCGCCGTCTCACATCCTCGGTCTGCTCAACATCGTCTCCGCGCTGCGGACCGGCGCCTGGCTGCGGCTGCACCGCCGCTTCGATGTCGATCGGATGCTCGACCACATCGAAAACGACCGCATCACCATAGAAATGGCGGTCGCGCCGATCGCGCTGGCCATGGCCGCGCATCCAACCCTCGAGTCGTACGATTTGTCGTCGTTGCGCTACATCATGTGGGGCGCAACGCCGGTCAGCGCTAGCGTCGCCGAGACCGTCACGCGACGCACCGGCGTCGGATGGCTGCCGGCATACGGCACCACGGAACTCCCTGTCATTGCCTGCAATCCGATCGACGGCGCCCGGCTCGACTCCGTCGGGCGCCCAGTGCCGGGGGTGGCGCTGCGGGTCGTCTCACTGGAGACCGGTCTGCCGGTCGGCGCGGGCGAGGTCGGTGAGATCCAGGCGCGGTCAACCTCGCTGATGGCGGGCTATCTGCCGGGCGGCGCGACGGACGAGGCGATGTGCGACGGTTGGTATCGAACCGGGGACGTCGGCTGGCTTGACGCCGATCGCTGGCTGCGGATCACCGACCGCCTCAAGGAGATGATCAAGGTGCGCGGCTTTCAGGTCGCGCCCGCCGAAATCGAGACTGTGTTGCACGGGCACCCCGACGTGAAAGACTGTGCGGTGTTTGGAATTCCGGACGGGATCAACGGTGAAGCCGTCGTCGCCGCGGTCGCCACGCGGGCTGCCGGCGACATGGAAGCGGTCGCCGCCGACCTCACCACCCGGGTGGAGGAGAAGCTGGCGTCTTACAAACATCTGAGCCGGGTCGTGTTCGTGCCCGATATCCCTCGCCTGCCGTCGGGCAAGGTGCTGCGCCGAGTGCTGAAGGAGCGCTATGGATGTACGTCTGACAGCTGAACAGCAACAGTTGCGTGATGCCGCTGCGAAACTGGCCGACGATCTCGGGCCGGCCACGGTGGCCGACCTCGCCGACGACAGCCGAATCACCAGGCTGGACAAGCAGATTGCGGCGACGGGCTGGCGCTCGCTGCGCTCCGATGGGGCCTCCGCCGTCGAAGTCGCCATTGTCGCCGAGGAATTCGGGCGCCGGTTGGTCGACACCCCATTCCTCGGTCCGGTACTGGCCGACGACTTCGCGCACCGTATCGGAGGCGATGCCGGCGGCGCGACGGTGGCCGTCGACGATCGCGCGATCGACGCGCGTGGCGCCCGGCGCGCCCTGTCGCTCGCCGGCAACACGGTGGCGGCCGTAGACGTCGGCGCCGTACGCACCGGTGCCGACTTGACCAGAGCCGAAGCCGAATTGGCGGGTTCTCCCGAGACACTCGGCGAGCTGGTGGACGACGCGGCGGCGCGCTGGTACGCGCTCGCGTTGGTCGCCACGTCGGCGGACCTGGTCGGAATCGCCCGGGGTGCGCAGGCCGTCGCCTGCGACTACGCGAAAATTCGGGAGCAGTACGGCAAGCAGATCGGCTCATATCAGGCCGTCGCCCACCTGCTGGCCGAAAGCCTTGCCCTGATTGAAGGTTCGGTCAGCGTGCTACGCCACGCCGCGTGGGGCGTCGACGAACTCGAGCCGGCGCAGGCCATCCAGGCCGCCCAGATCGCGAAGGTCTACTGCGCGCGTGCCACCAGAACCGTCTGTGAGACCGCGGTCCAGGTCCACGGCGGCATCGGCAATACCTGGGAGTGCATCGCGCACGTCTACCTGCGCCGCGCCCTGACGTCGACAGAGTTGTGGCCGTCACGTTGAAGGAGATCGATCTTGGACTTTCGTGACTCACCCGAAGAGGCGGCCTTCCGTGAGCGACTGCGCAGCTGGCTTTCGGCGCACGCCAAGGAATACTCCGGTACGGGCGACGAGTACTGGGAGCGGATGGCCGGCTGGCATCGTGCCCTGTATGAGAACGGCTTTTTCGGCCTGTCCTGGCCACGCGATTGGGGTGGACAGGACCTAGCGCCGGTGTACGACGTCATCGTCGACGAAGAGCTGGTGCGCGCCGGCGCGCCGCCACGCCCCAGCGTCGGCTACCTGGTGTACGGCATCGGCGAACACGCCGGCGACGAGGTCCGGAAACGCTTCCTGCCCGGCATCATCAACGGCACCGAGCGCTGGTGCCAGGGTTTCAGTGAACCCGGAGCCGGTTCAGATCTGGCGTCGCTGACCACCACCGCGACCCGCGACGGCGACAACTACGTCATCCATGGGCACAAGATCTGGACCAGCTATTCGGATGTGGCCGACTGGTGTCTACTACTGGCCCGCGCCGATCCCGATGCGAAGCGGCACCGGGGTCTGTCAGCATTCGTGATCGCGATGAAACAGCCCGGCGTGCAACAACGTCCACTGCAGATGATGAACGGCGTCACCAACGAATTCGGTCAGGTGTTCTTCGACGGTGCCACGGTTCCGGCCGCCCGAATGGTCGGTGCTCCCGGTGACGGCTGGGCGGTGGCGATGACCGTCGTCGGACACGAACGCGAACCCTCCACCCTCGGCTACGCGGCCCGCTACGGCAAGCTCGTCCGACAACTGTTGACGCACTGGGTTGATCGCGAAGGTCCGATTCCTGAAGAGCTGGCCTGGGCGGCGGTCCAGTCGGACATGCTGACCCACCACGTGCGGCGGCGGTTGTCCGAACAGCTGGACGGGGTGTCGCACGGGTCGGAAGGCTCGCTGGACAAGCTGCTGATGACCTGGGTCGAGCAATCCGTGGGCCACGCCGCACTGGCGGTCGCCGGGATCCGTGATCCCGACCTGCTGAGCGCCTACCTGTACAGCCGTGCGCAGAGCGTCATGGGCGGGACATCGCAGATACAGAAAAACATCATCGCTTCACGCATCTTGGGATTGGGAGTCTGACGTGTACGACATGCCTGCTGAAATCGACGTCCGCGCCGACGGTGCGCTGCGGATCATCACGCTGAATCGGCCGGATTCGCTGAACTCGGTCAACGACGATCTGCACTCCGGGCTGGCACGGATATGGCAACGGTTGACCGATGACCCTACCGCCCGCGCCGCGGTGATTACCGGTGCGGGCCGGGCTTTTTCGGCTGGCGGCGATTTCGGTTATCTCGAGGAACTTTCCAACGACGCCGACCTGCGGGCGAAAACCATCCGTGACGGTCGCGAGATCGTGTTGGGCATGGCGCGGTGCCGAATTCCCGTGGTGGCGGCCGTAAATGGGCCTGCCGTCGGTCTGGGTTGCAGCCTGGTCGCGTTGAGCGACATCGTCTACATCGCCGAAGACGCCTACCTCGCCGACCCGCACGTGCAGGTGGGTCTGGTGGCCGCCGATGGCGGGCCGCTGACCTGGCCGCTACATATCAGCCTGCTGCTGGCCAAGGAGTACGCCCCGACCGGCACCCGCATCAAGGCGCAGCGTGCCGTCGAACTGGGGCTGGCCAACCATGTGGCGGCCGACCCTGTCGCGGACGCAATCGCTTGCGCCAAAAAGATTTTGGAGTTGCCGCAACAGGCGGTCGAAAGCACCAAGCGGGTGCTCAACATCCACCTGGACCGGGCGGTGCTGGCAAGCCTGGACTATGCCCTCTCGGCCGAAAGCCAGTCGTTCCTGACCGAGGACTTCCGGGCCAACGTCGCCAAGTTCAACGCCGCCAAGAACTGAGCCGCACCTCGCGGCTCAGTCCTTTGGGCGGGCGGGACTAGCTCTTAGCCGCGGCCTTCTCGCGGGCTTCGGCCGTCTTCTCCGCCCCACGCGCGGCCTCGGCCTGGGCCTCTTTCTTGGCCACATCGCGCTGCGCCTTGGCCTTGTCCTGCTGGGCGCGGCCTTCCTTGCGGAGACCTTCGTGGCTGATCAGGATGCCGACGATCTCCTTGGTCTTGCCGATGGCGTCTTCGATGACGCCCTTGATGCCTTCCACGATTCCACTGTCGCGGTCACTCATAATGGAGCCCCCTTCGTGAGAAGTTGTTGGTCTAGTGACCCGTACCCGGACAAGCGGGCTCAGCAACGTTTTAATCGGCGCGTCCGGTGTGGTGTCGGTCACGGTCCGTGTTGACCAGCTGCAACGGCTTTCGATCCGGCCTCAAAGATCGTGGTGTCGCAAGAAGTCCCGCATCACTTCGTCGAACCGGTCCGGTTCTTCGATGAACGGCATGTGAGAACTCGACTCGAACAACTCATACCGTGAGTCCTTGATGCGCTGGTGCATTTCCCACATGTGCTCGTGGTCGCATTCGTCGTACCTGCCCGCGACGACGAGGGTCGGCAGGGCGATCTCGATCAATCGGTCGAAGACGTCCCAGCTGCTGACGTTGCCGACGATGCGAAAGTCGCTGGGGCCGAACATCGTTTCGAAAATTTCCGCGCCCATCCGGATGAACGCTTCCTGAAGTTCCGGCGGCCACGGGTGAACCCTGCACAGATACGTCTCGTTCCAGGTGCGGATTGCGTCCTGGTATTCCGGCGAGTGTGTTGTGCCGGCGGCCTCGTGTCGGTCGATGGCGGATTGGGTGTCCGCGTCCAAGTCGCGTTTGAGCCGGGCGACCATGTCCGAAAACGCGGGTATGGACGAGATGCTGTTCGAGATCGTCAGGCTGGCGGCGGTGGACGGGACGTCGAGCAGGTACTGCTGGGCCAGCATTCCGCCCCACGAGTTGCCGAACAGGTGGAAGCGCTCCAGGCCGAGCGCACCGATCACGGCGTCCATTTCGGCGACCGAGCGTTCCACCGTCCAAAGTTCGGTGTTCGACGGGCATTCGGAGTTTCCGCAGCCGAGCTGATCCCAGAAGATGACCTCGCGTTCATCGGCCAGGCGTTGCAGCGAAAGCAAATAGTTGTGCGGGACGCCGGGCCCGCCGTGCACTGCCAGCAGCGGAAGGCCCGGACCACCGCCGACGCGCTTGAACCAAACATTTCCGCCCGGAACCGCGATGGTCCCCTCCGACTGAGCCATGGCTGCCCGCCGCCTCCCTACGTTTGAAAGAGCAGTGTCCGCGGATAGGACGAGATCGTAGTCCGCGTCCCTTTCGGCCAGGTGGCACATGCTTGCAACGAACACTCTCATTCTGAGAGAATCTTGTTCTCGTGACTCTGCGGCCGGCTCTCACGTCCGCGCTGCGCCGTCTGAACTGGAGAAGCCTGTGATCGTGCCCGCCCCGCGCGTCTCCATAATGTGTTCATGACCCTCGCCGACTTAATCGCCGCAGCGCGCAACGGATCTCAGCGCGCGGCGGGTCGGCTGCTCAGCCTCGTCGAGGGCGAGCAGCGCGACGAGGTGCTGGCAAGCATCGGTCCGGCAAGCGCGCTGACGGTGCGTGTCGTCGGCATTACCGGACCGCCCGGCGCGGGTAAATCGACGACGGTCGCGGCCCTGGTCGGCGCCTACCGGGAGCGTGGCTGCCGGGTAGCCGTGCTGGCTGTGGACCCCTCGTCACCGTTCAGCGGCGGTGCGATATTGGGTGACCGCATTCGAATGGCCGCGCATATCAACGACTCTGACGTGCTGATCCGTTCGGTGGCAAGCCGCGGACACCTTGGGGGTCTGGCCGCGGCGGTCCCGGCGGCCATCCGTCTGCTGGGCGCGATCGGTTACGACATGGTGCTGCTGGAAACAGTGGGGGTGGGGCAGTCGGAGATCGAGATTGCGGCCGTCGCCGACCCCACGATCGTCATGCTCAACCCCGGAGCGGGAGACGCTGTCCAGGCCGCGAAGGCCGGCGTGTTGGAAGTCGCCGACATCGTGGCGGTCAACAAGGCCGACCGCGAAGGCGCCGAACAGACCGTGCGGGATCTGCGGGCCGAGACCAAGGCTCCGATCGTCAGCCTGATCGCCGCCCGGGGGGAGGGTGTCGACGCCCTGGTCGCCGCGATCGACGATCATCACCGCACCGATAGCCGGGAGCGCCGGGTGGCGCGCGCCCGTGCGCAAATCCTTTCCCTGGCCCAGAGCCAGCTGCGGGCTCAGCCGGATCTCGACGGGCTCGCCCAGTCGGTGGCCGACGGACAGGACGACCCCTATTCGGCCGCTGCGGGACTGCTGTTGCGCGCAGGCCAGGATCAGATCTGATCCTCGCCTGTCCCCCAATCGGGGGAATGGGCGTTCATCTGGATTCGGGCCCGATCGGCGGAGGTTTGCCCAGCTAAACCGGCCTAACTTAACTCTTGTATCCACGACGAGTTAGGAGACCCCCAAGATGACTCGCACACCCGAACTGTCAGCGGCACGGTTACGCGACCAGCTGGAGTTGTACCGCCAAATGTGGGTCTTGCGCCTGCTCGACGTGGCGGTGGAGGAGTTGCGCATCGACGGTCGTCTCAACCAGCCCGTGCAGGCCGCCTGCGGCCAGGAGGCGGTAGCCATCGGCACCGCCGCGGCACTGCGCCCGGGCGACGTCATGACCACTGGCATCATCCACTTGCAGCACGCCCAGCAGGTCGGTTGCTCGCTGCCCCTGGGCCCGGCCATCGCCGCGCTGATCGGCCCCGGCTTCGGTCCGGACAGCGACGAGGACGCTCCGTTCGCGGCTTCGATTCGCGGTTTGTCCGCCTCCTCGAGAGCCCTGCAGCAGTCACCGCTGCTGGCCGTGGGTCACGCCTACGGTAAGCAGTTGATCGACGATGGCAGGGTCACGGTGTGCGCCATGGGAACTCGTGATGTGAAGTCCGCCGATTTCACCGAGGCCGCGCAGATCGCGGTGTCCTGGCGGCTTCCGGTCGTGTTCGTCATCGAGAACGCACGTCAGGCCACCGACGTGGCCGATTACCACGGCATGCCGGTGCTCTCGGTCGACGGCAACGACGTTGAGGCGGTTCGTAACTCGGTTGTCGAAGCAGTGCGGCGGGCGGGCGCGGGCGAAGGTCCCGTTTTGGTGCAGGCGGTGACCCAGCGTCCGAATGGTGTCTCCTCGGTGGACCCCCTGGTCTTCGAAAGGCAGCGCCTGATCAGCGACGGCGTCAGTGCCGGTCACCTCTACGAGGTGGAGCGCCGGGCGCGCCACCTGGTCGCCGAGGCCGAGGCTCACGCGAGGGCGATGTTGTGGGAAGAGGAGCCGGCACCGATTCGGGAGCCGGAAGTGTGGCCGGCCGCTAGTTGAGCAGACCTTGCCGCATTGCCTCAGCGACAGCCGCCGCCCGATCGCTAACCCCGAGCTTCTCGTATAGCCGCTGCACGTGCGTTTTGACCGTGGACGGCGCCACGAACAGCTCGCCGGCGATCGCGGGGATGCTTTGACCGCGGGCGATCCGATTGAGCACCTCGCGTTCCCGAGCGCTCAGCACGGGAGCCGAGGGTTCGGCTCGCTGCCGGATCTGCGCGGCAAGGCCGCCGGCAAGCGAGGGGGCCACCACGTCGTTTCCGCTTGCGCAATCGAGGACGGCTTTGACGATTTCGGTGCGCGTCGAGTCCTTGAGCAGAAATCCGGCAGCACCCTGCTGCAGCGCTTGGTACACGATCGCCGCCTCGTCGTGTGCCGACAACAGCAGCACGCGGGTGGGCAATTCGTTGCTGCGCACCGCCGCGGCCACTTGCGCGCCATCCATGCCGGGCATCCGGTAGTCGAGCAGCGCGACATCGGGGCGGTGCTCCTTGATCAGCTCGAGCGCCTGCGTGCCGTCGTCCGCCTCGCCGACGACGTTCACCTCACCGCTGAGCGCCAGCGCGCGCACAACGCCTTCACGGAAGAGCGGGTGGTCGTCGCCGACGACGACGCGGACCTTCTCGGGCGTTGCTCCGCCAGTCATGGCGCACAGCTTAGCGGGTTAGGGCAAAGGTGAAGTGGGAGTTCGGGGCTTCTTGCTGCGCATTTCCTCTAGTTGCGGCGGGGGGACCGACATCCATGAGTACGGTGATCGGGTGACGCAGATAGGCGACGCGGAACTGCAGCGAGCACGCAGGGTTCATCAGCTGCGTTCGTACCGCATCGCGGCGGTGATCCGGATCGGCGTGTTGGGGCTGATGATCGCCGCCATGATCATCGGAACGCCCCGGTATGAATGGCGCCAGCAAAGCGTATTGATAATCCTGTACGCGGTTATCGCACTCTGCGCTCTCGCGCGCGAGTTCTCTCCGTTTCAATGGCTCGAGCGGGGACGCTTGATCGGGATCGGTCGACTCGAGCCTTTCGGATTCACCGTCATCGATGTCGTGACGGTGACGGTGTTTCAGGTGTTGTCTACCGACAGCATCGATCCACTTCTGATCATGATGTTGCTCCCCATCTTCATCGGCCTTGATGTCTCGTCGCGGCGTGCGGCGGTGGTGCTGGCCTGCTCGATGATGGGGTTTCTCGTTGCGGTGCTTCAAGATCCATTGATGCGACACGAATTCGGACTTTCCGAGTGCCTGTTTCGGTTTGCGCTCTACGCCGGTCTCTGCGGCACGGCCTATCTGGCCGTACGCATGGAGGAGCGGCACACTCGCGCCATCGCGGGACTAAGCGCGCTGCGGGAAGAATTGCTCGCCCAGACGATGACCGCGTCCGACGTGCTACAGCGCCGCATTTCGGAATCCATTCACGACGGACCGCTGCAAGATGTCCTGGCCGTGCGCCAGGAGGTCGTCGAGATCAGGGCCGCCTACCCCGGCGACGACCGTATCGAGCGTGCGCTCGCCGGCCTTCAGACCGCTTCGCAGAGCCTGCGGCAGGCCACTTTTGAGTTGCATCCGGCGGTGCTCGAGCAGGCGGGTCTAGGAGCCGCGGTGCAGGAGTTGGCCTCCTACACTCAGCGACGTTCGGGCATCGAGGTCAGCACCGATATCGACTACCCGATCCGCGACGAGATCGACCGGATCGTCTTCGGCGTGGTTCGCGAACTGCTGTCCAATGCCGTGCACCACTCGAAGGCCAAGCACGCATCCGTCACGCTCGGGGTCACCGACCGCAGATGTGTGCTGAACGTGACCGACGATGGTGTTGGATTCGACGCCGAGACCAGGGCGCGCCGCCTGGGCGAGGGCCACATCGGATTGGAATCGCATCGGACGCGGGTGGATGCGGCCGGCGGTATCTTCCTCTTCCTCGATACCCCGGTGGGCACTCACATCTGTGTGGAAGTGCCGCTGAAGTCGTGAAAAGCGGCGTCCTCCGGGTGCGCGCTCGCGAGACTTAATGTACTGCGGCCCTGCCCGTATGAATCTGCCCGGCGTGTCCTCGCAATGGATTGAGTGTCGCGAAGGCGTGATGTGCTACCGCAGGTCGGCGGACTTGCCGGTGGCGGCTGCATAGCCCGCGCGGTAGCCGAAAACCATTGCCGGACCGATGGTTCCGCCGGCACCGCCGTAGGCCCGTCCGGTCGCTCCGGCCATCGCATTGCCCGCGGCGAACAGGCCGCCGATGGGCTCCCCGTTGACGTGCAGCACGCGGCCGTCGTGGTCGGTGCGTGGTCCGCCCTTGGTGCCCATCGCGCCGATGCTCACCGGCACCGCGTAATACGGTGCGGTGTCGATCGGGCCGAGCGTCTTACCGGCCGCCGTGGTGGCGCTGTCGTCGCCCCAATAGCCGTCGTACGCACTGGAACCGCGGCCGAAGTCGGGATCGGCGTCCGCGGCGACGTGACGGTTCCATTCCTCGATCGTGCGGATCAGGCCATCAGCGTCGATACCGGCCTTGTCGCCCAGTTCGTTGAGGTCCGCGGATTCACAGAACCAGTCGGGAACCGGCTCGCCGGGGGCGATCCCCAGAAAGCCGTAGCGCTGCAAGTGAACTGAATCGAACACGATCCAGCCGCGATCGTTGACGTATCCGCCCCGAGGATCCAGGTAGTGAAATGCGCCGGCCATCGAGTTGTAATCGCATGCCTCGTTGACGAATCGGTGCCCGGCCTGGTTGACGATGATGCTTCTGGGCCGCGTTCGCTCCAGCCGCACGCTGCGGCTGCGCTGGTTCCCTTCGATGGTGTCGCCGGGGATCTGCACGATCGGGACCCACCACGCCTCGCCCATGTTGGCCAGATCCGCGCCGTGTGCCATCGCCATGCGCAACCCGTCGCCGGTGTTGTTCGGCGGCGAGACCGCACCGTGCATCGGGCCGCGCAGGAAGGCCTGCACCCAACCCGGATTCCATTCGAAGCCGCCGACACCCAGGACGACCCCGCGGCGCGCACGCACGTTGATCTGCTTACCGCCCGGGGTAATTCGGACACCGACGATCTCGCCTTCCTCGGCGACGAGTTCCTCGGCCCGGGCGTTGGTGTGCGGTGTCACCCCGGCGTCGAGTAATCCCTTTAGCAGCCCCGCGATCAGCGCGGTGCCGGCGACGCAGAGGTCGCTGTCTTCCTCGGCAATGACGTGCAGGCGCGCCCGCGTTTCGGCATCGATACCGACGTTGGACCAGTCGGCGGGAAACGACGTGATCCGGCCGCCCCATTCGCCGAGTTCGCTCAGGTCGAACGGCCCGGCGCTCAGCGAACGGCCGCCAGTTGGTTGTCCGCCTGGCAGCTCCGGGCGGTAATCGGCGAATCCTTCGGCAATGTCGAAGCGCAGGCCACTATGTCTTTCGACGAATTCCAGCATGATGGGGCCGGTCCGCACGAACGTCTCGACCAGGGCGTCGTCCATCGTGCCCAGAGACTGCGCGCGCAGGTACCGCAACGCGTCGGCTTCGGTCAATTCGCCGTCGGGAGAACGATTATGGGCTGGAATCCACACGACGCCACCGGACACCGCGGTGGTCCCGCCGACGGTCGGGGCCTTCTCGAACACCTCGACCGAGGCGCCGGCAGCGACGGCGGAGAGCGCGGCGGTGAGCCCGGCCCCGCCGGTGCCCAGCACCACCACGTCGACTTCGGAATCCCAAGACATCAACGGCAATCCCTTCAGCTCAGCAGCTCGGACAACTGCTTCGCGGCTTTGACGGCCGCATCCCTGCCACGTAGCACCACGTCTTCCCGATGGGAGATGAGGTTGATGCACGTCGGCGGCGACGGCGCCGGGCGGTGGACGGCCACGGCCAGGCCGTACGTGTTCGGTTCGATCTCGCCATAGGTGCTCACCCAGCCGCGCTCGCGCGCGCGGGACACCAGGTCCCGTTCACCCGGGCGTGGGGGCAGGCTTGCGAGCAGCGCGATTCCGGCGGCGCCGCGCTCCAGCGGGTACCGGCTGCCCTCATGGAAGGACAGCTGGTAGGCGACGTGGGTCGGCACGATCACCGCGACGGCCACCTGCTGATCGCCCTCGGCGACGAGCAATGACACGGTGGTGCCCAGTTCGTCGGCCAGGGCGCGCAGCGTCGGCAGACTCAGTTGGCGCACATTGCGGTCAAACGAGGCGCCGAGCACCGCGAGGCCGGCGGCCGGCCGGTATCGCCCGTCTTCTCCCTTGGCTACCAAGCGGAATTGGACCAGCGTCGACAGCAGGCGATAGGCGATGGTCCGGTGCACCCCGACCTGTTCAGCCAGCTGCTGGACGGTCAGTCCCGTCGGGGAATCCGCCACCATTTGCAGGGCGGTGAGTCCCCTGGCCAGCGTTTGCGAGCCGGTACCCGAACCCGTCACAGCCTTGACATACCTCCAGGAGAGAGCGAAGCTCTTTATATAACGCACCAATATGTGCGATATATGCACACGAGGTAAGTCTAAAACGAGAATCAGATTTCCACCAGTGGTAGGCGGAGAGGATCCGTGGCCGAGTTCGAGAGCATCTGGAGCGATCTCCAGGGTGTCGCGTTTGAGCAGGGCTATCTCGACGCCGGGGGAGTCCGGACCCGCTACCTGCGCGCCGGTGATCCCGGCAAGCCGGTACTGGTGCTGCTGCATGGATCCGGCGGCCACGCCGAGGCGTACGTGCGCAATCTGGGCGCCCACGCCGAGCATTTCTGGACCTGGTCGATCGACATGCTCGGTCACGGATATACCGACAAGCCGCGCCACCCGCTGGAAGTCGGCCACTACGTCGAGCACCTGATGGCCCTGCTGCGCACCGTCGGCGTGGACCGCGCCTACCTCAGCGGCGAATCGCTCGGCGGGTGGGTGGCCGCGCGCACCGCGGTCGATCATCCGGATGTGGTTGAGCGACTGGTGCTTAACACCGCCGGTGGCTCCCAGGCCGATCCCGTGGTGATGCAACGGATCATCACGTTGTCCATGGCGGCCGCCGAGAACCCCGCCTGGAAAACGGTGCAAGCCCGCATCAAATGGCTGATGGCCGACAAGTCCAAGGACTACGACGATCTGGTCGCCAGCCGCCAACGGGTATACCGCCAACCGGGATTCGTCTCCGCGATGAGCGACATCATGGCGTTGCAGGACCCCGAGATTCGCGCCCGCAATATTCTGGGGCCGGCGGAGTACGGCTCGATCGTGGCGCCGACGCTGGTGCTGTGGACCAGTGACGGTCCCACCGCCGACGTGACCGAGGGACGCCGGATGGCGTCGATGATTCCGGGCGCGCGGTTCGAGGTGATGCCTGGCTGTGGCCACTGGCCGCAGTATGAGGACGCCAAGACCTTCAACCAGCTGCATCTCGATTTCCTGCTGGGACGCTAATGGCAACCGACGGGCACAGGCAGGCAGCGATGGATCTCGACGTCGTGATCGTCGGCGCGGGCCCGGTCGGTTTGACCCTGACCAATATCCTTGGTGCCCAAGGTGTTCGCACCCTGCTGGTCGACGAGCGCGACTCGCTGATCGACTACCCCCGCGGGGTCGGCCTGGACGACGAGTCGTTGCGGACCTTCCAGTCGATCGGTCTGGTCGACCGCATCCTGCCGCACACGGTCCCCAACCAGATCCTGCGCTTCGTCGACGGTAAGCAGCGGGTGCTTGCCGAAATGGCGCCGCCCGACGCGCGTTTCGGCTGGCCGAAGCGCAATGGGTTCGTCCAGCCGCTCGTCGACGCCGAATTGCTCACCGGTCTGGACAGATTCGAGTGTGTCGAGGTGTGCTGGAGCCGGCCGATGACGGCCTGCGCCGAAACCGACGACGGCGTCACGGTCGAACTCGGCGGCGAGGGCGGCAGCTCCACGGTGCGGGCCCGCTACGTGGTGGGCTGCGACGGCGGGCGGAGCATGACCCGCCGGGTGATGGGCGTGTCCTTCGACGGGACGACGTCGTCGACGCGCTGGTTGGTGGTCGACATCGCCAACGATCCGCTGGGCCATCCGAACAGCGAGGTGGGCGCCGACCCCGAACGTCCGTACGCCTCGATTTCGATCGCGCACGGAATTCGCCGGTTCGAGTTCATGATTCACGCCGACGAGACCGACGAGCAGGCCGAGGATCCGGCGTTCCTGGAGCAGATGCTGGCCCGCATGGTGCCGCAGCCCAACCGGGTCGACGTGATCCGGCGCCGCGTGTACACCCACCACTCGCGAATCGCCGGGGCGTTCCGCAGCGGCCGGCTGCTGCTCGCCGGGGACGCCGCGCACCTGATGCCGGTGTGGCAGGGGCAGGGCTACAACAGCGGCATCCGGGATGCGGCCAACCTGGGCTGGAAGCTGGCCGCGGTGGTCAACGGCCGGGCCGACGACAAATTGCTGGACACCTACGACATGGAGCGCCGCAAGCACGCGCGGGCCATGATCGATCTCTCCACGATGGTGGGCCGGGTCATCTAGCCGACCAACCGCAGGGTGGCAAGCGTTCGCGACGTGCTGGTGCGTTCGGCGTCAATTGTGCCGAGGTTCAAGCGATATGTGCTTGAGATGCGGTTCAAGCCGATGCCGCGTTACGAACACGGCGCGGTCGTCCATTCGGCGAATCCCAAAGGACCGCCTGGCACCGCATCGCCGGTCGGCACGCTGTTCATCCAGCCCAGGGTCGATACCCGGACCCAGCAGGATGTGCTGCTGGATGACGTGCTGGGCCCGTGGTTCGCCGTGCTGTGCTGGAACAACAACCCGCGCAAGATCCTCGGCGACGAGGCCTTCGCGAAGTGGAAAGCGTTGGGCGCCCGCTTCGTTGCGCTGCGGCCGCTGACGCAGCTGCACTGGCCCGGGCACGACGATCCGGATGTCGTCGTGGTGGGCGATCGCACCGGTGAGCTCAAGTCCTGGTTCGACGTGCATTCCGAATCGGTGGTGTTCCTGCGTCCCGATCGCTGCATCGCGGGCGCCTGCATCGCCCAGCTCTCGCCCGAGCTCAGCGCGTCGCTACTCGATGCCCTCACCCTTATCCCGGGAGGGGGTGATGTCGACAGTGGCAATGGCTCTGTGCTGTATGTCCCACAGCCCGCTCCTGAATCTTCCGGGGCCATCGCGGGACCTGCTTGACGACATCGAAGGCGCCATCGCGCAGGCTCGGGATTTCGTTCACGATTACAACCCCAAACTGGTCGTCATCTTTTCTCCGGATCACTACAACGGATTCTTCTACAAGGCGATGCCGCCGTTCTGTATCGGACTGAACGCCAATGGAGTTGGCGATTACGGAACCCAGGCCGGTCCGCTCGACGTCCCGACCGATCTGGGCCTGCAGTGCGCCGAGGCCGTCCTCGACGCGGGCATCGACGTGGCGGTATCGGCCAGCATGGACGTGGACCATGGGACCGTCCAGCCGCTGGAGAAGCTATTCGGGGACGCGACGGCGCGTCCCGTGATACCGGTCTTCATCAATGCGGTGGCGGTGCCGCTGGGACCGCTGGATCGATGCCGCGCGTTGGGCGCGGCGGTCGGAACCTATCTGGCGACGCTGGATAAGCGGGTCCTGGTGATCGGGTCCGGTGGACTCTCGCACAGCCCACCGGTGCCGACGCTGGCGACCGCGCCGGACGCGGTGCTGGAACGCATCGTGCAGGGCCGGCCGATGACGCCCGAGCAGCGGCAAGCCCGCCAGGTTGCTGTCGTCGAGGCGGCCCAGGCGTTTGCCGGGGGCGAAAGTGATCTGCAACCGCTCAATCCCGCGTGGGACCACCGCTTCTTGGAGATCATCGACGCCGGCCGGCTCGATGAGTTCGACCTCTGGTCGAACGCGTTCGTGCGCTACGAGGGCGGCACCTCCGCGCACGAAGTCCGCACCTGGATCGCGGCGTTCGCCGCGCTGGAAACCGCGGGCGAATACGAGACGGCGTTGCGGTACTACAAACCGGCCGAGGAACTGATCTCCGGATTCGCGATCAGGACGGCGATGCCGGCATGACGGGCGTGGAGATGAACGGCTTCGATCATGTGGTCGACGTGCTGATCGTCGGGTCCGGCGGTGGCGGCATGGCTGCCGCCCTGACCGCGCGCGCGTCCGGGCTCGACGCGCTGGTGATCGAAAAGGCGTCCTTTTTCGGCGGTTCCACCGCCTTGTCGGGTGGCGGCATCTGGGTACCCGGGGCGCCCGCACAACGCCGGGAGGGCTGCTCCCCAGATCCCGAGGGCGTGGTCGAATACCTACTCACGATCACCGAGGGTCTAGTCAGCGAGGCACGCATCCGGCAGTACGTCGAGTCCGCGCCGAAAATGCTCGAGTTCCTCGAAGGGCTTTCCGGATGGTTCGAGTTCGTCTGGAAGCCCGACTATGCCGACTACTACCCGGAATTGCCGGGTGCCTCCAAGCTGGGCAGCACGATCAACGTGCCGGCCATCGATCTGCGGAAGCTCGGTGTCGACGAGCGGCTGATGCTCAAACCGCTGGCACTTGCTCCCCGGGGAATCTGGCTGGGGCCCAAGGATCTTCGGACCTTCTACCGGATCAGGCAGTGGTGGGCCGGCAAGGGTGTGCTGCTGAAGCTGGTCTGGCGGATGTTCAAGGCGCGCGCCTTCAACGAGCGGATGGCCGCGATCGGCCAGTCGCTGGTCGCACGGTTGCGGCTGGCGATGCGGGAGAACGGCATTCCGCTGTGGCTGGACGCGCCGATGACCGAGTTGATCACCGATGCCGACGGATCGGTCACCGGAGTGGTGCTCGAGCGCGACGGTGCCAAGCAACGCATCGGTGCGCGCCGCGGCGTCATCCTGGCTTCCGGGGGTTTCGACCACGACCTTGCCCGGCGTAAGGAACAGCTACCCGAGGTGGACCAGGACTGGAGCTTCGGCAATCCCGTCGCGATGGGCGACGGCATCAGGGCCGGCGAAAAGATAGGCGCCGCAACCGACCTACTCGACGAGGCGTGGTGGTTTCCGGCCATTCAATGGCCGGACGGCCGAATGCAATTCATGCTCAACGAGCGGATGATGCCCTCGCAGTTCATTGTCAACGGCGACGGTAAGCGTTTCATCAACGAGGCCGCCCCGTACATGGATTTCGGCCACGCCATGGTCGACGGGCAGAGATCCGGTGTCACCCACATCCCGTGCTGCCTGATCACCGATCACCGGTCGTGGAATCGCTACGTCGTCGGCGGCCACCTGCCGCTGCCGAAGATTCCCGGTGCACCGGTGCCGACTGGGCGCAAGGTCCCCGCGGCCTGGCTGGAGTCTGGCGTGGTCAAATCTGCGACCACCTGGGACGAAATGGCCACCAAGATCGATGTCCCGGCAGCCGAACTTCGCTCCACCGCAGCTCGTTTCAACGAGCTCGCGCGCCGGGGTCACGATGACGACTTCAACCGAGGAGACAGCGTCTACGACAACTACTACGGCGATCCGACCCTGCCGAACCCCAATCTGTATCCGTTGGGTGACCCGCCCTACTACGCGTTCCGCATCGTTCTCGGCGACCTCGGGACGTCGGGCGGTCTACTGACCGACGAATACGCCCGCGTGCTGCGGCCCGACGGTGCGATCGTGCCGGGGTTGTACGCGGTGGGTAACACCTCAGCGCCGGTGATGGGCCGCAGCTATGCGGGCGCCGGGGCGACCATCGGGCCCGCGATGACTTTCGGCTTTGTCGCCGCGAAACACCTTGCCAGCCAAGACTAGTCTCTTGAGGAGGTAACAATGAAAATTTCACTGTTCTACGAGTTCGCTCTGCCGCGGCCGTGGGCACCGGATGATGAGCGGGAGGTGCTGCAGGACGCGCTGGACGAAGTGGAGGCTGCCGACAGGGCGGGGTTCTCCACCGTGTGGCTGACCGAGCACCACTTCCTCGAGGAGTACTGCCATTCCACCGCGCCGGAGATATTTCTCGCCGCGGCCAGCCAGCGCACCAAGAACATCCGGCTCGGCTTCGGCATCATGCATCTACTGCCCGCCGTCAACCACCCGGCCCGGGTGGCCGAGCGCGTCGCGACCATCGATTTGCTCTCCAACGGGCGTGTCGAATTCGGCACCGGCGAAGGTTCCTCCGTCGGTGAACTCGGCGGCTTTGATGTCGACCCCGCCGACAAGCGCGCGCAGTGGGAGGAGTCGCTCGAGGTCGCGATCCGGTGCATGATCGAGGAGCCGTTCACGGGTTTCAAAGGTGAGCAAATCCGAATGCCGCCTCGTAACGTAATCCCTAAGCCGTTGCAGAAGCCGCATCCCCCGGTCTGGGTCGCCTGCACCAGGCCGGCCAGCGTGCAGATGGCAGCCCAAAAGGCCATCGGTGCACTGAGTTTCGCCTACACCGGTCCCGGGCCCCTGAAAGAGCGGGTCAACGGCTACTACCAGGAGTTCGAGGAGAAGGGCGTGCCCATCACGCCGCAGATCAACCCCAACATCCTGGCTATCGGCGGCGGCCTGTCGATGATGGTCGCCAAGACCGAAGAACAGGCGTTGCAGCGTCTGGGCCAGGGCGGGGGATTCTTCTCGTTCGGCATCATGCACTACTACCTGACTGGGATGCACACCCCGGGCCGCACCGGGGTATGGAAGCGTTACCTCGAGGAGGTCGAGAAGGATCCGACGCTGGCCTACGGTCCCGGGCGCGGCGCGATCGGCACTCCGGACACCGTGCGCGAGTTCTTGCGCGGCTACGAGGAGAGCGGTGTCGACGAGATCATCCTGTTGCTCAACCCCCGCAGCCACGAGGGCACCATGGAATCCATCGAGCTGATGGGCAAAGAGGTGCTGCCCGAATTCATCGAACGTGACGAAAAGGCGGTCGCCGTCAAAGCCAAGCGGCTGGCACCGGTCATCGAGAAGGTCGAGGCGCGCCGCGAGAAGTCGAGCGCGCCGCTGTTCG
This sequence comes from Mycobacterium stomatepiae, assembly GCF_010731715.1. NCBI lineage: Bacteria > Bacillati > Actinomycetota > Actinomycetes > Mycobacteriales > Mycobacteriaceae > Mycobacterium > Mycobacterium stomatepiae. Next base: position 4,767,698 of record NZ_AP022587.1, read on the forward strand.
ACGAGACCTATGCTTTCGGGGGCCTGCCCGCCGGGCGCGATAAATTCACCGCCAGCGAGATCCCCGAGGCCATGGCCGAGATCAACGAGGGCCGCGTCCAGGCGGCGCGGCGCGCCAAGGAAGAGCAGAACAAGAAGTAGCACCGAAAGGCTCGTAGATTTAGGAAGAGCGTGGTCGCGATCGACGATTTGTGGCGATACCTCGGCTATCAAGGCCGCCGCGCCGTGGTCACCGGGTGTGCGTCGGGCATCGGCGAACACGTGGTGCGGCAGCTCACCGAACTCGGGGCGCGGGTCGTCGGGCTGGACAAGCGCCGACCACCGTTGGAGGTCAACGAGTTTCACGAGGTCGACCTCGCCGACCCCGAGTCCATCGACCGCGCGGTAGCGACCATCGGCGGACGGGTCGACGCGCTGTTCAACGTCGCCGGCGTCTCCTCCGGGATCGGTAACCCGTCGCTGGTGGCCACGATCAACTTCCTGGGTCTGCGGCAGTTCACCGAGGCGCTGGTCCCCACGATGGCGCCGGGGTCTTCGATCGTGAGCGTGTCCTCGCTCGCGGCGGCCGCCTATCGGGACCACGCGGCGGCGGTGGCGCCGCTGCTGAATACCACGACGATGCAAGAGGGCATCGAGTGGTGCCACGATAATCCCGACGCGTTGGGCAACGGCTACCAACTGTCCAAGGAAGCGATCATCTTCTACACCATGCGCAGCGCCACACCGCTGGGCGCCAAGGGTATTCGCATCAACTGCTCCGGACCCGGCGTCACCGAGACGCCGATTCTCGACCAGCTGCGCACGGCGTACGGGCAGGGCTTCCTCGACGACATCCCGAAGCCGCTGGGCCGGGTTTCCGAACCCGCCGAGCAGGCCGCGGTGCTGCTCTTCTTGAATAGTGAGGCAGCCAGCTACATCACGGGACAGATCATCTGGGTCGACGGTGGAAACGTGGGCGCCGCGATCGCTGGTGAACTCTTAAACGGATAGGAAGGAACCCCGTGGCAGACTTGACCGACTTCCGCCGGGTCGCGAAGGACGTCTCCAACTGGGGACGGTGGGGGGACGACGACGAACTGGGAACGCTGAACTTCATCACCACCGAGAAGGCGGCTCAGGCGGCGAGCCTGGTCAAGCACGGCAAGGTGTTTCCGCTCGGCGTCGACTTCGGTTCGTCCGGGCCACAGGGCGCCTTTGAATATCGGCATAATCCCGTACACGTCATGACCATCGACGGTGGCGACGCGAAGACGCTGGCCCAGTACGGACCGGGCTGGTCGAGCAACCCGGTGGCCAAGCAGCTCAGCAGTTACATGAACGACGACAATCCGTTCCGCTTCAACGACGACCTGATCATCATGCCGTTACAAGCGGCCAGCCAGTGGGATGCGCTGTCGCACGTCTACTACGACGACCAGCTCTACAACGGCTTTCCGGCGGATTCGGTGACCAGCTTGGGCGCGGTGCATTGCGGTATCGACAAGGTAGACGGCAAGGGCATTACCTCGCGCGGGGTGCTGCTGGACCTGGTCCGCCATCGCGGCGCGGAAGTCTTTCTCGAGCAGGGTAATCCGATCACGCCCGAAGAACTCGACGAGGTCGCGCGCGCCCAGGGCGTGCGGATCGAACGCGGCGACATCGTGCTGATCCGGACCGGCTGGTGGACGAGGTTCGCACAGACCGGCAACAAGACGCAGGCCTTCTCCGGGCTGGACTGGAGCTGCGCCTCGTGGTTGCACGACCACGAGGTTGCCGCCGTCGCGGCCGACAATCTTCAGGTCGAAGATCTGGTGTCCGGAGTCGACGGCGTCTTCCTGCCCCTGCACCTGCTCTGCCTGCGCGACATGGGCATGATGTTCGGCGAGTACTGGGATCTCACCGCGTTGGCGCAGGATTGCGCCGCCGACGGCGTCTACGAGTTCCAGCTTGTCGCCCCGCCCCTGCGGGTGGTCGGCGCGGTCGGTTCCCCGGTCAACCCGATCGCGATCAAGTGACGGATTTTGCGCGCAAGACGATGCTGGTGGACGGCCTGACCACCGGTTACCTGGAGGCCGGCGAGGGCGAGCCGGTGGTGCTGCTGCACGGCGGCGAGTTCGGCGCCAGCGCCGAACTTGGTTGGGAGCGCAACATTTCGGCGTTGGCCGCACACTACCGGGCGCTGGCACCCGACATGCTCGGGTATGGAAATTCGGCGAAGGTGATCGACTTCGTCGACGGCCGCGGGATGCGGATACGGCATGTGGTCCGCTTCTGCGAGCTTGTTGGTGTCGATTCGGCGCACTTCGCCGGCAACTCGATGGGCGCCATCAACCTGCTCAACGACACCACGTCGGAGGCGCCGCGGCTGCCGGTGCGCAGCTTGGCGATCATCTGCGGGGGTGCAGAGATCCAGCAGAACAAGCACTTTGAGGCGCTCCAGGAGTACGACGCCAGCCTGCCGGGCATGCGCCGCATCGTCGAGGCCCTGTTTCACGACCCCCGCTATCCGGCCGACGAGGAATATGTGGGCCGCCGCTACGAATCGAGCACCGCGCCCGGCGCCTGGGAGGCGGTGGCCGCCGCCCGGTTCCGCCGGCCCGGTTCGTCGCGACCCGCGACCCCGTCGGCCACCCGGGCCTACGAACGCATCCGGGTGCCGACGCTGGTGATCGAGGGGGGACAGGACAAGCTGCTGCCGCCGGGCTGGGCCGCCGAGATCGCCAAGCAGATCGACGGTGCCCGGTCGGTGGTCGTCGCCGGCGCCGGTCATTGCCCGCAGATCGAGCAGCCGTCGACGGTCAACGACCTGCTGGTGGAATTTCTGGCTTCTTAGAAGACGTATTCCAACCGGGTCATCATCCCGGCGACCTGGTGGTAGGTGTTGTGGCAATGCATCTTCCACACGCCGGGGTTGTCGGCCACCAGGACGGCCAAAATCTTCTGCTTCGGCAGCACCATCAGGGTGTCCTTGCGGGCACCGAGCGATCCGTCGGCATTGATCAGCTGGAATGTGTGTCCGTGCAAGTGGATTGGGTGATACATCATGGTGGTGTTGTCGAACGTGAGGGTGGGCCGCTGCCCCTGCTGAACGTGTAGCGGATTGGTCCTGCTGTAGGGCTCGCCGTTGATCGTCCAGTCGTATTGGACCATGTTGCCACCCAAGACGACCGGGAGGTTGAGTCCTGGTTCGGGCCGACTCAGCATGACCGACGTTGCAGCGGTGAACATCTCGATGGTGCCCACGCGTCGGGTGAGTTCGGCCGGTTGGAACAGCGGATCCGGTGGGCTACCTTTTCCGGTGGACAGCAGCGCGCGTGCGAGCGCCCCTTTGCCCTCGGCCATGGCGACCAATGGGAAGACTCCGTCGGCGGCGGTCACGATGACGTCGTAGCGTTCGGCCATCCCGATCAGCAGCGCGTCGACCTGGCGGGGCACGACGGCGTAACCATCGGTGTGGGTGACCGTCATGGGGTGGCCGGCCAGCGCGACACGGAAGGTGGTGTCGGAGCCGGTGTTGATGAAGCGGATCCGGATTCGCTGGCCCGGCTTGGCATTGAAAGTGGTGGGGGAGGCGGGGATTCGGCCGTTGACCAGGTAGTACGGATAGGCGATGTCTCCGGCGTCGCCGCCCAGCAGGTCGCTGTTTCCGACCCGGCCCGTCGGCGGTGCGGCCGCAGAGGTGGTCGGGCTGGTCGAGGTCGTCGGGCTCGTCGAACTGGTCTCGCTGGTCGAGGTGGTCGGGCTTGTCGACGTCGTCGACGTGGCCGAGGTTGTCGGGGTAGCCGAGGTTGCGACGGGCGCGCCGGGCTTGTTCGGGTTCGTCAGTTCCTCGTAGAGCCGCTGCGGGCTCGTTCCCACACCATCGGTCCAGTCGTCAAGGACCACGACCCATTCGACGTCGTAGTTGCCCTCGGTGGGGTCGTCGATGATGACCGGCAGGTACAGGCCGGTGTCTTCGTCGAGTCCGGTGTGCGGGTGGGCCCAGTAGGTGCCCGAATTCGGTGCGGAGAACTGATAGGTGAATTCCTGGCCGGCCTCGATGTTCGGGGTAGCCGGCTCCGCGCCATCCATGTTGTTGCGCAACGCGATGCCGTGCCAGTGCACCGACGTCAGACGGTCGAGTTGGTTCGTCACCTTGACCACGAGCTCGTCGCCGATCGTAGCCCGGATCAGCGGTCCCGGAATTGTGTCGCCGAAGGCCAGCGTCCGGACGACCGGTCCACCCAAATCGATCTGCGTCAACCGCGGTGTCAACGTGTAGTTCACCGTGCGCCCACTGTGCGGCCGCGCTGCCTCCGCGGCGGCAATCGCGGCCGCCATCTTGTCGGCGCTGGTCAGTTCCTGCGGTTTGGAGCTGCACCCCGCCAGGGTCAGCCCACCCGCGATGCCGGCCGCCATGAAGCCGCGTCTGGTAAGCCGCGCCCCGTCGAAGGAAATCCCACTGGTGGGTGGCAGCGGCATTGATTGCTCCTTGTCGTCGGCCGATATGTGTGCGGCGACTTATACCGTGCTAGGGAGTTAGCCAGAGCGCAACCATTAGCCCGGGATTGCCGGGCCGGTCTCAGGCGCCGTGCGCCCGGGAAGCCGTCCAGTCGCCGAAGCTGGTGGGGTACATGTCCACTTGCTCGCCGTCGATCGGAACGATGCTGCGCTCGTCGAGCAGCGCACCGTAATAGCGGGCCTGCGGGTCGGTCACTACCTGGCGTGCATCGCCCGTTGCGGCGAACCAGGTCCGGATGAAATCGTCCATGCCTTGCTTGTCGGGGCCGGCGATGTTGATCAGCCCGACCGGATCGCCGATCGCCGCGCGGGTGATGGCCGTGGCGACGTCCGCGGATGCAATGGGCTGGAAAGCTCCGTGTGGCGCGCGAACGGTGTCGCCGTCGGCCAGTGAATCGGCAATGCCGCCAACGAATTCGAAGAACTGTGTCGCCCGCACGATCGAATGCGGGAACCCCGAGTCGACGATCACCTTCTCCTGAGCGACCTTGGCCCGCATGTAGCCGCTGTCGGGCAGCCGGTCTGCTCCGACGATCGTGAGCGCGACGTGGTGCATCACGCCGGCGGTCCGCTCCGCCTCGAGGAGGTTGCGGGTGGAGGTGGTGAAAAACTCCAGCACGTCGTCGTCGGCCCACGACGGCGAGTTGGCCACGTCGACCACGGTGTGGACACCCGCAACGGCCTGGGCGACGCCTTCGCCGGTGATGGTGTTGACACCCGAGCGCGGCGACGCCGGGACGGCCTCGTGCCCCAGCTCGGTGAGCTTGGCGACAACCTGCGATCCGATCAGCCCGCTGCCACCGACGACCAAAACCTTCATGAGTACGCCTTTCAAGTTTCCGGACGAACTTGTCCCACTCAGCATCGCGCGTGCGCTCGGTGGCCGGAATCCCCAGTTAGCCCAAGTTCCGGCGGAGCCCCTCGTCTGTGCTGGCGACCGAATAGCAGGCCGCGGTCGAGATGATCGTCGGCACCAGCAGCGAGAGCAGGAAGACGAACGTGACGAACGCGCGGTTGGGAGCGGTCAGCCACCCGGTGGGCAGGCGCGCGAGGCTGACGGCGAGCCAGGACGCGGCGACCGCGAGGAACAGGGTTCCGACCGTGGCGACCTTGATCGACCGCAACGCCAATTGCGTTGGCTCGGCGTTGTTGGCGAGCGAGCGGTTGAGGTTTCTGGTGCGGATGTACACCACCACGAAGTCGAGCAGGATGACCAGCGCGCTGAACGTCACGATCGTCCCGGTCTGCCAGAGCGCGGGCGAGTGGCCGAGCACGAAATGCAGGTAGTCGATGTTGGTCTCGCTCATGATCAACGTCGTCGCCATCGCCGCGCCGAAGGTCAGCCACCCGCCGAGGTCGGCGAGGAAGCAGTAGGCACCGACATCGGCGGGATCATCCTTGGGGACTTTGTTCACCACATGGCTGGCCAGGATCCAGCCCAGTCCGGCGAACAGCCCCGTGGTGCCGGCCGCCAGCATGCCGGTCGCGAGATTGCCTTGGGTCCAAGCGATTGCGCAGATGACCTGACGGTCGCCGTTGTCGGGTGGATGGGTGCCGCTGATGAGGCTGAACAGGAAGCTGTCGAGCATCAGGATCAGCACCGCCGAGGAGAACAACGCCAGGGTGTGCACGCCTTCACGGCTGCTGCGGTCGAACAGCAAGGCGATCGCGGTGATCAGGAACCCGCCAAGTACACCGGCGAGCTGTGACGTCGACGGCGCCGACGCGATCATGCTCCATTGATCGGAAGTGCAGAAGGTATCGGGACTCATCGACGCCGCCCACTCATGGGCCAAACCTTAACCAGCGCGGGCGCCGACGACGTCGAAAGTTTGCTGTTTTCTTCCAAGGACGGCCCCCTTAAATCAAGTGCTTGACTTAAACCTTCGCACGCCGATTAACTCTTCGTGTGGTCAACGAATTGGATGGCAAGGTCGCCATCGTCACCGGCGGCGCGTCCGGCATCGGTCGCGGCATCGTGGAGCGCTTCGTTGCCGAGGGTGCCCGAGTCGTCATCGCCGATATCGAGGCCGACATGGGAGAACAGCTGGCCACCACGCTGGGCGCCGACGTCTTCTTCGTGCGTACGGATGTCTCCGATCCTGACCAGGTTCAGGCGCTGGTCGCGACAACCGTCGAGAAATTCGGCGGCCTGCACGTCATGGTGAGCAACGCCGCGGTGTCCAGCCCGCTGCGCCGATTGCTCGACGACGACCTGGCGGACTTTCACCGGATCATGGGCGTCAACGTGCTGGGCGTGATGGCCGGTACCCGAGATGCGGCCCGGCACATGGCCGAAGGCGGTGGCGGGTCGATCATCAACCTCACCTCGATCGGCGGGATTCAGGCCGGCGGTGGCGTGATGATCTACCGGGCATCGAAGGCCGCGGTCATCCAGTTCACCAAGTCAGCGGCAATTGAATTGGCGCGCTACGAAATTCGGGTCAACGCCATCGCACCGGGGAGCATCCCCACACCGATATTGGGCAAGTCGGCGGCCGGGATGGATCCAGACGAGCTGGCGCAATTCGAGGCGCGGATTCGTCAAGGGATGCGCGACGACCGTCCGCTGAAGCGCGAGGGCACCACCGACGACGTTGCCCAGGCCGCGCTGTACTTCGCGGGCGAGCGCTCCGGCTATGTCACCGGAACCGTGCTGCCGGTCGACGGCGGGACCTCGGCCGGCAAGGTCATCCCGTCCAAGAAGCGCGAGCGATGACCGCGACGGGCAAGTGCCCGGCCTTCTTTAAATCAATCGCTTGACTTAAACAGCCCCACGGGGTTGACTAAGCCAATGACCGCGGCAGGCCGGGCCGTTCGCACCGAACGAGCCACCTCCACCCAGGAAGCGATCCTGGTGGCGGCCGAGCGACTGTATGCCGAGCACGGCGTGTTCGCGGTGTCGAACAGGCAGGTCAGCGAGGCCGCGGGACAGGGCAACAACGCCGCGGTGGGCTACCACTTTGGCACCAAGGCTGACCTGGTGCGCGCTATCGAGGAGAAGCACCGCGGGCCCGTCGAGGAACTGCGCGAGCAGATGGTCGCCGACCTGTTGGCCTCAGGCGGATCGAGCGAATTGCGGGCCTGGGTGGCCTGCCTGGTGCGCCCGCTCACCGATCACCTCGAGGACCTCGGCAACCCGACCTGGTACGCGCGTTTCGCCGCGCAGGCCATGACCGATCCGGCCTACTACAACATCATCGTCAAGGGCGCGCTGAGCTCGCCGTCACTGGTCCAGGTCGTCGACGGTGTCAACCGCTGCCTGCCCAACCTGCCGGCCGCTGTGCACTTCGAACGCAACATCATGGCCCGAAACCTCTTGATGCACACCTGCGCTGATCGCGAACGCGCGCTCGCCGCGGGCACCGCGATGGCCCAGCCCTCGTGGCGCAAAGCCGCATTCGGCCTTATCGACGCGATCGTGGGCTTGTGGCTGGCGCCGGTCACTCCGTACGAATAACGAGCACCCCGGTGAAAGTGACTGTCGACCAAAACATTTGCGCATCCTCGGGCAACTGCGTGATGAATGCACCCGACGTGTTCGACCAGCGAGACGAGGACGGTGTCGTCGTCCTGCTCAACGAGCACCCGTCCGTCGAGCAGACCGACGGGGCCCGCCGGGCAGCCGCAGCGTGCCCAGCCCAGGCAATCAACATTGAGGAATGACATGTCAGACCCGCTGACGAGCATTGCGGCCGAGACCGTTTCCGAGATTCCGGACTACCCGATGGCCCGCAACAAGGGCTGCCCGTTCGCCCCGCCACCCGACGTGATGGCCCTGGCCGAAGAGCGGCCGCTGTCGCGCGTCCGGATCTGGGATGGCAGCACTCCGTGGCTCATCACCGGTTATGAGCAAGTGCGCGAACTGTTCTCCGATTCCCGGGTCAGCGTCGACGACCGGGTGCCCGGCTTTCCGCACTGGAATGAAGGCATGTTGTCGACCGTGCACAAGCGGCCGCGTTCGGTGTTCACCTCGGACGGCGACGCGCACACCCGCTACCGGCGGATGCTGTCCAAGCCATTCACCTTCCGCCGCGTGGAAGGTCTGCGGCCGACTATCCAGCAGATCACCGACGACCACATCGACACAATGCTCGCCGGCCCGCAGCCCGCGGATATCGTTGCTGCCATTGCCCTTCCGGTCCCATCCCTGGTGATCAGCCAGATGCTCGGCGTGCCCTACGAGGATGCCGAGATGTTCCAGGAGCACGCCTCGATGGGACTGGCACGCTATGCCACCGGCTCCGACACCGCCAAGGGCGCGATGAGCCTGCACAAATACCTGGCCCAGCTGGTCGAAACCAAGATGGAGAACCCCGCCTCGGAAACGGCGCCCGACGCGATCTCCGATCTCGCCGAACGCGTCAAGGCCGGTGAGCTCAGCGTCAAGGAAGCCGCGCAGCTGGGCACCGGACTGCTGATCGCCGGTCACGAGACGACCGCGAACATGATCGGGCTCGGAGTGCTTGCGCTGCTTGAGAATCCCGACCAGCTTGCCGTGATCCGCGATGCCGAAGACCCAAAGATCCTGGCCAGCGCGGTGGAGGAGCTGTTGCGCTACCTGAGCATCATCCAGAACGGCCAGCGACGCGTTGCCGTCGACGACATCCACATCGCCGGCGAGACCATCCGCGCCGGCGAAGGCATCATCATCGACCTGGCTCCCGCGAACTGGGATTCCGACGCCTTCCCCGAACCCGACCGGCTTTACCTGCACCGCGCCGGGGCAGACCGCAACGTCGCCTTCGGCTATGGCCGCCACCAGTGCGTCGGTCAGCAACTCGCGCGGGCCGAACTGCAGATCGTGTTCCAGACGCTGTTCCGCCGTATCCCGACGATGAAACTGGCCGTGCCGTTCGACGAGATCCCGTTCAAACACGACCGGCTCGCTTACGGCGTCTACGAACTCCCCGTCACCTGGTAAACGAGCAGCAGCCCAAGGCAGATCCGAATGGAGAGGCAATAATGTCAACGCCGACAACCACTTCGCTCTACCCGCCCGGAGGTTACGGGGCTCCCAAGGATCGCCGCGGTCATGCGGAGGGCGCCGACGTGGGCCTGCCCGAAGGGACGGTGGTCTTTTCGGCCGACAACCACATCTCCCTGGCCGACGACATCTTCTACGAGCGCTTCCCGGACGACCTCAAGGACAAGGCGCCGCGGATCTGGTACGAGGACGGCGCCTACCAAGTCGGGCGCAAGGGACAGTCGTTCCTGCCGGGCGACTTCAGCGCCGTGCTCATGCAGTACGACGACCTGCCCGGCGCTGCTAGCACCAACATCGAGGCCCGCATCCAGGAGCTGCGCGAGGACGGTGTCGAAAAGGAACTCGTCTTCCCCAATGCCCTCCTAGCGCTGTTCCACTACCCGGACAAGCAGCTCCGCGAGCGCGCCTTCCGGATCTACAACGAGTACATCGCCGATTTGCAGGAGCGTTCCAACGGACACTTCTATGGCGCGGGGCTAATCAACTGGTGGGAACCGGAAGGCGCCGAACGGACACTCGCCGAGTTGAAGTCATTGGGGCTCAAGACCTTTCTGCTACCGCTGAACCCAGGTAAGGACGACGACGGCAATATCATCGACTACGGCAGCGACAGTATGAGGCCGGTCTGGGACGAGATCGAAGCCGCCGGCCTTCCGATCAGCCACCACATCGGTGAGACCCCGCCGAAGACCCCGTGCCAGTTCAACAGCGTGGTCGTCGGCATGATGATCAACATCGACGGATTCCGCGAGCAGTTCGCCAAGTATCTCTTCACCCGGATCCTCGACGACCACCCGAGGTTGCGGATCGGCTGGTTCGAGGGCGGAATCGCCTGGGTGCCTTGGGCTTTGCAGGATGCCGAGCATTTGATGGGGTCCTACCAGCACATGTTGAATCGGCCGCTGCAGCACGACGTGCGCTATTACTGGGACACCCACATGAGCGCATCGTTCATGGTCGACCCGCTGGGATTGCAGCTGATCGACCAGATCGGGATCGACAAGGTGATGTGGTCCAGCGACTACCCGCACAACGAAAGCACGTATGGCTACTCGGAAAAATCGCTGAAGGCCGTCGTGGACGCCGTCGGGCCGGCGAATGCGAAGAAGATCGTCAGCGACAACGTCACGAAGTTCTTGGGCTTGTAGTGACGACGTTCGCGCAACTGGACACCAGCACCGGCAACGGACTGGCGATCCCCGAAACACCCGACTTGGGCCGGCTGCGCCGCGAGACCGGGGCCCGGCTGCGCTCGGCCATGGCCGACCGTGGCGTCGACGCGTTAATCCTGCTGGGCAACAACGCCGTCGTCTACGCGACCGGTGCCAGCTGGCCACTGGGCGACGCCGGCCTGTCCTACGTCGAGCGACCGGTGGCCGTGGTAGTCGCCGGCGACGAGTGGCCGCACCTGTTCCTGCCGTTTCGCGAGGGGGCTTCGCAGGAGTCCGACCTGCCCGCCGATCACCGGCACGGGCCCGTCTACCTCGAATTCGAAGAGGGCGTCGCCAATTTCGCGCGCGCTATCGCCGGACTGATGCCGCCCGGAGCGGTGATTGCCGTCGACGAGTGCACTGGCGCGATGTCGCGCGCCGCGAACCTGTTGTTCCCCGACGGCGCTCCAGGCGACGCGGCGGCCATCGTCAGTGCCGCCAAGTCGGTCAAGACACCCGACGAATTGTCGTGCATACGCACCGCGATCCGGATCACCGACGAGGCCATGGTGGAAGTCCAGAAGCGGCTAGCCCCCGGAATCCGTCAGATCGATTTGTCGGCAAGCTTTTTGCGCCGTGCCTTCGAGCTGGGCGCAACCGCCAGCATGCTCGAACCGATCTGGCAGGTGATGCCGCCGAGCAAGGCCGAGGGCGTGTGGACCACGCACGGCGACCTGGCGCTGCCACTGCTGAGCACCGAGCGCGAGCTGGTCGAGGGCGACGTGCTGTGGACCGACGTCAGCATCACCTACCAGGGTTACTGCTCCGACTTCGGCCGCACCTGGCTCGTCGGACGGGACCCGTCGCCGCATCAGCAGGCGCAGTTCGACAAATGGTTTGAGATCATGAGCGCGGTGCTGGGAGTCGCCAAGGCGGGCGCCACCGCCGCGGATCTGGGGCGGGCCGCGATCAAGGCCAACGGCGGCACCAAGCCGTGGCTGCCGCACTTCTACCTGGGCCACGGCATTGGCGTCAACGCCGCCGAAATGCCAATGATCGGAACTGATCTCGGCCAGGACTTCGATGAGAACTTCGTACTCAAAGAGGGCATGGTGCTGGTCCTGGAGCCCGTGGTGTGGGAAGACGGCACCGGCGGCTACCGCAGCGAAGAGGTGCTCGTAATCACCGAGGAAGGCTGGATTCGCTTGACCAACTACCCCTATGACCCTTATGGCTCCCATGTCAGTTGAAGTTCGCCCTGACGAGCGCACGCTGCGCTCGGGGCGTCGCCGGCGAGCCCTGGAGCAGATGGCGGCACACGACCTCGATGTCCTGGTGCTCGGCCGGCAAGCCAACGTCCGTTACGTGACCGGGGTGCCGCAACTGTGGGTCGCGGGCACCCGTCCGTTCGGCCCCAGCTGCGTGCTCGTTCGTGAAACCGGTGCGGTGCACCTGCTGAGCACGTGGGACGAGGGCATCCCCAACGACATCCCGCACGAGAACCTCTATGGCATCTCGTGGAATCCGATGAACACGATGTCGGCGCTGCGGCGCATCCCGGCCGCGGCCGCCGCCCGGCGGGTCGGAACCGATGCGCTCTCACCGGTTTTCGCCCAGCTTTTACCGACCGCGTTCCCCAACGCGCAGCTGGTCGACGGAGAGCTGGCGATGCGGGCCGCCCGCCGGATCAAGACAGCCGCGGAGATTGCCGCGCTGCGGGAGTCCGTCGCGGTGGCCGAGTCGGCGCTGGCGGCCGCGGTCTCGGAATTGCGGCCGGGTGTCAGCGAACAGGCGCTGGCCGGCGCGCTGTTGGAGGCCGCTGCGGCCGGCGGGGTGAGCACCCCTCGAATCAGGATGTCGCATGGGTGACGTCACGCACGCACCCGTGGCGCCGGGCCGACGGCGGTGACCGTCTCCAAGGCCGTATCCAGCACGGCGATCTGGTGGCTTTCTCCGCCGGGGTTCTGGCGGGTGGTTATGTCGGCGAGGTCGGACGGACCTGGCCCGCGGGCAACAGGCAGGGGGCTCGCGGTGTCGCACCACTCTATCGGCGCTGGGAACACCTGTGGGAGAAGCTGATCGCCAGCTGCCGGCCCGGCGCGAGAGCGAGCGAACTCCTGGTGGCCTACCAGGCCGCCGGGGAACCCGAGCCGCCGATGCCGGTAGCCCGCGGCCTCGGCATGGGGTTTGACCCGCCGGTCGTCTCCAAACACCTACCCTCGACCGCGGCCGACGAACGGTTGGAACCGGGGATGGTGCTCGCCGTGACGGGCTACGTGTGGGAAGAAGGAATCGGCGCGGTATTCGGGCGGGAGGCGGTCCTGATCACCGCCAACGGATCCGAAGTGCTTACCGCGAGCCCGTTCTGGCAGCCCTAGCCGAATGCGCGCTCAACAAAAAGGCCGGCAAGGACGCCAAAGCGAAGCGAAGCAAATAGTGGCGCATGTCGAACCGCCGCTGACCGGTTACACGGTGATCGATCTGTCCACCGGCATCGCGGGCGCTTACTGCACCAAACTGCTGGCCGACGGCGGTGCTCACGTCGTCAAAGTGGAAGCACCAGAAGGTGATCCGCTGCGCACATGGTCAGCTTCCGGTGCTGTCGTCGCGGCCGACGGCAACGGCGCCTTGTTCAGCTTTCTGGCCGGCGCGAAACACAGCGTGGTCGCCGACGTAGGCCAGGACGCCGAACTGGTGAACCGGCTGCTGGCATCGGCGGACGCGGTGGTCTGGTCGCGCGGTTCGAAAGTCGCCGAGCACCAGGACTTTACGGCACCTGCCATCCACGCCCGCTACCCGCATCTCACCGTCACCGCGATCACGCCGTTCGGCCTCGAGGGCCCCTGGCGCGACCGCGCCGCGACCGAGTTCACGCTGCAGGCATGGTCGGGCGGAATCGTCGGGCTCGGGCGCGGCGAGCAGGAGCGGGCCCCCGTCTTCGTCGGCGGGCAGGTCGGTGAGTACCTGGCCGGGGTCTAGGCAAGCGTCGCCACCCTGACGTCACGATTGCGCGACGGCGGTTCAGGGGAACTGGTGGACTTGTCGATGGTGGAAACCCAGATTCTGTGCCTCACCTATTACCCGGTCACCTACTTCGAGCTGCTGGGCCGACCGTGGCGAGACGCGCGGCGGCCCACCATTCCAGGAGTGGCTCAGGCGAAAGACGGCCTGGTGGATCTCGGATGTGGCACGGCGCAGCAGTGGTTCGACCTGTGCGCGATGGTGGGGCATCCGGAGTGGATCGACGCCGAGTCGCCGCTGTCGATCACCGAGCTGGCCAATGTGTACGCCGACGAGATCTTTGCTTGGATGGCCGCTACGCCGGTTGACGAAATCCGGGACTTGGCAACGGCGTTCCGCATCCCCAACGCACCCGTCGCCAACGGGGCGAACGTCACCTCGTTCGACCAGTTCGCCGAGCGCGGTTCGTTCGTGCGCAATCCGCGCGACGGCTTCGAGCAACCGAGCCACCCGTATCGGATGCGCCCCGCGCAATTGCGTCAGCCGCAACCGGCGCCGTTACTGGGGGAGCACACGGAGCACTACCGCACCGCGCGGCTGTCGCCGCGGCCCGAACCTATCGGTGCGACTAAGCCAGTGCCGTTCAACGGCCTTCGGGTATTGGACATGACGACGTTCTGGGCGGGCCCCTGCGGCACCCACTACCTGGCCATGCTCGGCGCCGAGGTGCTCCACGTCGAGTCCACCCGCCGCCCGGACGGCGCTCGGCTGATCGCCGGCGTACCGGTCACCGCGGATCAGTGGTGGGAGAAGTCGCCGATCTTCGGCGCGCTGAACACCAACAAGAAGGGCCTGACGCTTGACCTACAGAGTGCACGCGGCCGGGAGTTGTTGCGTGAACTCATCGCAACGTGTGACGTGGTCGTGGAAAACTTCACACCACGGGTGCTGGACCAGATCGGCCTGGATTTCGCTGCGGTTCAATCAATTCGGCCGGACGTGGTGATGGTGCGGATGCCGGGCTTCGGCCTCGACGGGCCGTGGCGTGACAACCCGGCGTTTGCTTACGTCATCGAAGCCGCGTCGGGCGTCAGTTGGCTCACCGGCTACCCGGATCGCACGCCGTACGATCCCTACTCGATCGGTGACCCGAACGCGGGTGTGCACGCGCTCAACGCGATACTGCTGGCGCTGGAACACCGTCGCCGCACCGGTGAGGGGATGTTCGTCGAAGCGGCGATGGTCGATGCGGCACTGAACATCTCCGCCGAGCAGATCATCGAGTACTCGGCCTACGGTGCGCTACTGGAGCGCGATGGCAACCGGGGACCGACGGCCGCGCCACAGAACCTCTACCGCAGCGCGGATCTCGACGAATTCGGTCGGCTCGACAGCTGGGTGGCCATCGCCATCGCGACCGATGAGCAGTGGGAAAAACTGTGCGAGGCGCTCGGATCGCCGTCCTGGGCAGCGGATCCCGCGCTATCGACGGCGACCGGCCGACGAGCGCACCACGATTCCATCGACGAACACCTCGCTGCCTGGTGCGAGAACCGCAAGCGTGACGACATCGTCGCAGCCCTTTGGGACGCTGGCGTGCCGGTGGCCAAGGTGCTGCAACCACATCGGCAGACCGAGCTGGAGCAGCTGGCGTTTCGCGGCTTCTTCGAAGAAGTCGAGCATCCGGTGAGCGGGCGGGCGCGGCTCAGCACCGTGCCGATGAGGTTCTCCGCCGGGCCAAAGCCGTTTCACGCCAAGCCTGCACCCACACTGGGACAGCACAACCATGAGTTGTTGACCGAGTTGGGGTTGACCCCCGCGGAAATCGCGGATCTGGAAGCCAGCGGAGTCATCGGCGCCACGCCCGCGATGCGGTCGGGCTAGTGCTTCCATCCTTCGGCGGCCTGGTCGTCGAAGGTGTGGTCGATGCGTTCGAACCTGCGCTGGACGGAGGCCCGGGCCGCCTCGTGCGGCAGGATGTACAACCGGTTGGCCAGAATCGCGTCGGCGGTCAACCGGGCCACCTCGTCGACTGTCACGCCTTGGTCCTGCGTCGGTGGCAGCGGCCCGAACCCCTCCGTCAGATCGGGCCTCGAGGCAAGCCCGTAGTCGGCGCCGCGGATGCGTTCGGAGTTGGAGACCAGCTTGGTTTCGATGACCATCGGGCACAGCACCGAGACGCCGATCCGGTTGTCCTTGACCTCGCGTGCCGGCGTCTCGGCCAAGCCGACAACGCCATATTTCGCAACGCCGTACGCCCCGAGGCCGGCGTTGGGCACCAGTCCCGCGAACGACGCGGTGAACGCGATGTGGCCGCCCTTGCCCTGCTCGATCAACCTCGGCACGAACGCCTCGACGGCGTGGATCGAGCCCCACAGATCGATGTCGATCACCCAGCGCCAGTCCTCGTGCGTCATCGCCACGAGCGGGCCCGCGACCACGATGCCGGCATTGCTGAAGACGACGTCGACCCGGCCGAGCAGCCGGAACGCCTCATCGGCGAGGTGAACCATCTCCTCGACATGTCGTACGTCGCACTCCACGCCGTGTGCCTCTACGCCCTCGCTGTTGAGGTGTGCCACTGCGTGTTCGAGCGCGGACTTGTCGACGTCGGCCAGCACGATGCGGGCGCCGCGGCGGGCGAACTCGGTCGCGGTGGCCAAGCCGATCCCGCTTGCCCCGCCGGTGATCACGGCACCACGTCCCGCGAAATCAGAGATGAATCCGTCCATGGATTCCGAGCGTATTCCTGCCGTTGCGCGGGCCCGATCGCGGTCCGGCCACGTGTGAGAGGCCTCATATAGATAGGGCACTAACTATTTGGCTACGATCGAAATATGCCTGGCCTGACCGCGCGCGAGATCGATCCTCTCGCCCTCGAACGCCAGGTGTGTTTTGCACTCGCGACCACCAATCGGGCCGTTCTCGCCGTGTACCGGCCGCTGTTGGAGCCGTTGGGCTTGACTCATCCGCAGTATCTGGTGATGTTGGCGCTATGGGATCACCGCAAGACGCCCGGGGCGAACGAGACTCCGTTGTCGGTTAAGCAGATCGCCGCCGCCTTGCAGCTCGATTCGGCCACGCTGTCGCCGATGCTCAAACGGTTGGAGGGACTCGGCCTGATCACCCGCGCCAAGAATGTCACCGACGAACGGGCCACCGACGTCAGGCTCACCGAACGCGGAATTGCGTTGCGTGAGCGCGCACTTGAGATTCCACCCGCCGTCGTCGAGCGGCTCGGTGTCGAGGTTGCCGAACTCGAGAACCTGCGTCAGGTCCTGACCCGAATCAACGCCGCCGCCGTGGCGGCGGGCGCACTAAAATCCTGACGTACCCCTAAGGAGCCCACCATGACCGCAGCGAAGCCAAACCTCTGGCAGCGCATCGCCTATTCCTACGGCAAGCGTCTGCCCGACTCGATGCGCAGCTGGGTCGCACACGACCTGGCCGGTCCGGGAGCCATCCGCCGGCACATGCTGCGGTGGGCGATCCCACCCCTATTCGTGCTTGCCCCGTTCTGGCTGCTGCCCGCCTCGCTGTACGTGCACACCGAGATGACCGTGCCGCTCTATGCGTGGGCGTTGGTGATCAACTTTGCGCTGAACAAGGTTTGGCGCCGGCACCGGTTAGCGGTGCACGGTCTGGACCCGAACCTGGTCGACGTGATCAATCGCCAGAAGAATGCCCGGATGCACGAGGACTACGCTCGACGGTACGGGCCGCGACCCCAAGAAGCGGAATGGCAGAGCAACAGCAGCCCGTTCTAGGGCCTACTTCAGGCAGCTGCCACCGTCACGGGCAGCGTGACCCCGGTGATGTAACGCGCCTCGTCGGACGCCAGGAACAACACTGCGTTGGCGATGTCCTCCGGCTCGACCCAGCCGATCGGCAGGGTGTGCATCAGCTGGCCGACGACCTTCATGTCCTCGGGTCCCGGGTTCTCCAGATCGGGGCGGAACAGCCTCATCGTGCCCTCGTTCATGAACAGCGGGGTGTTGACGTTGGTCGGGTGCACGGAGTTGACGCGGATGTTCTGCGCGCCGAGTTCGACGGCGAAGGTGCGCATCAGGCCCACCACACCATGCTTGGCGGCGACGTAGTGGCCGGTGTGCGGATAGGCTTTCAGCCCGCCGACCGAGCTGGTCAAGATGATCGAACCACCCTTACCGCCGGAAATAATATGCGGCACACCGGCTTTCACGGTCTTCCAGACGCCAGCAAGGTTGATGTCGATCATCGCGGTCCAGTCGGTCTCGCTGGTCTTGTCCAGTGTCTGGCCGCCGTTGCCGATGCCCGCATTGGCCACGATGATGTCGAGCTTGCCGAGCTGCTCGACGCCGGTGTCCACCGCGGACTTGAGCGCGTCGTAGTCGCGCACGTCGACCTCGGCGGTATAGATCCGACGGTTTTGTGCCTTCACCAGGTCCGCGGTCTCGGCCAGATCCTCCGGTGTGGATGCGGCGATCAGATCCACGGTGTCGATCTTCTTGCAGATGTCGACCGCGATGATGTCGGCGCCCTCCTGGGCCAGCCGCACCGCGTGTGCACGGCCCTGGCCGCGCGCCGCCCCGGTGACGAAAGCGACTTTGCCTTCAACACGTCCAGTCATCACTACCTCAATCTGTTAGTCGAACCGGCATCCGGCAACGAGTGTCAGCGACGAATTCGTTTCGGCTATTTGTAGTTCTAGATATTAGAGAACCTGATTCTCGCCAGGCAAATGACGTGCGCTATTTGCTCAGGTCAGGATGATGGACGGAAGCGCCCTGGGATGCGAGTGCTAGCTGACGAATCCGGCCGAGCAGAAGTCCCAGACCTCATCGGCGGTGATCGGGTGAATGGTCGCGTCGTCGTTACCCCCGCTGGACTGCGCGATGAACATGACCGTCTGCATCGTCATCGCCGCAATGCGGCGGGGGTTGAGGCCGTCGCGCAGCTTGCCGGCGTCGTAGGCCGCTTCCATGAGCTCAGTCAGCAACGCCAGCAGCGGCGCATGGGCAATCTTGACCTCGGCGGGGTGCGTTACCAGCAATCGCGGGGCGAAGTCGGTGAACAGCGGGTGCTTGGCCGTGGGGTCCGGCCGTGAAGCCTCGTACAACAGCTCGATGGCTACCTGCAGCCGTTCGAGCGGATCGGAATGGCTTTCGGTCGCGGCCCGGATCTGGTCGGCCGAACGGCTCAGCGCGTCTTCGAACAACGCGAGCAATAGCTCGTGTTTGCCGTCAAACTGCAGGTAAAAGCTCCGCAGCGATTGGCGGGAGCGGTCCACGACCTCCTGGACGGTGAAGTCCGTGCTGCCCTTTTCTATGATGATGGCCTGCGCCGCGTCGAGGAAGCGCTGAACGCGCTGCGCCGCACGCAGTTTGGCAGTCTTGATCGATCGCTCGACGGCGCGCTGTTTCCAGGCCGGCTCTTCGCTTGGATTGGTCACGGAAGGCTCGGACGATTGCCGCGAGGGGAGAACATGGTTGGACTCTACCGGAGAACGCCGTGACATCGCTGCGCTCGACCCCCTCACGGAGCATGTTTCGGAGATTGTAACTTTCTTGCTGCGAGAATACTATTCTCCTGCACGCGTGTATCGAAGCGGAATCGCAAGAGCGAACCCGCCGTCGACGGAAACCCGGATCTACCGAAGGTCCGCGCGCTAGCGAATCTCAGGGAGTGCTGTGCAGCTGACGTTTGACGCCGACGTCGAGGAGTTCCGCGCGGAATTCGCGGCCTTCCTCGACGCGCATCCCCTTGACGCCGCGGAGACGGGCGAACGGCCGCAATCGAGTTCGGACATTCCGGACTGGGCCCGCCGCTGGCAGCGGCTGCTGTTCGACAACGGATGGCTGCTGCCCGGGAACCCGCCGGAGTTCGGCGGGCGCAATGCCACCCTGCTGCAGCAATACGTGTACCTCGAAGAGTTGTCGCGGCGGCGGATCTATCAAAGTTTCAATCCGCAGGGCGTGGGCATCATCGCGGCGTCGTTGCTGTCGTTCGGCACACCGGAGCAAAAGCAGCGGTGGGCGGTGCCGATTCTGCGCGCCGAGATCACCGCATCGCTCGGAATGAGCGAGCCCGGCGCAGGTTCCGATCTCGCCTCACTGAAAACCCGCGCCGTGCTCTCGTGCGATTCAGCAGGCGACCACTTCGTCGTCAACGGGCAGAAGGTCTGGACATCGGGTGCCCATCATGCCGACGTTCTGCTGACGTTCGTCCGCACCGACCCCGATGCGCCAAAACACTAGGGCATCAGCGCGTTACTGATTCCGACCGACACCCCCGGTGTGGTCCGTCGTCCGTTCGCATCGGTCGGCGACATCGAAGACGTCGACGACGCGCGAGTGCCGGTCGAGAACCTGGTGGGGGAGCTCAACGCCGGCTGGCGCGTCGCGACCGGTTCACTCGGCCACGAGCGCGCGATGCTGTGGCTGGACTACGCCAACATGCTGCACGCGCTGACCGTCGAGTCCACCCCGTCGGGCGCGGTGCAGCGGGATCGCTACGCCACCCTGGTGATGGATTTCTTCGCGATGCGGCTGCTGGGGTCGGGGACCTTGGCCAAGGCCGTGCGCGGCGAAGAGGATGTGCCGGCCCAATCGGTGCTCAAGCTGCTCGGTTCGGAAGCGATGCAGCGCGCCTGCGAGGACGCGCTGAACGCCAAGGACGGCGCGGGACTGGTGCTGCGCGGGATCACCGCGCCATTTGCCCCGCTCAATCTGGACAGTCACTACGGCAGCTGGTTTGACCGCTATACCCGCACCTTCGCCGCGACCATCGCCGGCGGAACGTCCGAAGTTCAGCGCAACATCATCGCCGAACGAGTCCTCGGCCTGCCCCGGGGTTAGCAGTTGTTGGTGGCGGGATTGTCCAGGCACCGCTGCAAACGGCCCGGATCCTGGGAGTCCAGCCAGGAGTAGTAGCCGATGGCGATGAGCCCGGCGACGATCGCCACCGCCCCTAACACCATGCCGACCGTCGCGGCTCGGGGATTCGTCGCTTCACCGCGACTGGCTCGCCGCCGGGCGACGTCACCCGTGATCAGCGCGGCGATACCCAGCGGTACCCCGAGCAGCAACCAGCAGGTGAGCAGTGCCGCACCGCCCAATATCACCGCGGCGACGCCGGCCTGATTTCGAGGTTCGGTGGGGTAGCGCATGTGCGCCAATACTAGGCAGTACGCCGTCACGCGCGACCCGCAGGCGCTAGAGCTGGACCAGCCGTGGCGCAGATCCCTTGGCCCGCAACGCCGTTCCGGCCTGCGAGGTCAGTTGCCGGGCGCCGCCGAGCAGGCTGTCCAGAATCAGCGATCGTTTGACGTGGTGGTGCAGCTGGTGTTCGGCGGTGAATCCGATGCCACCCAGCACCTGCTGGCAGTGCCGGGCCGCGGTCAGCGCTGCCTGACCTGCGGCCGCCTTGGCCAGCAGGCTGGCCAGTTCGTCGGGGTCGTCGGACGCCGAGGTGGCGGCGTGCAGGGTTGCCTCGGCGCCCTCGATCGCGACGAGCGTCTCGGCCAGTCGGTGCCGGATCGCCTGAAACGAGCTGATGTGGCGGCCGAACTGAACGCGATCCAGGGCATGCTGGCGCGCCAGAGCAAGCATCGCACGGCTGGAGCCGACCAGCCACCAGCCCAGGGCCCGCCGCCCGGCGGCGAGCCCCGCTTGGGCCGCTGAATCACCCTCTGCGACAGGATGTATCGGTGACACATCGTCGATCGCCGAACTCGGAATGTCTTCGCGCTTCCACACCACCCAGGCGTCTCCCGCGAACGGAAGCGGGGTGACACCGCCGGGTTCCTTGCCGGCCGCACGCAGTACCACGTCGTTGAGCACCGGTGCGTGCGCGCCGGTTTCGCCGAGCAGTCGAAACACCAGAGGGATTGCGAAATGCGGGATTTCGTCGAGCATGTCATGCCAGCCAAGGTCGGTCAGCGCCGCGTCGAGCTGTGGCCCGGACGCCAGCGAAGGATCAGTCATCGCGGTGCGTACCGACTCGGACAACAGCCGCAGCTCCTCGGAGTCTGAGGTCAGGTCCACGATCACTCCTTGCCGAGGTCGAGCAGTCGGCGGGCGATGATATTGCGCTGAATCTCGGCGGTGCCGCCGTAAATGGTCGACGAGCGTGAGTACAGGTACTCGGAGCGCCACGGCGTGTCGTCGAGTTCGAGCACACCGGGCAGCAGATCGCGCACGGTGTCGTAGAGCTGCTGTTCGGCGGAGGCCAGCAGCACCTTGTCAATCGAGGTGTCGGGACCCAGGCGCGCTCCGTCGCCCAGCCGGTGCTGGGTGGCGCGGGAGCGGCAACGCAGCGTGTGCAACGCGAGATACGCTGCGCCCAACTGGTATTCGTCGTAGCCACCGTGTTTGCTGCCGCCGGACACCTCGGCGATCAGCGCATCGAATCGGGAGTACAGATACGCGATCCGCTGCCAGAAGCAGGTAGAGCGTTCGTAGGGGAGCAGGTCCATCGCGAGCCGCCAACCGTCGCCCGGCTTGCCGAGCATCCGGCTCGACGGGATCACCACGTCGTCGTAGTACACCTCGCAGAACTCGTCGAGGCCGTGCATCGTGCGCAGCGGTCGGACGGTGATGCCGGGGGTGTCCAGGTCGACGAAGAACGCGGTGATGCCTTCATGGTTCGGGTGGCCGGGCCCGGTGCGGGTGAGCAGGATGCAGCGGGTGGAGAACTGCGCGAAGCTGGTCCAGACCTTTTGCCCGTTGACGATCCAGTTGTCGCCGTCCTGCGTGGCGCGAGTGGTCAGCGACGCCAGATCGCTGCCCGAACCCGGCTCGGAAAAACCTTGGCACCATTGCTCTTCCCCGCGCAGCAGTCGCGGCACCATTTCGGCGGCGAGTTCGGTGGGGGCGTAATCGATCATCGTCGGTGTGAGCACTTCGAGCATCGAATACGGGCCGGGCTCGGCCAACCGCCGGCCCACCACCTCTTCGCCGACGATCGCGCGCAGCACCGCCGGCCCGCCCAGTCCACCGACCTCGACAGGCCACCCGTAGCGCATCCAGTCGGCGTCGTACAGCGCCCGGCTGACCCGGCGGTACTGCAGCATATGGCCCCGCAGCGAGTGGTCGGGTCCGGGCGTTAAGTCGTTCTCGTCGAGCCACTTACGCAGACCCGAGCGGAACTCCTCGACAATCACGGCTGCGGACGGCCGATGGCGTGCGGGCGCCCGGAGTCGTGCACGCCGCTGCGCCGAATGAAGGTCATGGCCCGAGTCTTGAGGCGCCATCCGTCCGCGGTCCGCGAGTAGGTGTCGCGGTAGTAGCCGATCCGCATGTCGTGCGTGGAACCGTCGATGAAGCATAACGGCTGGGTACCACTCGCCGAATCGCCGTCGAGGTTCTCGACCAAGGCGGTTTCGGTGAGGAACAGGCCTTTTGGCGCCGCGGCGACCAACTCGGGAAACCTGTCCAACTTGTAGGTGGAACCGAACGCGCTGTAGGTCCCGTCCGGCGTGAACACGCTGATCAGGCCGTCGATGTCTTCCTGGGTGATGGTGACCGCGTAGCGGGCGAGCAACTGCTGGATCTCAACCAGATCGTCAGTTCTGCTGGGCTGGTTTGTTGACATAGACCTTGCCGCCTTTCATGACAAAGCTGACGTTGCGGGTAACGGTGATGTCTTCCAACGGGTTTCCGGGTACCGCGATGATATCGGCCAGCTGACCGGACGCGAGCCGGCCCCGGTCGGTCGAGTTGATCAGCTCGGCCGCGGTCGCCGTGGCGGCCCGCAGCACCGCCAGTGGCGGCATCCCCCATTCGACCAGGGTGACTAGCTCGTCGGCGTTGCGGCCGTGCGGTATTGCCGGAGCGTCGGTGCCGACGGCGATCTTCACGCCGGCCTCGTAGGCGGCTTTGATCGATGTCTTCGCCTTCGGAAACATCTCGGCAGCCTTGTCCTGCAACTCCTTCGGGGCGCGGGACACGTCCATCGCCTGGGCGAGCCTGCGGGTGGTGACCAGGAACCGGTCGTTGTCGACCAGCATCTTGATCGCCTCGTCGTCCATCAGGAAGCCGTGTTCGATGCAGTCGATGCCGCAAGCGACCGCGTGCTTCACCGCTTCCGCTCCGTGCGTGTGCGCGGCGACGCGCAGCCCACGCCGGTGCGCCTCGTCGACGATCGCGCGCAGCTCCTCGTCCGAATAATGTTGTGCACCAGCCTCACCGGTCAACGACATCACGCCGCCGGAGACGCACACTTTGATCAGCTGGGCGCCGTGCTTGATCTGGTATCGCACGGCCTTGCGGATCTCGTCGACCCCGTTGGCGATGCCCTCTTCGACCGTGAGCTCGAGGGCGCCCGGCATGAATGCGGCGAACATCGTCGGGTCCAGGTGCCCGCCGGTGGGTGTGATGGCGTGGCCGGCGGGCACAATTCGGGGACCCTCGATCCAGCCGGCGTCAATTGCCTTGCCCAGGGCGACGTCAAGCAGGTAGCCGCCGGTCTTGACGAACAGGCCCAGGTTGCGCACCGTGGTGAACCCGGCGCGCAGCGTGCGCCGGGCATTGCCGACCGCGCAGTACCCGCGTCGGCGGATCATCTTGCACCTGGGACAACCCGGGCGTCTCGCCGCGCCCACCCATCAGGAGGTTGACCTCCATGTCCATCAGCCCGGGTAGCAGGATCTGATCGCCGAGATCGATGATGTCGCCTTCGGATTCGCCTGCGACACCGGCGATCCGGTCATCCTCGATCTTGAGGATGCCGGGCCGAACGATCTCACCGGCGTCGACGTCGAGCAGTCCGGCGGCCTTGAGCGTCAGCACCGCTCAGATCACCGGTTCCCGCAGGACTTCGACCCACGCCGCGCCGCTATCGGGAACTCGCGGTTGCTTCCAGGGCTCGATCGGGAAGGACACCATGACCAACGATTGAATGATGTGCATCAAGGTCTTTGCGTCGTCGGGCAGGTCGTCCAGCGAGAACTGGTCGCAGTAAGTGATGACGTCGTTCAGCAACGGGAAGGCGACGTCGTAGAACGCCTGCATCTGAGGCATCGTCGAGGCCAGCCGTTTGGCGTAGCGCTCGGGCTCGGTGGCCAGGTCCCAATCCAAAAAGGGCTCCAGGGCCGCGAATTCAGACGGTAACGCCATTGCGCTGGCGCTCCTTGACGTAGTTGGCGGTCGTGTGGTGCAGATGACGGATCAGGACTTCCTGATCGCAGAGCAGGAACTCCTTGACGGCGCGGGTGCCGATCATCGTCTGGGTGGCTTCCAGAGTATTGGCGTCCTGCAGCGCGTACTCCTTGAACGTCACGGCGGCTAGTTCCTGGGCCAGGCGTTCCCGCGCGTTGCGCGGCGGCACGAAGTACAGCGACGACTCGAAGATGTGTTTGTCCACCGCGGTCGGCCAGTAGTGGTAGGTCAGGTACCAGCCCGGCTCCCAGATCAGCAGCATGAAGTTCGGGTAGAACAGCCACGAGTCGATGCCCCACTGCGGCACCCGCTTCACGTTGACACCCGGTGGCAGCTCCAGGTTCTCGATGATCTCCGGCTTGTCCCACGGGCCGAACAGCCCGCTGCGCAGCACCTGGTCCATCGGTTTGACCATGGACATGTCGGTGGGCGGTGCCTGACCACCCCAGGTCGACTGCAGGTTGTGCGGGCCGGCCAGCTCGTAGTGCAGCGCCTCGTAGCCGTACTTCTGGATCTTGGCGGCTTCTTCCTTGGTGCACTGCCCCTGATGCAGGATCGGCGCGTGGTAGAACTCGACGAACGCGTCGATGAACAGCTTCCAGTTGCTGCCGACCTCGGCCCGGTAGGAGTAAGTCTCGGTCATCTCACCGAACGGGTAACCCTCGATGCTCTTGGCCAGCGGCCCGAGGTAGTCGATGAGCGGAGCCGCGTTGTCGTCGAAGTTGATGAAGATGAAGCCTTCCCACACCTCGCAACGCACGGGGGCCAGGCCGTAGTTCGCCTTGTCGAGGTTGAAGAACTCGTCTTCCTGCTGGACGAAGGTCAGGTCGCCATCGAGGCTGTAGCGCCAGGCGTGGTACTTGCAGGTGAACTGGCGGCAGGTGCCGGACGTCTCCTCGTTGGGAAAGTCGTTCCACACCAACTTGTTTCCGCGGTGACGGCAGACGTTGTGGTACGCCTTGACGGTCCCGTCCTTGGTCTTGGTGATGATTACCGACGTGCCCTTGCCGGCCGACGGCAGTTCCCGGGTGAAGTAGCTGCCGGTCTTCGGGAGTCGCTCGACCCGGCCGACGTTGAGCCAGGTCTTCTTGAACACCGCGTCGCGTTCGGCCTCGAAGAACGCCGGATCGATCGAGTCGGTGTAGTCGACCGGCGCGGTGCCCAGGTCGGGATAGTTTTCTGTCCAGCTGCCGGCGGCCGGCTTGGGGAAGTGAGCCACGGTTCTGCCTCTCTGGTCCGTCTAGTCGTGCTCGAGCTGTATGCCGAAAGTCTTGAAAGCCATGGCCAGCAGGGCGTAACAGCCGACCGTGAAAACGAAGTCCATGAGCTGCTGATCGCTGAGGCGTTCGCCGAGTGCCGCCCACGTTTCGTCGGACAGCCGCGATTTCTCGTCCAGCTCGTCGACGGCGGTGAGCACCGTGCGGTCGAACTCGTCCAGGTGGCCGGCGCCCTCGCCGGCAAAGGACTGCACCGCCTCGATCTGTTCGTCGGTGATCCCAGCGTCCTCGGCCATGCTGACGTGGTGCGACCACTCGTAGGCGCATTCGCGACGGTGCGCGACGCGCAGGATGGCCAGTTCGCGGATGCGCGTCGGCAGCGTGGACGTCGTCAACAGATGGAGGTTGAACCGGAGAAACGCCTTGGCCAGGGCCGGGTGGTGAGCCAGCGTGGACAGCGCGTTGTTGGTGTCCGCGCCACGCATCGCCGAGAGCGCCTGCTGGGTAGCCTCGTCCCACTGACCCGCGGGCAGCGGCGGCAAGCGCATCGACGGCTTCCTCTCGGCGAAAGAGAATCAGATTCTCATTTATAACTAACAGATTTGCATGATTAGTTCGGTTGGTCAATGCCGGCGGTTAGTCGTCGGAAGCTGGGCGGGCACGCTCGCCGCCGTGAGCCCGCCTGTCGCCGGTCGGCGTGAGCCCGCCCGTGCGTGCTGAACAAATGTTTGGTTTTATCTTCGGACTCGAGCCCGGTGATGACCTTTCCGCGATCGCGTAGTCGCACGTGAGAGGGCGATCCGCACCGAAGCGGTGTATACCGGAAGAGTGTCCGCATTTGCCCGACCGGCCTTGCGGATGTTGATTCTCACCTGGCGAGAAGCTAGTTTTCAGAGGTAGCGGACGACCCCACGGCCGGCGTTCCCGAAGCAGACTGCACGTGGATCCGATGGAGAGGGAAGCTCATGAATAAAGAAGACATGATGCTGATCAGCGTCGATGACCACACTGTCGAGCCGCCCGACATGTTCAAGAACAACCTGCCGAAGAAGTATCAGGACGACGCTCCGCGGCTGGTGCACAACGCCGACGGTTCGGACATGTGGAAGTTCCGCGACACCGTGATCCCGAACGTGGCGCTCAACGCGGTCGCGGGTCGTCCGAAGGAGGAGTACGGCATCGAGCCGACCGGGCTCGATGAGATTCGGCCGGGCTGTTACAACGTCGATGAGCGGGTCAAGGACATGAACGCCGGTGGCATTCTGGCGTCCATCTGTTTCCCGTCCTTCCCCGGCTTCGCCGGTCGCCTGTTCGCGACCGAGGACCACGACTTCTCGATCGCGCTGGTGCAGGCCTACAACGACTGGCACATCGACGAGTGGTGTGGCGCGTACCCGGCGCGGTTCATCCCGATGGCCATTCCGGTGATCTGGGATGCCGAGGCGTGCGCCGCCGAGGTGCGCCGGGTGTCGAAGAAGGGCGTGCACGCGCTGACGTTCACCGAGAACCCGGCCGCGATGGGCTATCCGAGCTTCCACGACGAGTACTGGAACCCGCTGTGGAAGGCCCTGGTCGACACCGACACGGTGATGAACGTGCACATCGGATCGTCGGGCCGGTTGGCGATCACCGCCCCGGACGCGCCGATGGACGTGATGATCACGCTGCAGCCGATGAACATCGTGCAGGCCGCCGCCGACCTGTTGTGGTCGCGGCCGATCAAGGAGTACCCCGACCTCAAGATCGCGCTGTCCGAGGGTGGCACCGGCTGGATTCCCTATTTCCTGGAGCGCGCCGACCGGACCTACGAGATGCACTCGGCCTGGACGCACCAGGACTTCAAGGGCAAGCTGCCCAGCGAGGTCTTCCGCGACCACTTCCTGACCTGCTTCATCAGCGACAAGGTCGGCGTGGCGCTGCGCAACATGATCGGCATCGACAACATCTGCTGGGAAGCCGACTACCCGCACAGCGACTCGATGTGGCCGGGCGCGCCCGAGGAACTCTGGGATGTGTTGTCGCTGAGCAACGTTCCCGACGACGAGATCAACAAGATGACTTACCAGAACGCCATGCGCTGGTACTCGTTCGACCCGTTCACTCACATCAGCCGCGAGCAGGCCACGGTGGGCGCGCTGCGTCAGGCCGCGGAGGGCCACGACGTGTCCATCAAGGCGCAGGGCCACGAAAAGGACGCCCGCGGCGGCTCGTCGTTCGCCGACTTCGCGGCCAACGCGAAAGCCCTTTCCGGCAACAAGGACTGAGGCCCCCACCGGAACCCTGGTGCACCGGCGCATGTCGACCTAAGGAGATCTAGCAGTGCCCGGCGTTGGGATGAGTTTCGAGCTGACCGACGACCAGGAGCTGATCCGCAAGTCGGTCGCCGAACTGGCGCGGAAATTCGATGACCAGTACTGGATGGAGAAGGACCAGGCGCACGAATTTCCGACAGAGTTCTATGCCGCCATAGCCCAGGGTGGCTGGCTTGGCATGACGATTCCGACCGAATACGGGGGCCACGGCCTCGGAATCACCGAAGCCACACTGCTGCTCGAAGAGGTCGCCAAGTCCGGCGGGGCGATGAACGCGGCCAGCGCGATTCACCTGTCGATCTTCGGCATGCAGCCGGTCGTCGTGCACGGCTCCGACGAACTCAAGGCGCGCACGCTGCCGACGGTCGCCAACGGTGAGGTGCACGTCTGCTTCGGGGTCACCGAACCCGGTGCCGGGCTTGACACTTCGCGCATCACCACGTTCGCCAAGCGCGACGGGGACCGCTACATCGTCAACGGCCGCAAGGTGTGGATCTCCAAGGCGATGGAGTCCGACAAGATCCTGCTGCTGACCCGCACCAAGAGCTATGACGAGGTCACCAAGAAGACCGACGGCATGACGCTGTTCCTCACCGACCTCGACCGCAGCCGCGTCGACATCCGGGCGATCCGGAAGATGGGCCGCAACGCCGTCAGCTCCAACGAGCTGTTCATCGACAACCTCGAGGTGCCGGTCGAGGACCGCGTTGGCGAGGAAGGCAAGGGTTTTCAGTACATCCTCGATGGCCTGAATCCCGAGCGGATGCTGATCGCGGCCGAGGCGCTGGGGATCGGTCGGGTGGCACTGGAAAAAGCGGTGAAGTACGGCAACGAGCGTGAGGTCTTCGGCCGGCCGATCGGCATGAACCAGGGCCTGCAGTTTCCGCTCGCGGATTCGCTGGCCCGTCTCGACGCCGCCGAGCTGATGTTACGCAAAGCCACCTGGCTCTACGACAACGGCAAACCCTGTGGGCGCGAAGCGAATACCGCGAAGTACCTTTGCGCCGATGCCGGTTTTGCCGCCGCGGACCGAGCCTTGCAAACCCATGGCGGTATGGGCTACGCGGAGGAATACCACATCACGCGCTACTTCCGTGAGGCGCGATTGATGAAGATCGCACCGGTCAGCCAGGAGATGATCCTGAACTTCCTGGGATCCAATGTCCTCAAACTGCCGAGGAGCTACTGACGTCCGCCGAAGGGCCCGTGCTGCTATCCGAGGACCGCGCCGGGGTGCGCACGCTGACCCTCAACCGTCCGCGCCGCAAAAACGCTATCAACCCCGAGCTGTGGGTCGCGTTGCGCGACGCGCTGCACGCCGCGGGCCGCGACGGCAGCGTGCGTGCGCTGGTGATCACCGGTGCGGGCGGGGCGTTCTGCTCCGGCGCCGACATCGGGATTCCGGATGACGTCCACCCGAAGTACAAGCTGGCGCGCCTGACCGACGTGGCGTTGGCGCTACACGAGCTGCCGATTCCGACGGTAGCCAAGGTGACGGGCGTCGCCGTCGGAGCCGGGTGGAATCTGGCGCTGGGCTGCGATCTGGTGGTCGCGACGCCGGAATCGTCGTTCTCCCAGATCTTTTCCAAGCGCGGCTTGTCGATCGACCTGGGCGGGTCCTGGCTTTTGCCGAAACTCGTCGGCCTACAACAGGCTAAGCGGCTAGCACTGTTGGCGGAGACCATCGAAGCCGCGGAAGCCCTGGCGATGAATCTGGTCACCTGGGTGGTGCCCCCCGACCACATCGACGCCTTTGTCGAGGACCTTGCCGGCCGGCTCGCGGCCGGGCCGCCATTCGCGCTCGCGCAGACCAAGGCGCTGCTGAACGAGGGCGCCGACAGCACCCTGCGCGACGCGCTGGCCAACGAGGCGCGCGCACAGATCGGCAATTTTGCGACAGTGGATGCGGCCGCGGCGTACGCCGCCTTCAGCGAGCGACGGGAACCGACGTTTACTGGTGGGTGGGCGCTATCGAAATCTGAGCGGGAATCGGAGTAGAGGTATGCGAGAGACGGTCATCGTCGAGGCGGTGCGCACGCCGGTCGGAAAGCGCAATGGCGGGCTGTCGAGCATGCACGCCGCGGACCTGTCCGCGATCGTCCTCAACGAGCTGATGGAGCGCGCCGGGGTAGGGCCGGACATCGTCGACGACGTGATCTGGGGATGCGTCTCCCAGGTCGGCGACCAGTCCAGCAACATCGGGCGCTACGCGGTGCTGGCCGCCGGCTGGCCGGAGAGCATCCCGGGGACGACGGTCAACCGGGCCTGCGGGTCCAGCCAGCAGGCCCTCGACTTCGCGGTGCAGGCGGTGATGTCGGGCCAGCAAGACGTCGTCGTCGCCGGCGGTGTTGAGGTCATGAGCCGGGTTCCGCTGGGTGCGGCCAGGGCAACCGGCATGCCCTATGGACCGAGAGTTCTAGCCCGCTACGACGACTTCTCGTTCAACCAGGGTCTGTCGGCGGAGATGATCGCCAAGAAGTGGGGCTTCTCACGCACCCAGCTCGACGAGTACTCCGCCCAGTCGCACGAGCGGGCCGCGGCGGCCCAGGACGCCAAAGCCTTCATCGAGCAGATGGTCCCGGTGTTCGTCGAGGACGGATCGATCGTCAACGCCGACGAGGGCGTGCGACGGGGCACCAGCGTCGAGAAGCTGGCCGCGCTCAAGCCCGCGTTCACCGAAGACGGCATGATCCACGCGGGCAACTCCTCGCAGATCTCCGACGGTGCGGCGGCGCTGCTGGTGATGACGTCGGAGATGGCGCTCAATCTTGGGTTGGCGCCCATCGTGCGTTACCGCGCCGGGGCTGTCACCGGAGCGGATCCGGTGCTGATGCTCACCGGCCCCATTCCGGCCACCGAGAAGGTGCTCAACAAGGCCGGCGTCCCGCTGGCGGAAGTCGGCGCGTTCGAGGTCAACGAGGCCTTCGCGCCGGTTCCGCTGGCATGGATCGTCGAGACCGGCGCCGATCCGAGCCGGGTCAATCCGCTGGGCGGCGCGATCGCGCTGGGGCACCCGCTGGGCGCGTCCGGCGCGGTGCTGATGACGCGGTTGGTGCACCACATGCGCGATAACGGGATTCGCTACGGACTGCAGACCATGTGTGAGGGCGGGGGCACGGCCAATGCCACTCTGGTCGAGCTGGTCGCCTGACGCCGAACGAAATCCTTTTTAAGAGTCCGCGTGAGACCCTTGTCACAGCGGCGCAAACCTACCTACTGTGTGTTCACTAGGTTGGTTCGGCCCGCCAATCTGTCAAAGGAGTCTGGTGCCCGACGCACGGCGTTACGACACACTTCTCGCCAAAGGTGAGGACCGCAAGGAGCGGATCCTCGCGGTCGCGCAGCGCCTCCTCACCCGCAACGGCTGGCGCAACACCACCTTGGCCCAGATCGCCGGCGAGGCCGGCGTCACCCCCGCGGGGCTGCTGCATCACTTCGCGTCCAAGGAGCAGTTGCTGCACGCGGTCCTGGACGCCCGCGACCAGGACGACGATTCGCACGCCGACCGGACCGGCGACCTGTTGGCCCAGATCTCCGCGGTGGCGGACCGATTCAGCCGGGCGCCCGAATCGGTCGGAGCGTTCACGGTGCTGCTGGTCGAGAACGTCCTCCCCGACGCCCCGCTGCACGACCGCATGCTCGACCGGCATCGGCAAGCCGTCGACATCGTCGCCGAGCTGATCCGTACCGGTCAGGCCGACGGCCGTTACCGCGCGGACATAGACCCCGCCATCAAGGCAGTGGAAATACTCGCCTTCGTCCACGGAATGGAAACCACATGGTTGCTCGATCCTTCGACACCTCTGGCCGAGGTGTTCAAGCAGTACGCCGAGACGCTGGCGCGGGACTTCGCTCCCTCGAAGACGACAGTGAGCAAACCGCCGAGCACGACATGAGGTACCGGCTCGACGTCGTCGCCTCCGGCGTGGTCGACGTGGTGCGGTACGCCGGGGGATGGCTGTTCGACCGGTCGATGGCCGGATGGGACGTCACCGTGCTGCTCACCGACCTGGCCGACCACCCCGATCTCCGTCCGCTGCAGATCATCGGGGCCCGCACCCTCGACCTGGAGCACGCGCTGGAATCGGTCGACGATCGTCCCCACCCGCAGGCCCTGGCGGCCGCGGCGGACCTGGTCGGCTGCGACTCGCGGGTCCGGCAAGGCGTCTTGCGGGCCCTCGACCATGGCGTCACCGAGGTCACGCTGTGGGGAAACACCTGGCCCGCGGAGCTCGACGGCAGCGTCGGCCTGGTGCAGCACCGACTGAGCACGGCCGCGCAGACGTTCAAGGGCAAGGCGCTGGCCGCCGCGGCCATGCCCGAACACTCGATCGGTCATACCGAAAACTTCCGCAGCGGGCTGCTGGCCTGCCCGTCGGTGGCTGCCGACCTGGTCCCAGCCGGCTGATTCCCGTCGCCGACCAGCTCGCGTCCCGGGTTCTGCCGGCAGTTCACTATCCAGTCCCCGCCCGGTAGCCGCACCCTCGTTGACGACAATCACGCCGTGCGGAAATCTAATACTCGCCTTCGAGAGGATCATTCTCACTGCTGAGATTCGAATGGAGCAAGATGACGAACGACTTCTCCAAGTTGGACTTCTTCCGCGGCAAGGAGCTCGTCGCGGACCCGTACCCCTACTACGAGTCGCTGCGCGAGCAGTGCCCGGTGGCCCGGGAAGACCACCACGGGGTCACGATGGTGACGGGCTGGGAGGAAGCCTGCGCGGTGCTCAATGACGCCGATACCTGGTCCTCCTGCATCTCGGTGACCGGACCGTTCCCGGGCTTTCCGGTCAGCCTCGCGGGCCTGGAAAACAGCGACATCACCGGCCTGATCGAAGAGCATCGCGACGAGCTGCCGTTCAGCGACCAACTGCCCACCCTCGACCCGCCGACGCACACCAACCACCGGTCCCTGCTGATGCGGCTGATCACCCCCAAGCGCCTCAAGGAGAACGAGGACGCCATGTGGGCGCTCGCCGATCGGGCGCTCGACGAATTCCTTGCGCCGGGGCACGGCGAATGGATCAAGGGCTTCGCCGGCCCGTTCACCCTCTTGGTCATCGCCGATTTGCTGGGCGTGCCGATGGAAGACCGTGACAAGTTCGTCAAGGGCATCGCCGAGCACGCCGGTGGCGGCATCGGGGGCACCGGCAAGGAGTCGCTGTCGCACAGTCCGCTGGAATTCCTGTATGGCCTGTTCTCCGACTATGTCTCCGACCGCCGCCGCGAGCCCCGCGACGACGTGCTGACCGGCCTGGCGACCGCCACCTTCCCGGACGGTTCGACACCGGAGGTCGAAGACGTCGCGCGCGTTGCCGCCAACGTCTTCTCCGCGGGCCAGGAGACCACGGTGCGGCTGCTCGGTGCCGCGCTGCAGACGCTCGGGGAGCGCCCCGACATCCAGGCCCAGCTGCGCAAGGACCGCAGCTTGCTGCCCAATTTCATCGAAGAGTCGCTGCGTCACGAGAGCCCGGTCAAGGGCGACTTCCGGATGAACCGGCGGCCCGTCAACGTCGGAGGCGTCGACCTGCCTGCCGGAACTACCGTGATGATCGTGCAGGCCGCCGCCAACCGCGACCCGCGCCGGTTCGAAGACCCCACCACATTCGATCCGGCCCGCAAGAATGCTCGCCAGCACATCTCGTTCGGGCGCGGCATTCACAGCTGCCCCGGCGCGCCGCTGGCGCGGGCCGAAACTCGCGTGGCCATCGAGCGGCTGCTGGATCGCACGACGGACATCAGGATCAACGAGGACGTGCACGGGTCGGCGAATGATCGCCGCTACCAATATGTTCCGACCTATATCCTGCGTGGTCTCGCCGAATTGCACCTGGAGTTCACGCTGGCATGAAGGTTTGGGTAGACGACCAACGCTGTCGCGGTCACGGTATGTGCCTGACGCTGTGCCCGGACGTGTTCAGCCTCACCGACGACGGCTACGCCGAAGCGATAGATTCCGATATTCCAACAGAATTGGAAGCGCCCATCCAGGAGGCCATCGAGTGCTGTCCTGAGCAGGCTATCAGCGAGAGACAACGAAATATACTGTGAGACAAGGAGATTAATGCCTAAAGAATACGTTATCCTCACCGAGGCCATCAAGGACCCGGAGGGCATGAAGGCCTATGCCCAGGCCGCCGGAGGCACGATGAGCGGCGCCACCGTGCTCGCGGTCGACACGGCGCCCAAAGTCGTCGAGGGCGACTGGCACGGCGACCAGACAATCGTGCTGCAGTTCGAGTCCGTCGAGGCAGCCCACGCGTGGTATGAATCCGAGGGTTACTAGAAGGCGGCGAAACTGCGCCAGGCAGCCGCCGACTGCAATGCGGTCATCCTCTGCGGATTCTGACCGCTACTCTCCGACGATCGCGATTGCCTGCCTTGGGCATTGACGGACGGCTTCGCGGACGTCCGCCTCGTTCTCCGGTGTGACTTCTTCTTGGTGGACGGTGAGCATGTCGTCGTCACCGAGTTCGAAGATCTCCGGATTGATGCCCATGCAGACACCGTTGCTCTCGCAGAGTCCCCAATCGACTTCGATTTTCCTCGTCATCACGGCCCCCTTTTATCGAAGGACTTTGACGGGCACGCTTTTCCAGCCCGCGACGTTTTGCATGTTCACTCGTTTGCACCCGGACCAATCCACCTCGTAACGCGGCATGAATTCGACCAGCCGCTCCAGCGCGATTCGGCTTTCCAGTCGAGCCAGCGCCGCGCCCAGGCAGCTGTGAATTCCGTAGCCGAGACCGAGGTGCTGCGCCTCGGTCTGGTCGCGCTCGATATCGAATGTGTCGGCGTCCGTGAAGGCTTCGGGATCTCGGTTGGCCGCGGCGCCGCGCAGGAACACCGGCTTGAACGGCGGAATCACACCGCCGCTGACGTGTGCTTCCTTCAGCGTGTAGCGGACGTTGTATTGCACCGGTCCCTCGTAGCGCAGCAGTTCCTCCACCGCGCCGGGAATCTTGCCGGGATCGTCCTGCAGCTTCTGCCACTGGTCGGGGTGACGGGCGAAGATGACTGCGGCGTTGCCGATCAGCTTGGTGACGGTCTCGGCGCCTGCCCCACCCAAAAGGGTCGCGAAGCCGGTGATTTCGATGTCGTCGAGTTTGCGGGGCTGACCGTCCTCGCCGGGGATCTCGGCCGCGATCAGCCTGCTGATCATGTCGTCCTGCGGGTCCGCCCGCCGCTCCTGGATCAGGCCGAAGTAGTACATCGCGGTCTCGATGTTGGCCTGCATGCCGGCTTCGCTGACCTCGATCTGCCCGGGTTCGTGATGCAGGCTGGTGTCGATCCAGTGGCGCACCTGCTGCCGGTATTCCTCTGGCACCCCGGCCATCCGGGTGATGACCTCCACCGGGAACGGTCCGGAGAAGTCCTGCACGACGTCGAAGTGGTCGGGATCGAGGGCGCCGAGGTACTTGTCGATCACCTCGTGGATTGTTTCCAGTTGCGATTGAATCGCCCGCGGCGTGAACGCCTTGTTGAGCAGGCTGCGCATGTGGCGGTGCTCGGGCGGGTCCATGAAGATGATCGACTTCTGCTCCGGGGAGATGCCTCTGCGCACCATCGCCAGGTCGCAGCCGCGCGCCGAGGAGTACGTCTCGAAGTCTTTGAATGCCGCCGCGACGTCCTCATGGCGAGTCAGTGCGTAGAAGTCTTCCTTCTCGTCGTAATACAACGGCGCGTCCTCGCGCATCCGTCGATATATGTCGAACGGGTTGTTGTAGTAGTCCTCGGAGTACGGGTCGAAGATGAGCTTCGGCTTTGTCACTGACATGCTCCTCAGCGGCGAGGGTTAGGGCGGGCTGGAACCGTTACGGTCGAATGCCTGACTGTAAAGCTAACGGTAGCGCTTTCGTCGCGAACCGGGAAGAACCTCGGAAAGAACGGGAGTGCCGTCATGTCAGACCTTTCCGCCGACATCGAGGGCATCGATGACGGTGTCGAGGGCACCGAGGTCGCTGCCGAGCTCTTCGGCGATGCTGCGCACGACCGCCACGTCTTTCCGGACGAATTCCCCGGCCACCTCGATGAACCCCGCGACGGAGCCGCTGGCCGCGACGATGTCGAGCACCCGGCTGGTCGTGCTGCCATGCGCGAGCGCGCCCAGCACCGTCGATTCCGGCACGCCCAGGCGCTCGCCCAGCCGGACTGACTCCGCGAGCAACCCGATGTGCCCGGCGAACAGCGCATTGTTGACCAGCTTGACCGTCTGACCAGCGCCGCGGGGGCCGACGTGCAGCACCGGATCGCCGTAGCAGGCCAATACCGGTTGCAGCCGTGCCACCGCGTCATCCGCGCCGCCGACGAACAGGGTGAGCGTTCCCGCCGCGATGTCATGCGGGCCGCCGCTGACCGGCGCATCGACGACCTCGACACGGTCGGTGTGGGCGGCGATGGCCTCGATCGTTGTGGGGCTGGTGGTGGTATGCACCACCAGCGTCGAGCCTGGCGGCATCTTGGACAGCAGGGCGCCGTCCAGGCAGACCTGGCGTACCTGCTCGTCGGTGAACACGCACAGCACCACCACGTCGGCCCCCGCGGCCGCGTCGGTCACCGCGGTCACGGCGGTTGCCCCGAGTGCCTCGAGCTTGGTTGGGTCGCTCGCCCCGCGGATCAACACCCGGACGTCGTGGCCGGCCGCGGCGAGACGTGCGACCATCGGGCGGCCCATCCGCCCGGCGCCGACGAACCCGACTTTCACCGCGGGTGATTCATCATGGTCAGTGCGGCGTCGGCCGCCTCGGCGAGGTCGACGACCAGCCGCACGTCCTTCTGCAGCAGTGTGCCCGCCAGGCCGGCCAGCCGGTCCAGAGTGCCCTCATCGCCAATGACGTTGAGCGCGAAACTGTTTCCGCTGCCACGCGAGATTACTTCGACGAGCCGTTCCGGAGAAACGCCCAGGGACTTCGCCAGCGATAACGCGGTGGCCGCGGTTCCCAGGTTGGCGGTGAACAGCAAGTTGTTGAGCAGCTTGGTGGTTTGGCCGGTGCCTAGTTCGCCGAGATGGACGACCGGATCGCCATAGGTTTCGAAGACCGGGCGGCAGCGGTCGACGGCGTCAACATCACCGCCGACCATCACCATCAGACGGCCCTCGGCGGCGGCCGGACCGCCGCCGCTAACCGGCGCGTCGATCACCGAAATACCTTTGCTGCCAACCTCTTTAGCCAGTCCCTTGCAGGTGTTGGGATGCACGGTGCTGTGCACCGCGATCACGCTGCCGGACTTGAGGCCGGCGAGCAGCCCGTGCTCACCACTGACGATCTCCTCGATATCGGCGTCGCCGACCACGCAGAGGCACACCAGATCGCTGGCCGCGGCGAGTTCGGCC
Organism: Mycobacterium stomatepiae; assembly: GCF_010731715.1. Classification (NCBI taxonomy): domain Bacteria; kingdom Bacillati; phylum Actinomycetota; class Actinomycetes; order Mycobacteriales; family Mycobacteriaceae; genus Mycobacterium; species Mycobacterium stomatepiae. The sequence goes on from NZ_AP022587.1 coordinate 4,805,278, forward strand.
GGCGAAGAAGCGATTTCCGCCGAGGTGTCGGCGAACGGCTCGACCGATGTGGGTCGGCGCGCCCACAGTGTGGTTGCGAAGCCGCCCTCGACGATCCGCCGGGCCATGGGGCCGCCCTGGCTGCCCAACCCGATGAACCCGACTTTCATCCGGCAGCCTCTTCCTCCGTCGAATGCGCGGTCACGCACTCGTCGACGAACCCGAGAACCTCCGCGTGGTATTGCGGGGCAGAGTGACCCAGGCTGATGTTGTGGCCGGGATCGAGTTGCCGGTGCACGGTGAAGCGCGGCGCGGAGGAAAACATCGCGGTGATCTCCTGCACCGCCGAATCATCGTCCTGCCAAACCTTTTCGTGTTCGGCGATGCTGAAGTGCACCGGCACCCGCACGGCGGGGGCCAGCGACGGGAAGGTTTGACGGGCCCAGTCCGACACCATCTGGTCCTCATACGCCGGCGCCGATGGGGATACCGTCGCACCGCCGAGGACCTCGGGCGGATACATGTGCTCCGGGCTCCACAGCAGGTCGCGCATGCCCGACGGGCGGCGTTCGCGGGTAGCCGTCTTGAGTATTTCCTTGGCCTCGGGGTGGTAATGCCGCCCGGTGCCGGCCAATTCGATGCCCAGCAGATCGGCGCCGCGGTCGTCGGCGGCCATCCGCATCGTCAGCTCACAGCCGCCCGAATGACCCATCACGAACAGGCCCGCGCCGCTTGGTCGTTCGCCGATGATGCGGTCCAGCGCACCGTATGCCAGGTTGACGCGCTGGTCGCCCTCGACCATCGCCTCCGGGTAGGGCGCCGAGCTACCGTAGCCAGGCCGGTCGAGCGCCACCGCGGTGAATCCCGCTGCCGCGCCGGTGCGTAACAGCGAATACGACGGGTGGCCCGGGCAGTCGAAGTAGACGGCGGTGGTGCCACCGCCGTGGACGGCCACGATCACGGCCTTGGGGTCGGGGGCTTCGCAGACCAGCGCCGACATCGGCACCCCGTCGACGATCACCAACCGGGGGCGCGGAGTCGGCGCGCTACTCATGTGTCGGACCGGAGCAACAGCACGCCGCTGGGAGTGAGGCCGCCACTGCTGACCACGCCGACGCGGGCTCCGGCGACCTGACGATCTCCTGCCTCGCCACGCAGCTGCGTGATCGCCTCGTGCAGCAAGCCCATGCCGTGGGTGCGGCCGTGCGACAGTTGGCCGCCGTGAGTGTTCAGCGGCAGCGGGCCGTCGCGGGCGATGTTCTTGCCGCCGTCCAGAAAGTCCTTGGCCTCACCGATTCCGCAGAAGCCCAACGCCTCGATCCAGGACAGGCAGTTGAACGAAAACCCGTCGTACAGCTCGGCCACGTCGACGTCCGCCGGCCGTAGCGAGGTCCGCGTCCACACGTGCGCGGACTGACCCAGCACCTGAGGCTCATGAGTCAGCGTGCTCTGGTCCCAGTCGAGTCGCTCGATGATCTGCGTCCCGACCGCTTCCACCAGCACCGGCGGTTTGGCCAGGTCGCGGGCGGCGTCGACGGCGGAAACGATGACGGCTATCGCGCCGTCGCACGGCACGTCGCAGTCGTACAGGCCGAACGGCGTGGTGATGGGACGCGCGTTGAGGTAGTCGTCCATCGTCATCGGGGTCCGGTAGATAGCGGTCGGGTTGAGTTCGGCGTTGGCGCGCTGGTTCAACGCGATCCAGCCCAGCGCTTCTTTGGTGGTGCCGCACCGGTGGAAGTGGCGCTGCGCGTTCATCGCCAACGTGTGTGCCGCCGAGGTGGCGCCGAATGGCATCTGCCAGCCCGACATCCGTCCCGCTGAACCATGGGCGGGGGCGATCTTGCCCTGCTTCATCAGCTCGCTGTTGGTGGCTTCCCACAGCGTGCGGAAGCACAGCACGTGACGCGCCAGTCCACAGGCGACCGCGAGCATCGCGGCGATCACGGAGCCGCCAGGGCCGAACGTCTCCATGGCGCCGTTGTGCCACGTCGGCCTAATGCCCAGCGCGCCCTCGAGAGCCGTCACGCCGCCCTCCCCGATACCAGCGACATTGATCGCGCCGGGGTAGGTCGACAGCCCATCGATGTCGGCGTACGTCAGTCCGGCGTCGGCGATGGCCGCCTCGCAGGCCAGCACTGTCAGCGCCAGCGGCGGCTGCATCAGCCGGCGCCCGATCGGCGACATGCCGATCCCGGTCAGCGCGACCTTGTCCTCGAACTTCTCCGCGGTGAGTTTCGGCCGGACGTATTCGCCGAAGCGTTCTGGCGCGATCTCGTCGACGGGCGGCGCGGCCGGCTGGGCGTCCGAAATCGGCCGAAACAGCGGAAACCAAACGTCCTCGACCTGTTCGAAGACCACCTCGACCTGTTGACCCAGCTCGAGTCGATCGGGGTCGCAGTCGACGACGTTGGTGGTCAGCCGCACGCGGGGGTCCTCGGCGATCGCCACCTGCGCGATCACATAGGGCGCCACCAGCCCGGGCAGACTGAACCGCTCGTTGATCGTGAATCCCGCGAGCGACGCCTTGCCGGAGACCGCGCGCACCCCCACATCGAGCGAGCGGCAGTAGCGGCATACCGGCGCCGGCGGATGAATCAGGGATGCGCAGGCCTTGCATTCCTGCAGCCGTAGCTTTCCGTCGGCACCCGAGGTCCAGAAAAACTCGTTCTCCAGCGTGACTTGGGGCAATGGACGGCCCGGCGCTGCTGACACGTCACCTCCGCGAGTCCCGGTAGGACCATTATGCAAATTGGAGAATTACGTTATCACCGGGGCCGGGCGCGATCCAGACGCCTGCACATCAGGTGAGGCGGGGTCCGCCGTCAGTACGGCACCCAGACGCCGTCGAAATAGGCGCCCCACTGGTGAAAGCCGACACTCCACATCGGTGCGTTCGGTGACCACCAGGGCCGTGGCGGTGGCGGTGGCGGCTGCGTGCACTCGCCGGTCCCCTCATTCCACGACATGTTCATGGATTGGCACTGCGCCGTACCGATACCCGGCGCCGCGATGCCAATTGCCGGCATCGCCAGCGCGGCGAAAATGACCGCGATGGCGACGGTCGAACCACGAATAAACCACCCCATGGTGGGCCTCCCGTTGGGCATCCCGACCCTGATTCGTCCAGCTTATTTCGTTGACACCATCCGTGCCATTGCCGATCGGGCGGGCAGTCATGCGCCCAAAAAAGCACGAACCAAAGTTCAGCGCGTGAAGCCCCATTCGGCTTCGTTGTCTTCGGTTTTGAGACGCTCGGCCGGATCGTCCGCGTCGGTGAGTGGCGGCTCGGGGGCGGGGAATCTGCGCTCGCCGAGCTCGGTGATCGCGTGCACCGGGCAGTCCAGCAGTGCCCGCATCACCGCGTCACGATCCGCTTCGGCGACGCTGCCGTCCCCGATCAGGGATGCGTATCCCCAGTCGTCGAGCGAGAAGTATCCGGGCGCGTGCTTCGCGCAGACGCCGAAGCCGTCGCAAATGGTGCGGTCCAGGCGGATTTTCATGCGCGCCGCACAGCTTCTGCCTCGTACGGTCGGTCGGCGCGGAACGCGCCGCCGGCGCAGTCCGGGCAGGTGCCGTCGAGATGTGCGGTGACTTCGGCCGGGAACTGATCGAGCAGGCTGGCGGCGATGTTGGTGGCGGCATCCAGCGTCGCGCAGGCCCCGCGACCGCGCAGCAGCACAGACCAGCGGCGCAACCGGTCGACGTCCTCCGTGGTGGCGGCGCCGTCGCGCAGGGCCCCGGCGGCGGCCGCCATCGCCGCCGTGCCGTTGAAGCACGACCCGCACTGCCCGGCGTTTTCGCGATCGAAGTAGGCCAGCACCGCGGCCGCGACCGCGACCGGGCAATCGTCGGTGATCAGCGATACCGCGCCGCAACCCAGACCGCTGCCGAAGCGCCGCATCGTCTCGTGGTCCAGCGAGGTCTCCAGCACGGTGCGGTTGAGCAGGCCCGCGAAATAGCCGCCCATCAGCGCTCCGCGCAGCTGCTCGGGAGAAATCCCGTGCAGGGCAAGCAATTCGGTGAAGGTCAGGCCGTGGGGGAGCTCGTAGAGAACCGGCGGCTTGCCGCCACCGGTGATGGTGGCCAAAAATGTGCCGGGCGACAACGACGTGCCTTGCGCTCGGAACTCCGCCGCGCCGTGGCCCTGCAGGTGGGGCAGATTGGCCAGCGTCTCGACATTGCTGACCAGCGTGGGCCGATCATCGACGCCGGCTTCGAAGGGGCGCGGCGGCTTGTCGGTCGGTTTGGCCTGGCCGCCGTTGATCATCCTGACCGCCGCGGTCTCTTCGCCGGCCACGTATCCGGGCGCGACGGTCGGTACCTGCACGCCGACGCCGAGGGTATCGGGCTCGAGCTCGCCGAGCGCGGCTTCGACGCTGTGCGCCGATTCGGGGTCGGACACATAGACGTAGGCGCGTTCGGCGGCCACGACCGCGGCGGCCAGCCGCAGTCCATCCAGGATCAAGTGAGGGCGGTTGCGCAGCAGCCAGCGGTCCTTGACCGAAGCCGGTTCTCCCTCTTCGCCATTCGCGATGACGACGGGGCCACCGGTGACCAGGCGCCCGTTGTCGCGCACCGTCCGTAATTTGACCGCAAGCGGGAAGGCGGCACCGCCGCGGCCCACGAGCCCGCTGGCGTCGACTTCGCTCAGCAATGCCTCGGCGTCGGCGAGGGGTCGGTAGCCGCCCCGCCGTTGATAGGCTGCGAGGTCCTCGCGGCCTTCTTCGATGAGCAGCCGCGGCGTGCACCCGGGCAGGGTGGCGGTGGTGATGGGCGTGGACTGGGTGGTGTTCAAAGCTGGCCTGCCACTGTCTTAGTTAGGCTTGCGCACATGCGAACCGCCGTGGTGCGTGTCAACGTTGACCCGGACAGCGTGCTCACGCCGGCGCAACTACGTGATGGCATGGCAGCGCTCCTTACGCTCGCGGCCGAGGTCGGCGCCGGCGTGGTCTGCAACGATCTCGCGTCGATGCCGGTCAGCCGCCGCGAAGTCGAAGTGCTCGTCGCGGCCGAAGACGGCGACAGGGCCCGGGAAACCGCAATCATGTTGTGCACCAAAGTATTCAACGTCATACCAGCCCCGGGTGTGATCACCTTCGTCAGCCGCGGGACCGACGAGGACGCGCACGGCGTACTGTCCGCGTTCGGCCTCACCGGTGATATTGTGCGTACCCCCGGCGAGGACGGATTCGACATCGTTCACGTGACGCTTCGGGAGGCGGACCTCGAACGCATTCCGGAAAGCCGAGTCCACACCGCGCTGGAAGCGTCGCTCAACTGCGAGGTCCAGATTCGCACGCGGTAGGAAAACCGAACGACGACGTAGCGCCATTACGAGCTCAGGAATTCCAGAATCGGGGGTGCCGCCTGCACCCAGGTGTCGAACATGTTGAAGTGCTTCACCCGGCCGGCCGCGCGGTCCTCGGATGCACGCTCCCAGGCGTCCTCGGGCCAGGGCGGGTCGATCAGCTTCGACCCCTTGATCAGGCAGCTGACTTCCAGCGACGTCCGCTTCGGGTGATCCATGTCGTTCTCGCCACCGCGAATGATCAGCGTGGGAACCTTTATCCGGTCGAACATTTCGTCCTCGACACCGGGAATCGTCTGCCCCGGCTTGGAGACGAAAGCGTTGAGCCAGCGCAGCATGACCTTGAGAAAATCGTCCTTGTCGAAGTCGAGGAACCGCTGTTTGTTGGCCGGGTTCTCCGCGATCCGGTCGCGCCATTCCTGCACCTGTACCACGCCGTCCATCCCGGTGCCGCGCACCGCGAGAATGCTCGGGATGATGTAGAAGGAGCCGAGCACGAAGCTGCCATAGATGCCGCCGACGATATTCCACACCACCAGCTTGGTGACCATCTCGGGGTAGAGCATCGTGGTCAGCATGGAATCCCTTGCGCCACCGGATCCGCCGGCGAGGATGCAGCGCGCGAAACCCAGTCCGGTCACCAGCTTGTGCAGGGTCTCGGCGCGCATGTGTGATTCGCTCTGCCCGTAGAACTGCACGTCGGAGGCACCGCAGTTGGGCCGGTCCCACAGCAGCACTCGGTAGCCGCCCGCGGCCAGCGCGTCGGCGAGTGGGCGCAAACCCTCGATCTCCTTGCTGAATCGCCCTCCGGGCGTCAATGCAATGAGATCTCCTGAGTCGCCGAGGATTTCGTAAACGACATTTCCCCCGTTGATCTCGATTGAAGGCACGCGATTCTCCTGTGTAGTTAGGCCTGTACCAGAATGTCGTTGCCGACGACTCGCACCGGATAGGTGCGGATACTCCACTCCGGCTTGACCGCGGTGGTGCCGGTCGCCAGTTCGAAACCCCATTGGTGCCAAGGACAGTAGATGAACTCCAGGTCCCGCACCATCACCGCGTCGCCGGGCACGCTCTCGTCGACGACCGTCCGGCCGCGGGGGCGCCCCGAGCACAGCGGACCGCCCTCGTGCGGACAGTAATTCGCGATGGCGTAGAAGGTGCCGTTGACGTTGTAGACACCCACGCCGTGCCGTCCGATCGGTACCAGCTTGTGCTTGCCCGGCGGAATCTCGTCTACGGTGGCGACAACGTGCTCGCGGCCCTGGGCGAGACGTGGCTCGGGCCGTTTCGCTTCTTCTGACAATTCAGAGCACCCGGGTCTGACCCTCGAGCACCGGGACGGTCTCGGGCAGGTGGTAGGTCGCGATGCCGTTCTTGTACATCACCGCGTCGCGGGCGTGCTTGGGCAGGTGCTTGACCAACCAGCGCGGGTCGTCGAACGTCCAGTGCGGGTAGTCCGAGGAGAACAGCAGGATCTTCTCGCACTCCATCCATTCCAGCGCGCGGGTCAGCTCGGTCTTGTCTTCCGGGTAGTCCAGCGGTTGGGTGGTGAACTTGATGTGGTCCTTGACGTACTCGGATGGTTTGCGCCTGATGTCGACCCACGACTTGCGGGCGTCGTAGATCGCGTCCATCCGCCACATCAGCGGCAGGATCCAGCTGAACGCGTGCTCGACGAAGACGATCCGCAACGTGGGGAAGCGGTCGAAGACACCGTCGAAGATCAGGCTCATCACCTGGTTCGCCGCCAGCAGCGAGTAGGTCACCATGAAGTCGTGGTTGTAGCTGGGGAATCCGACCGGCGGGATCGGCAGCTCGTCGAACTGACTGCGCGACAGGTGGCAGCTCACCGTGATGTCGTGCTTCGTGGCGGCGGCCCAAATCGGGTCGTATTTCGGGTGGCCCCAGGACGGCCGCGGCTCGGCCTTGATCAGAATCTGCGCCATGAAGGGGTGCCCGGCCCATTTCTCGATTTCGCGCGCGGACTCTTCGGGCTCTTCGATGGCGGCACAAATCGAACCGCGCCACCGCTCGTGCCAGTTGTTGTGACTGTCCAGCCAGTGATGGGCCTGCCAGTCGTTCAATGCGGCCGACATCGCGTGCTGCGCTTCGGGCAGCCGCGCCGGGTAGGCGGCCGGTTCCAGGATCGCGATGTCGGAGCCCGCCTCCATGATCAGCTGACGAAACGCCATATCCGGGTCACTGCAAGGGAATTCGCCGTTGGCGGGAAAGGCGTCCACGCGCATCGCGTAGGAGTGCGCGTAGTCGGGCGCGTCGTAGTAGATCTGCTCACCCACGGCGCGGGTGAGGAAGTACTTGCTGCGCCACGGCTCGGGGATGTACGGGACCAGCTCGCCGCGCTTGGGTGCCGGGTGGACATCCGAGTCGACGCATCGCACGGCTATGCGCTCGGTAGCGGGAACCCGCTCCTGCGAATGGGTCAACGTCATCTGGGTCTCCTAGCCCTTTTAGGTCTGCCCGCTTCTGGTTCTACTGTGCGCCCACCCCGGCGGGGATGTCTATGCCGTAGAGCCGCGCCGCGTTTCGCCAGCACAGCTTGTCGCGCTGCTCGGCCGACAGCGCGCTGGGCAGCTTCTTGACATCGCCGCATTGCCAGTGTGGGTAACTCGAGCCGAACATCGTCATGTCGTCCTTGCCGGTGAAGCCGAACCATTCGCTCGCGAACTCGGTGTCACCGGGACCGTCGAGGCTGCCCTGTACGAAAAAGACGTGGCCGGGCAGGTAGTCGCTGGGGATCCGTGGCGCCCACGGCGTCTGCTCGAGGTGTGGCCGGCCGAATGTGTCCATCCGCCAGATGAACGGTGTGACGAAGTCCGCGGCGCCGTCACCCCAGACGAATTTGAGGCCGTCGAAGCGCTCGAACACAACCTCGGCGATCATGTTCATCAGGTGGTATCGGTAATTGAGCGCCATGAAGCTGACGTACTGCTCGTAGGTCCGCGTGTTTCCGGACGGTGTTGGCGGAAACGCGATGCCCGAGCCGACCTCGATGTGGGCGGCGACCGGCAGCCCGGCATCAACCGCGGCTTCCCACAGCGGCCAGAACTGCGGCTTTCCGTAGACCTCGCGCGATTGCAGCGGAACGCCGATCTGCACCACGCGTGGATGATCGCGCCATTTCTCGATCTCGCGCAGTGCGCCGGAAATGTCGTCGGGGTTCACCCGGATGGTGCCGCGGAACCGCTCGCCGTAGTGGCTGGACTCAAGCCAGTTGGACACAATCATCTCGTTGTGTGCGGCGTGCAGCGCGCTCCCCAGATGGCGGTCCGGCATGATGCCGCGGGCCGCCGGGTGTAGAACCGCAATGTCGACGCCCCGCTTCGAAAAGAGCTCGTGGCCAACGAATTCGGGATCCGAACCGGGGTACTGCCCGTCCGGGCCCTCGGTGTCGGGCGCGTACTCGCCGCCGGGGGCGCCGTACCAGTCCATCTCGTAGTCCGGGAAGCCGCGGCTTTTGAACGGCTCGCGCAGCGTCTTGCGCAACGCTTTGTTGGACGGAAAGAAAATATGCACGCTCGCATCGATCAGCGGTGTGCTTGTTCCGTCAGCGTGTTCGATCACGACGGCCACCCTTCAGTTCCGGTAGCCAAAGTGAGCCAAACCCGATCATAAGATAAATAATCTAACATTCTCATGGGCTGTCGATCAATGCGTTTTCGGTAAGCGTCTCGGTTAACGATATGCCTGGTAGTCGCGGGTATTGCTACCATCAGAGCAATCGACGTTCTTCGATCCGGATAATACCATTCTCAGCATTCACCGGAAGGTGGCGTCGGTGCGGCCGAGATTGCCTCGCCGCGGCCGGGCTCGCTAGGCGGTCATTACAGAGTCGGCAAACAGTGTCACGCCGTCCGGCCGCCGCCGACGATGACGCCGGCCGCCTTTTCGAACGGTTTGATCACGGCCGTGAAATCGGAATCGGGGCCCTCGTCGAGTGCGGCCGCCTCCCAGAGCCGACCGATGGTCTCGGCAACGTCGACCGGCACGCCGAGCGTCTTGGCCTCGGCTAAATACAGGCGCACATCTTTGACCATCAGGCCGGTGGCAAACCCGTAGTCGAAGGTGCGGGGCAGCACCGCGCGCGGAAACTTGTCCCGGCTGGCGCTCGTCGCCCCCGAGCCCGCGTTGAGCACTTCGATCATCACGGCCGGGTCGAGACCCGCCTTGACCCCCATCACGACGACCTCCGATGTCGCGACCAACACGTTGGCCGCCAAGATGTTGTTGGCGAGCTTCATCGTTTGCGCCGAACCGGGTTTCTCCCCGATGTAGTACGGACGGCCGATCGCCTCGAGCACCGGCTGTACGACGTCGAATTCGCTGCGCGGGCCGGACACCATGACGGCCAGCATCCCCTTTTCCGCTCCGCCGACGCCGCCGCTGACCGGGCTGTCCAGCGCGGCGATGCTCCGTTGGGCCAGCAGGTCGTGGATCTGCACGGCGGTTGGGCTGCCGACGGTCGACAGGTCGACGTAGCGCTTGACCCGGGAGCCCGCAACCACACCCGTGGGTCCCGTGGCGACCTCGAGCGACGCCGCCGGTGACGGGAGACTGGCCAGCACCGTTTCCGCACGGTCGGCGACGTTCTTGACCGATGCCGCGGCGTGGGCCCCGAAGGAGACGATGCGGTCGAGTGCCGCGCCGCTCGTGTCGAAGGCGATGACGTCGTGACCGTCGCCGATCAGGCGGCGCGCCATGGGAAAGCCCATGTTTCCCAACCCGATAAACCCGACCTCGGCCACGATTGCTAGGCCTGGTCCAGTTCGGCGAACACCTCGCGGGCGATGCGGAAGCTGTCCACCGCGGCCGGGACGCCCGCGTAGATCGCAACTTGCAAGAAGATCTCACAAATCTCTTCGCGGGTAACGCCGTTGGTCAGCGCGCCCTTGATATGCGTGCGTAATTCGTTCGGCCGATTCAGGATTGGGATCATCGCCAGGTTGAGCATCCTGCGAGTCTTGAGAGGCAGACCGTCTCGGCCCCAGACTGCGCCCCAGCAATACTCGGTGACGAGATCTTGTAGGGGCGTAGTGAATTCGTCCGCGTCGGCGAGCGCGCGATTGACGTAGGTCTCGCCCAGTACCGCGGTCCGGATTTCAAGTCCGCGCTGGTATGTCTCGCGATCCAATGTCTTCTCCTTAATGACTGAACCCTTTGACTCGATCGGTCGTCCCAACGGTTATCTGCAGGTTAATGTATATTTCCGTGGTCGCTACAACGCGGCGTGGACGCCCGACGCATGCCGAATCCAAGAAACTGCAACACAAGCTGCGCAACGCGGCAGTGGCGACCTTCGTGAAGTCCGGATACGACGGCACCAGCATGGAAGCGATCGCCAAGGCGGCCGGCATCACTCGGCGCACGCTCTACGCGCGCTACCCCGACAAGCGTGCGGTCTTCCTCGACGTCATTCCCGGGGCGCTCACTCGCAGGACGGAAAGTGTGGACACCGAGGAATTCGAGTACGGCGACCTACGCGCCGCCCTGGTCGCGGTCGGCCGCGCCGGCCTCGCGCGGGCGGTCGATCCCGACGTCGTGCGCCCGAAGCGGATCGCGATGAACGAGTCGGCACGATTTCCCGAATTCGCGGTCAGCGCGCACTCGATGACCTGGTCGGCTCGCCACCGGCAGGTGATGGAGCTGCTTCGTCGACACCAGGACGCCGGAGCCATCGAGGTGGACGATGTCGAGCTGGCCGCGGGCCACTTCATTGCGGCGGTCGAACATTCTACCCGCTCGGCTGGCCGACAGTGGCATCTACCGCAGTCCCGACGAGGAGGAGCGCCACTTGCAACACGCCGTCGACCTGTTCCTGCGCGGCGTCCTGCGACGCGGCTGAGGGCGCGATGGCCCGGCCGGGCCTGGTGCTCGTGCACAGCGGCGCGCATGCCGCCGATTGCTGGGATCTCACGATTGCCGAATTAGACCGGCTTGCACCGGAATTGCGGGTCCTCGCGGTCGAGCTGCCGGGGCGCGGCAGCAGTCCGGCGGATCTGGCGGCCGTCACGGTCGCCGGCTGGGTGGACTCCGCGGTCGCCGATATCGACGCCGCCGGTCTGGACGACGTTGTGGTCGTTGGGCATTCGATGGGCGGGCTGACCGTGCCGGGAATCGTAGCCAAGTTCGGTGCCGCGCGAGTGCGCGAGATGATCCTTTTGGCGGCGTTCGTGCCGCCGCAGGGGGCTTCGGTGATCGATACGCTACGTGGGCCCCTGGCCCCGCTGGCGCGATCAGCGCGCCGGATGCATGTCCCGCTCCCAATATTCAGGGCCGCAGCGCCTTTCGCGTTCTGCACTGGCATGACACGTGCACAGCGTGCGCTCACCCGATCCAGATTGTGCATGGAATCGCCGAACGTCGTTTTCGAACCCGCCGACCGCGGTGACCTACCTGCCGAGGTGCCGCGGACGTGGATCATGACGCTGGCCGACCGGGCGTTGTCACAGCGCCAGCAGCTCGGCGCGATCGAAGCCCTCGGCGGAGTCGACACGATGGTCTGCGTCGACGCCTGCCATGACGTGATGTTCTCTTGCCCAAGCTGGTTGGCCACCACCCTCGCCGACCGGTGCCGGGAGTATCGGTCTGTACCCTCCGGCGGCACCAATACAACGATTTGTACTTAACGACGACGCCGTCCGCCACGTCAACATCGCCGCCCAGACCATCGGGGTGTATCCCGCCGAGCAAGACCCAGCTGTGCGACCGCCTGGGTAGCCAAGGGGCACAACGGTTATGCCGTCTGGGAGACGGCATCCGAACTGCTGCTGGGCGGATCGATCTTTCCCGCCATGCAGAACTTTTTGTTGGCCGCACGCGCTCAGGGGCTGGGGGCCTGCATGACGAGCTGGGCCTCCTACGGCGGTGAGCAACTGCTGCGGGAAGCCATCGGGGTGCCCGACGGCTGGTTGGTCGCCGGCCACATCGTGGTGGGGTGGCCCGAGGGCAATCACGGTCCCCTTCGTCGGCGCCCGCTCGCCGAGTTCGTCAATCTCGACCGCTGGAACGAGTCCGCCGGCAGCCTCTTCGCAGCTCCCGCGGTCCCACCGGCGAGCTAGGCCGTCTCGCCTCGGTTCGAGTCCCCAGCTGGCCGGGCGCTTGGCGCAGCTACGCGTACGTCATACGCCGAATGCGAGATTATCACTTCCGACGGCGAGAATGATATTCTCGCGGAGCGGTGACGACAGGAGGCAGCCCCGATGCTGTTGGAGTTCGATGCTGATCAGCGACTGTGGCAGGACACGGTGCGTGACGCCGTTGCTAAGCAATGCCCACCCTCGCTGGTGCGCAGCGTGGCCGAGGATGGCGTAGACCCGAGTCCGCTGTGGAAGTCGTATGTCGACCAGGGCTGGACCGAGCTGAATGAATCGGACAGCGCAGTGGAGCTGGCCATCGTGCTCGAAGAGCTGGGCCGCGCAACCGATCCCACGCCGTTCCTGGCGACGATGAGCCAGTTCGCGCCGCTCGCCGCGGACCGATTCGACCCACACCAGTCGGGTACGGCGGTGTACGGGGTTACGGCGCACCGCGACGCCGACGGGTGGGTGCTGGATGGAACGGCACGCCACGTCCTGGACGGCGATCGCGCCGACCGGCTGGCGGTCGTGACCGACGCCGGCGTGTTCCTCGTCGCGGCCAGCCAGGTCTCCGCCCGGCGCGCGTCGGTGTTCGACCCGGTGCTGCACGTCGCCGACCTGTCGTTCGCCGGGGTCCGGGTGCCCGACACCGAACGACTGACCGTCGACGCGGAACGCGCGCACCATCTCGCGCTGACCGGCATGGCCGTCACGATGGTCGGCGCCTGCCAACGGATCCTCGACCTGGTGCTCGAGCACGTCAAAAGCCGTCAGCAATTCGGTGTCGCCATCGGCTCCTTCCAGGCCGTGCAGCACAAGGCCGCCGACATGCACGTCGCGCTCGAACGCGCCAGGGCGCTAGCCTATTTCGCCGCGTTGACGATCGCCGCCGACGATCCCCGCCGCCGGCTGGCGGCCGCGATGGCCAAGGCATCTGCGGGGGAGTGTCAGTGGCTGGCGTTCCGCCACGGCCTACAGCTGCATGGCGCGATGGGCTTCACGTGGGAGAACGACCTACAGTTCGCGCTGAAACGGGCCAAAGCGGGTGAGCTGATGCTCGGTGGCGCCGCCGAGCACCGGGCGCGGATCGCGAAGGAATACCGTGCAGCTGACTTTTGATTCCGACGTCGACGAGTTCCGGGCGGAGTTCTCGGCGTTCCTCGACGAAAACCTGCCTCCCGCAAGCGAAACACTCGAGCGTCCCCGCTCGGTGTCGCACATGCCGCAATGGGCACGCGACTGGCAGCGGCTGCTGTTCGACAACGGCTGGCTGCTGCCCGCCCAGCCCTCGGAATTCGGCGGTCGTAACGCGACGGTCATTCAGCAGTTCGTCTACTTGGAGGAACTCAGCCGCCGCCGGATTTACCACAGCTTCAACCCGCAAGGCGTGAATATCGTTGCCGCTTCGCTGTTGTCGTTCGGCAGCGACGAGCAGAAGCGGCGTTGGGCGGTGCCGATTCTGCGGGCGGATATCACGGCTTCACTCGGAATGAGCGAGCCCAGCGCGGGTTCCGACCTCGCCTCGTTGCGTACTCGGGCGGTGCTGGACGGCGATCACTTCGTGGTCAATGGGCAGAAGGTGTGGACCTCCGGCGCCCACGACGCTGACGTCTTGTTGACGCTCGTACGGACGAATCCAGATGTGCCCAAGCACAAGGGAATCAGCGTGCTGATCATCCCGACCGACACCCCGGGAGTCGTGCGACGCCCGTTTCCGTCGATCTGCGGTGCCGACGATGTGGATTTTAACGAGGTCTTCTTCGAAGACGTGCGTGTGCCCGCGGAGCGTCTGGTCGGCGAAATCGACCAGGGCTGGAAGGTGGCCAACGGGTCGCTGGGCCACGAGCGCACGATGATGTGGCTCGGCTTCGCCGATCGACTCGACAACATGATCGACGACTTCCGCCCCGGCACCGAGGTCGAGCGCGACCAGTACGCATCCACGATCATGGACAAGCAGGCGTTGCGCTTGTTGGGTTCGGCTGCCCTAGCTCGCGCGGCACGTGGTGAAGACGACGTGGCGGCGATCTCGGTGCTCAAGTTGCTCGGGTCCGAGGCTGAGTTGCGTGGGATGGAGCTTGCGTTGACGTCCGCGGGATCCGACGGGCTCGTGCACCCGGCTTTGACCGGGCCGTATGCGCACATGAACCTCGACCACTACTTCGCCAGCTGGTTCGAGCGTTATGCACGAAGCTTTTCCGGCACCATCGCCGGTGGAACGTCGGAGATCCAGCGCAACATCATCGCGCAGCGGGTGCTCGGCCTACCGCGCGGCTAGCCGGCGTTCGACGCCGAATTGCTTGTTATCGCAACGGCATTCAACGTCGGCTAGACCGGGTCGAATTTGGTGATCAGCCAGTTGCCGTTGACTCGGGTCAAACTCACCAGCACGCTGCTGGACGCCATCGAGGGCTCGGGATTGTCCTTGCTCGTGGTGCTCTGGTCGACCAGCACCAGCACGACGGCCGAATCGGGATGCAGTTCCTGAACCGCGGCCCCCAACACCCGAGCGTTGGTCTTCAGCGACTTCTGCTTGGCGGCGGGAGCCACGATCTGTTGGGTGAACTGGTTGTAGTACGACAAGAAGTCCCCGGACAGGTGCGACTTGGCGGCAGCGAAGTCCTTGTCGAGTGTGTCGGGTGAGTAGGACAGCAATGCGACTGTCCCGTCGGATGCCGAACTGATGACTGCGTTCGCGACGCTGGCGTTGGTCTGTTGATCGGGCCGGTACTGCTTGAAGTACAGCCACGCTGCCGCGCCAGCGGAGATCAGCAGCAGCGAAATCAGAACAACGGGAACGACTTTCACCTTGCGTCGCGCGCGTGGCTCACTTCGTCCAGTGCGTTCTGTTTCATCCGACGAGTCGGCGTGGTCGGTGCCGGGGTTGTCCTCGGTCATGGAATGAACTCCACGTTGGACATCTTGTATTTCCCGCCGTCGTCTTTGACTGTCACCTTAAGCCGCCAATTGCGTGGTTCGTCTTTCGCGCCCGCGGCATTCGTGATGTGCGATGTCGCCGCGACGAGAACCAACGCGTAATCGCCGTTTATCGATTGCACGGCAGCCGCATTCACGGTTCCTTGGGTGACCACCTTGGACTGCTCAACGACGGTCGTGAAATCTTTTTCACGCTGCTGGAAGTCGTCGCGGAACTGGCCGGTCGAGCTGTCGATCACCCGCTGGACGTCCTCCTTGGCCTTACTGAAGTCCAAGGAAATCATGTTGACGACACCCTGTCTGGCTCCCGCGATGAAGTTCGCGACGCGCTGGTTGCGCTCGGTGATTTCATGACGCTGCCACATCATGTATCCGCTGGCCCCGGTGAAGACGCAGATGAGGATGATGACGGCCGCTTTCCACGTCACGGACAGCGATGGCCACCGCAGGCGGAGCCGGCGGGCCGGCTTGGTTTCGGATTCCGCGTCTTCGGGTGTTTCGTCGGAGGCTTCTTCCTCGGATTCCTCCGACTCCGCTGCGTCGGTCGCGTCCTCGGCGGCGGCGTCGTCGTCGGTCTTCGCCTCGGCGGCGGCCTCGGCCTCGGCGTCGTCGTCGGTCTTCGCCTCGGTTGCGTCCTCGTCGGCGTCCGACGATTCTTCGGTGGTTTTGGCGGTCTCGGCCTCCGTTTCAGCGCTGACCTCGGCTTCGGCCTCGCGGCGGAGCCGGGCGGCCCGGGCACGAGCGCGCGCCGCGGCGGCCAGCGCTTCGGCTTCGGCGGCTTCGGCTTCGGCTTCCTCGATCAACGCCATGGTGTCGGCTCTCGATGTGGCCGAATCTCGCGATGGCTTCTTCGCCTCAGCCAAAGTGCCTGCTCCCCGTTGCTGAACGTCTCACGCGGTTACCACCGCACGAGTGAAAACGGATAACTGTTGGTGCCCCCCGGGCCGCCTCCGCAGCCCGTGTTGAACGTTGAGTCGACCTGACCCGCCAGCGTCACCTCGTCCCACGAGTAAACGTCATGCGAGGAAAAGAACTGGACCACGCAGCGCACACCGTCGGGCACGTCAACGGCCATGGTGTAACGGCCGTTGGACAGGTGCGCGTCTGACTTCCAGGGTGCGGCTTGCCCGTTGGGTTGCGGAACCCCTTGAATGGACAGGCATCCCGGCGCTGTAGGAGTGCACCTGCCGAGGGCCCAGATCCACAGGTGGCCGGGGTCCCGGGGTGTATCCACTCTGTAATTGCCAATGATCATGTCCGCGTGGGCGGTCGGCATGACGGTCAGCGCGGCCGTGGCGAGCGCAAGGCTCACTGCGAAAGTCTTCACCGGAACGACTCCCATCTCTGTACACGCGCTCGTCTCGAATATAAGGCGCGGTCACGCTGAACAGGCCTACTCGGAAAAACTGCGGCAGTCAACGGCCGGTTTTAAAGGTGCGTGTCGCGCTCAGTCGATGACCGCAACTTCGGTGCGCTCGGTGACCGGCAGGGCGAGTTGCTGCTCGTCGCAGATGCGCTGCAGCTTGTCCAGGGTCTCGTCTAGGCCCGCACCGATCTTGCGGCCCGGGGTGAAGGTGGCCGGCAGCTTCCGCATGCCCTGGATAACGCCGATGCACTCGTAGTGCACGGTGCCTTCGAGGTCGCAGCGGTAGTCGGGCATCCGATCCAGCACTGCCGTCAGCATGGACTTGAACACGGTACGCGCCACATTCGACCCCTTGCACCGATGCAAGCCGAGACCAAAGCTGAAGTGCCGATTGCCCTTACGATCGAGGACAATCTCGTCGGGGTCGGTGAACAGCGATGGGTCGCGGTTGGCCATGGCCCACGAAATCCACAGCCGCTCACCCTCTTTGAAATGATTGCCGTCGAGTTCGACGTCGTCGGAGAAGGTCCGGCCGTCACCGGCAGCCGGGGTGAAGTACCGCAGGAACTCCTCGGTCGCCGGGCCGAGCAGGGTGTCGCGCTCCTTGGAGAGCCGCTCGCGCTCATCGGGGTGTTCGGAAAGCCACTCCAGCGTGTGGGCCGTCAGCGCCGTCGTGGTGTCGAAGCCGCCACCGATGACCAGGCCGAGGTTGCCGAGAACCTCTAGATCGGGGGCGGGCTCACTGTCGATTCGCATCTGCAACAGGCCATTGATGATGCCGGGCCGCGGATTCTCGCGGACCTCCAACATGTTGTTGACCATGTCGAGCCCCATCTCGCGGTGCATCGCGGTGACGCGCTCGATGTCGGGGGAGTGTTCGGGGGTATAGACGGCGGCGTGGACGGGTTCGCTGTAGAGGGCCCACTTCTTCAGTGGAATGCCCAGCATCGCCAGGGTCAACACGGCGGGCACGACGTTGGCTAGGTCGTCGACGAAGTCGATGCCGCCGCCTTCGATCTTCTCGTCGAGGCAGGCCCGAGTGATGTCGTCGATAAAGGGTTCCCAGCGCTTGACCGCCGCCGGTGACAGGTAGGGGTTGAGCACGTTGCGGTACGTGCGGTGGTCGGGCTCGTCCATCTCGAGGATGCCGCCGCGCACGGCCGCGACGCGGCTGGCGGTCGGGATGGAGATGCCCTTTTAGCCGCGGCGCTCGTTGTGGATGTCGTGGTCGTTGGAGACCGCGGGGCAGCGGGCGAGTTCGAAGACTTCGTGGCTACCTGCCGCGACCCAGTGTCCACCGTAGGTCTCAGACCACGCCATCGGGCACTTGGCGTGCATCTCCGCAGTGATCTGCTTGAACTGCGAACGATACTCCGGCGCGTTTCGGTCAAAGTGATACGTCGGCTTCTTGCCGTCGCCTTCGCCCACGACATCCTCGACACTCAACGTGATGTCTCCCTTTAGGTTTCGTCCGTGATCTTGATCGCCTGCTCCGGGCAGGAGTGCGCGGCCTCGCGCACCTGGTCTTCCTGGTCGGCCGGCACCACCTCGTTGACCGCCGACGAACTGCCGTCAATATCGCTGAGCTGGAACGATTCCGGCGCAATCATCGCGCACAGGGTGTGGCCCTGGCAGCGTTCTGAATCAACCCAGACCTTCACGATGTCTCCTCCTGGGGGCTGCGGTGTGACTGGCGTTGCGGACGCCGACGTCGCTCAGGTGTTTCGACCGCCGTTGACGCCCAATATCTGACCGGTGATGTAGCCGGCTTCCTCGGATATCAGAAATGCGCACGCGGCCGCGATGTCTTCGGGCTTGCCGATCCGGCGCACCGGGGTCCGGGCGATGGTCTCGTCGATATCTCCGAGGTAACCGCGTTGCTCGGCGCTGCGCAGCATCGGGGTGTCAATGAAACCGGGCGGCACCGCGTTGACCGTGATTCCGCTCGGGCCGTACTCGAGGGCCAGCGACTTGGTGAGTCCGTTGACCGCCGACTTGGCCGCCACGTAGTGCGACATATAGGGAGCGCCGGAATGGGTGCTCGACGAGGAGATGTTGACGATTCGTCCCCACCCGGCCTCGACCATGTCGGGCAGCACCGCCTGGGTCATGTGGAAGACGCCGTGGAGGTTGACGTCGACCACGCGTTGCCAGTCCTCGAACGTGATGTTGCTGAAACGCTTGAATCCATCCAGGCCCGCGGCATTGACCAGAACGGCCACCGGCCCCAATTGCGCGCGGATCGCAGACAGCGCGGCATCCACCTGGGAGCGATCCGTCACGTCGGCGGTGAACGACAGCTCGGCGTCCGACGGCCTCAGATCGATGGTCGCGACATCGAGACCATCGGCACGCAGCCGATGGGCGACCGCCAGACCGATACCGGATCCGCCACCGGTGACCACTGCGGTCTTCACGCCACTGCCCCTGAGCCCAGTGCGGGCGTCTCAGTCACAAAGAATCTCCTTCGCAATTATGAGAACAGTACTCTCACGCCGAAGTGACGTGCAACATAGCGGGGAAACGGCTTACTGCCTGGGCTGAGGCGGCCCACACGCTATCGTGTAGCCGACACCGGCGCTGGTCAGTCCCCGTGTCCCATTCTTATGGCTTTCTTGAATTCTCGAGACTCGAATGTAAGATTCGCCGAGGATGAGAATGAAATTTTCGTGACCGCCACCACATCAGGAGCCGAATGTCAGCGCAGGTCACACTGCGGACGCCGCGGAAACGACGGGCTCGGGGGTCGACCGTGGCCTGCTGATCGATGGCCGGCTCATCATGACGGACAACCTTCGCCGTGCCGGTGATGGGAGGCAATAAATGAGGCCGTTAGAGGGCATCCGTGTGCTCGAGGTCGCCATGTACGGGTTCGTCCCGTCGGCGGGTGCCGTGTTGGCCGAATGGGGCGCGGACGTGGTCAAAGTGGAGCACGCGGTGACGGGTGACCCGCAGCGTGGGCTTCGGCAGACTGGCATGTTGCGCGTCGAAGGCGATCCGAATCCCAACATCGAGCACGCCAACCGCGGCAAGCGCAGCGTCGGACTCGACATGTCGGTTCCCGAGGGCAAGGAAGTGCTCTACGAATTGGCCCGCCGCTCGGACGTTTTCTTGACGAGCTTCCTGCCCGGTGCCAGGCAGAGGTTCGGCATCGACGTCGACGACATCCGCGCGGTGAACCCGAAGATCGTCTACGCGCGCGGCAGTGCGCTCGGGCCGCGCGGTGAGGAGGCGACGAAAGGCGGCTACGACATGACCGCCTTCTGGTGCCGGGCCGGAACAGCTGCCACGATCACCCCGATGGGGATGCCCGGCATGATCGCGCCGCCGGGGCCTGCCTACGGCGACACCATTTCCGGGACCAATCTGGCGGGAGGCATTGCCGCGGCGCTGCTCAAGCGGGAGCGCACCGGGGAACCGTCGGTCGTCGACGTGTCTTTGCTGGGCAGCGGGCTGTGGTCGATGGGCCACACGGTTGCGCTGACCAAGCATTTGAACCAGCGGCTGGAGGCTCCGCCGCCGGGTGTGCACGGTGCACCGAACAACCCGTTGGTGGGGTTATATACGACATCTGATGGCCGGTACATCTCCTTCGTGATGATGCAGCCGACGAAGTTCTGGGCTGATGTGTGCCGGCACGTCGACATGCCTGAACTGGCAGATGACCCTCGGTTTGCGAGTGTCGAAAAAATTGCTGAGAACACATCCGAGGCCGTGGAGATCTTGACCAAGGCCATCGCAACCCGCACGCTTGCCGAGTGGAGCGACCGCTTTGCCACGTTGGCCGGCCCCTGGGCGCCGGTCCAGGACACGTTGCAGGCGACCGACGATTCACAGATCCGAGCCAACGAATACCTCGTGCGCGCAGGCGAACTCGACCTGGTCGCCAACCCCGTTCAGTTCGACGTCACCGCACCGCAAACCGGACCGGCACCGGGATTTGCCGAACAAACCGACGAGATCCTGCAGGAATTGGGATTCGACTGGGACCGCATTATCGAATTCAAGGCGGCCGGCGCCGTTACTTAGAAGCGGAGCAGCCCTCAATTGTCTAAGCCGAATATCCCGGGTGTTCGCACCCGCCCGCACGATCCGGGCGCGGCGGCCAAAAGTCGTTCGATAACGGTTGCGCGATTTTTGCTTCGCCCGGACGTGGCATGAGTCACAATGACCCGACGCTTTCTCGCGCGACAGAACGGAGGACCAGCGTGATGCTGGTTGCGGCTGTCTCTCCGGCGATCGATGTCGGGATGCGGCTGCTCGGTGGGCATTTCGACATCGGCTTTCAACCGAATCTACCGGAGCCATTGCGGATGAACAAGACTGTCCGTCTCGTTACGCGGGAAGGGTCTGAGGCCGATGGTGGATAGCCGCGTCGAGCGCTGGTCGACGGGACTGCCTGCGCTGAGTTGGAAGTTCGACCTTTCGGGGCCGATGCAGGCGGTCGGTGCCCTGTTCGCAATGTCGGCCGACGCGGTGAAGTTCTTGTTCCGCCGGCCGTTTCAAGGGCGAGAGTTCTTGGAGCAGTCGTGGTTTGTCGCGCGGGTGTCGCTGGCTCCTACCTTGTTGGTGGCGATCCCGTTCACCGTGCTGGTTAGCTTCACGCTCAACATCCTGTTGCGCGAATTGGGTGCGGCGGACCTCTCTGGTGCGGGTGCCGCGTTCGGTGCTGTCACCCAGCTCGGCCCGCTCGTCACAGTTTTGATCGTGGCGGGCGCGGGTGCCACGGCGATGTGTGCGGACCTGGGGTCGCGCACGATTCGCGAGGAAATCGACGCGATGGAAGTGCTGGGCATCAACCCGATACAAAGATTAGTCACCCCGCGCATGTTGGCTTCCGGGTTGGTGGCCTTTCTGCTCAACAGCCTCGTCGTCATCATCGGCGTTGTTGGCGGGTACGTCTTTTCGGTATTTGTGCAAGACGTCAATCCCGGAGCGTTCGCCGCGGGCATCACCTTGCTCACCGGCGTCCCCGAGGTGGTCATTTCCTGCGTCAAGGCAGCCCTCTTTGGCCTCATCGCCGGCTTGGTCGCGTGCTATCGGGGCCTGTCGATCACCGGCGGCGGCGCCAAGGCCGTTGGCAATGCGGTCAACGAAACCGTCGTCTATGCCTTCATGGCCCTGTTCGTCGTCAACGTGGTCGTGACCGCGATTGGCATCAAGATGACGGTGAAGTAGGGCTGCATGGCACTACGGGCTGCATATCCGCGATTGAGCCGCCAATTCGGAAAGCCGGCCGCCTCGTTGGGCCGGATCGGTGACCACACCCTGTTCTACGGCAAGGCGCTCGGCGCGATGCCCTTCGCCGCGGTTCACTACCGGCACGAAGTCATTCGACTGATCGCCGAGATCAGCATGGGCGCGGGCACTTTGGCGATGATCGGTGGAACCGTGGTGATCGTCGGCTTCCTGACGCTGGCGGCCGGCGGCACGCTGGCCATTCAGGGTTACACCTCGCTGGGCAATATCGGCATCGAGGCGCTGACCGGCTTTCTGTCCGCGTTCATCAATGTGCGTATCGCGGCACCGGTGGTCGCCGGGATCGGCCTGGCGGCCACCTTCGGCGCCGGGGTGACCGCTCAACTGGGTGCCATGCGGATCAACGAAGAGATCGATGCGTTGGAGGCCATGGCCATTCGGCCGATTTCCTATCTGGTGAGCACCAGGATCCTAGCGGGCATGTTGGCGATCACGCCGTTGTACAGCGTCGCCGTCATCTTGTCGTTCGTGGCCAGCCAGTTCACCACGACGTTCTTGCTGGGTCAGTCGCAGGGTCTTTACCAGCACTACTTCAACACGTTCCTTAATCCGATCGACTTGTTGTGGTCGTTCTTGCAGGCCATCCTGATGGCGCTCACCACCCTACTAATCCACACCTACTACGGCTATTTCGCTTCGGGCGGGCCGGCCGGTGTGGGCAACGCGACCGGTAACGCGGTACGCACGTCGCTCATCGTCGTTGTGTCGGTAACTCTGTTGGTTTCGCTATCGATTTACGGTACGAACGGCAACTTCAACTTGTCCGGTTAGGAGGGGCAGACGTGACAGACAAGTTCGGGCCGGGCCCCATACACGTGTCTGAAGCCGCCGGTGACGCGTCTCCTGTTGCCGCGTCACCGGGACGCCATTTTGGTGCTCAGTCCTACGTACGCCCGCTTGCGGGCCTGGCCACCGTGGCCGTCGTCGTCGTCATCTTCGCGTTTGCGGTGGGCCTCTTCCGTGGCTCGTTCACCGAATCCGTTCCGGTAACCGTGATTTCGGAACGCGCCGGGCTGGTCATGAATCCAGACGCGAAGGTCAAGTTGCGCGGCGTGCAGGTGGGCAAGGTTGCCTCGATCGAGCCACTCGCCGATGGCCAGGCGGCTATTCACCTGGCCATGGACCCGTCGCAGTTGCGCTTTATTCCCAGCAATGTGTTGGTCAACATCGCGTCATCGACGGTGTTCGGCGCGAAGTCCATCCTGTTGGTCGACCCTGACCAACCCTCCGCGCAGCGGCTGCACAGCGGCCAGACTCTGCAGGGTCAGCACGTCATGGTCGAAATCAACACGGTGTTCCAGCAATTGGTGTCGGTGCTGTCGCACATCGACCCGCCGAAGCTCAACGAGTCACTGGGCGCGCTGGCGCAAGCGTTCAGTGGGCGGGGCCCGCAGCTCGGCCAGTCGCTGAGCGACCTGGATTCGTTTCTCGCCAAGCTGGAGCCGAGCCTTCCGGCGTTCCGCCATGACCTTTCGGTCCTGCCGGCGGTGTCCAACGCGTATGCCGACGCGGCACCGGACCTGCTGAGGACCGCTTCCAACGCGACCCGCATCAGCAAGACGATTGTCGAGGAACAGCACAACCTGGATGCATTGTTGATCAGCGCGATCGGCTTGGCCGATATCGGCAACGATGTGTTCTCGGCGAACCGCCAACCGTTGACGGACGTGATGCACCTGCTGGTGCCGACCACCAATCTGACCAACGAATACAGCCCGGCGCTCACCTGTGCTCTCGGCGGGATGGTCAATATCTCGCACAGCGCGCCGTTGTCGGAGCCGAGCATCAACATCTCGGCGAGTCTTACGTTGGGCGCCGAACGTTATCGGTATCCGACTAACCTGCCGAAGGTTGCGGCGACGGGCGGCCCGCGCTGCGTGGGTTTGACGCCGGTAAGCGAACACGATGGTATGCGGATACCGTTCAACACGAACCCGCCGCAGTTGATTGCCGATACCGGCGCCAACGCGGTGGGTTACGGAAACCCGCAGGTGCTGCTCAACTTCGACGGGCTCAAGCAGCTGCTGTACGGCCCGATCGCCGGCCCGCCACGCAACCCGGCTCAGATCGGACAACAGGGATGAGTACGCGCGCAACGCTGATCAAGTTCGGCATCTTCGCGGTCGTAATGGCGATGCTGACCTCGTTCCTGTTCTTCATCTTCGGCCAGTACCGGACGGGCTCGACGAACGAGTATTCGGCGGTATTCACCGACGTGTCGCGCCTCAAGGTGGGGCAGTCGGTGCGGGTCGCCGGGATCCGGGTGGGAACGGTCAACAGCGTTTCGCTGCAGCCGGACAAGAAAGTTGTGGTGAAGTTCGACGTCGACCACAACATCGTGCTCACCGAGGGCACCAGGGCGGCGGTCCGCTACCTCAACCTGGTGGGCGATCGCTATCTCGAGCTCATCGATGGCCCGGGTTCAAGCAAGCGCATGGCGGACGGCGCCCAGATTCCCGTCAACCGGACCGCGCCGGCGCTTGACCTCGACCTGCTGCTGGGCGGACTCAAACCGGTTACCCAGGGTCTGAACGCGCACGATGTCAACGCGCTGACCTCAGGGCTGTTGCAGGTCTTCCAGGGCCAGGGCGGGACTCTCGACTCGCTGTTCTCCAAGACGACATCGTTTTCAAATGCCTTGGCCGACAACGATCAAACCGTGCAACAACTGATCGACAATCTCAACATCGTGGTCGGCACGGTTGCCAAGGATGGAAAGCAGTTCGATGGCACCGTCGATCGGCTCGAGCAGCTGATCAGTGGGCTGGCAAACGATCGAGACACGATCGGGTCCGCCATTGACGCCTTGGACCGGGGAACCACTTCGCTGGCGGATTTGCTGGCCAGCGCGCGACCGCCGTTGTCCGGCACCATCGCTCAGCTGAATCGACTGGCGCCGATCCTCGACAATGACAGGGACCGCCTCGACACCGCAATTGGCAAGGCGCCCAAGAACTACCGCAAGCTGGTCCGACTCGGCGTGAACGGCGCCACCGTTCCGTATTACCTCTGCCAGTTCGGGATCCGCGGCACGGATCTTCAGGGTAAGACCGTGCGCGCCAATATCTACAGGTCAGACGCGGGAAGGTGCACGGAGCCCTAATGCTGAAGTATCGCGGAGGCGGGCGAGTCAAGGCGGGATTCATCGGCGTCGCCCTGGCGGTGATGATCATCCTGGTGGGCCTATCGCCGGACCGGTTCGTTGCCTGGGCGACGATGGTCCGCTACCAGGCGCTGTTTACCGAAGCCGGCGGCATTGCGACGGGCAACCCCGTGATCGTTTCGGGGGTGAAGGTCGGAACGGTATCGGACGTGTCGCTGCGGCACGGCGATGCGCTGGTGACGTTCACGACGAAGGGCGACGTCCTGCTCGGGTCGGAGACCACCGCACACATCCGCACCGGCTCGCTGCTAGGCGAGCGGATGCTGACCCTGGAGTCCTCCGGTGGCGGCACGTTGCATCCGATGAGTCTGATCCCGGTCTCGCGCACGTCCTCGCCGTACTCACTGACCGAAGCGGTCAGCGACTTCGCTTCGGACACCGCGGGAACCGACACCGCCTCACTGAATCAGTCGTTGGACACCCTGGCGTCGACACTCGACCAGATCGCGCCCCAGATGGGCCCGGCCTTCGACGCACTCACCCGGTTGTCACGCACCCTCAACAGTCGTAATAGGAACCTGGGCGATCTCTTCAAGAGCGCGGGCGACGTCACCGGGATACTTTCCGAACGCAGCCAGCAGGTCAACAAGCTCATCCTGAACTCCGACTCTCTGCTGCAAGTACTGGTGGCCCGGCGACAAGAGATCGTGGACCTGCTGGCCAGCACGTCGACGGTGGCCAAGCAGTTGACGGCGTTGGTGCACGACAACGAAGCAACGTTGGCACCAACGCTGGAGAGGCTGAATCGGGTGACCGAGGTGCTGCAGAAAAACCGTGACAACATTGGCAAAGCGCTGCCGGGTCTCGCCAAATTCCAGATCACCGTCGGTGAGGCCATCTCCAGCATGTATGCCTACTCGGCGTTCGTCCCGAACTTCCTTGTCCCACAACTCTTCCAGGAATTGTTCGACTACCTGTGGGGCTTCCGCACCTTCGACACGGCCCGCGGTCCCGGCTTCCCGTCGCCGATACCTCGGGCGCTGACCCCCTGGCCGTACAACTCCATTCCGATGTGCCCGACCTGCACGATGGGTGGCAGGATCGGAGGATCACAATGATCTCCCGGATCCCCCGCAACAGGCTGACAACCGTCACGGCGGCTGTCTTGGTCGGGCTCATCGTTGCCGGCGTCGCAATGGTCGTCCGCAACACGTTCTTCGGTCCACGAACGATTACCGCCTACTTCGCCACCGCCACCGCCATCTATCCCCATGACGAGGTGCGGGTATCCGGTGTCAAGGTCGGCAACATCAAATCCATTGAGCCGCAGGGCACCCGGGCTAGGTTGACCCTCGAGGTCGACCGCGACGTACCCATTCCGGCGGACGCAAAGGCGATCATCGTCGCCCCGAACTTGGTGGCCGCCCGTTACGTTCAGCTGTCGCCGGCCTATCGGGATAAGGGGCCGGTGATGCACGACGGGGCCGTCATCCCGGTCGAACGTACTGCGGTGCCGGTCGAATGGGACGAGGTCAAAACCCAGTTGATGCGGCTGGCAACGGATCTGGGACCCAAGAGCGGAGTATCGGGCACATCGGTGGGTCGCTTCATCAACAGTGCCGCCGACGCTCTCGACGGCAACGGCGACAAGCTGCGGCAGACACTCGGGCAACTGTCGGGGGTGGGCCGGATCCTCGCCAACGGCAGCGGCAACATCGTCGACATCATCAAGAACCTGCAGACCTTCATCGGCGCGCTGCGCGACAGCAATGTCCAGCTCGTGCAGTTCAACGACCGCCTGGCGACGCTCACCAGCGTGGTCAATGACAGCAAATCCGACCTGGACGCGGCGCTGGCCGACCTGTCGACGGCGGTCGGCGAGGTGCAGCGATTCATCGCCGGGACTCGCAACCAGACCAGCGAGCAGATTTCCAGGCTGGCCGACGTCACACAGAACCTGGTCGATCACCGCATGAACCTGGAAAACATCCTGCACGCAGCACCGAACGCGTTCGGCAACTTCTTCAACGACTACAACGCCGACACCGGAACCATCGTGGGAGGGTTCGGGCTCATGAATATGGCGAATCCCACCTGGGGCGGTCAGGTTCTGGTGTCCGTGCCAGGCTGCGACCAAATCGGCGCCATCGAGAACGTCACCGCGGTCGAATCGGGCAAGCTGTGCGCCCTGTTCCTCGGTCCCGGATTGCGGCTGCTCAACTTCAATAACTCGCCACTTCCCCTCAACCCAGTTCTCGCCAAGTCGATGGACCCGTCCAAGATTCTCTACACCGAACAGCGGCTGGCGCCCGGGGGCGAGGGCCCGAAGCCGGGACCGCCCGAAATCCCGCCCGCGGTGTCGGCCTACACCGGCCTGCCGGGTGATCCGGTGGGACCGCCAGGGTCGGTGCCACTAGAGCGGATACCGGGTGCGGCGATGCCGCTGCCGCCCCCACCGTCGACACCGATGCCACCACCGCCACCGCCCGCGGCGGGCCTGCTGCTGCCAGCAGACGGGCCCCAGCAGTGATCGCCGGGGCTGCGGTTCGGCGGGTGCTGACCGTCGGTTGTTGTGTGGTGTTGACCTCGACGGCCTGTGCATTCCACGGCCTGAATTCACTACCGTTGCCCGGTGCGGTCGGGCGCGGGCCGGGAGCCAACATCTTCCACGTCGAGCTGCCGAATGTTGGCACGATGGAATCGAATTCGCCGGTGATGATCAACGACGTCGTCGTCGGCAGTGTCGGTGAGATGCGGGTGCAAGGCTGGCACGCCGACGTCGAGATCTCGGTCAAGCCCGACGTGGTGGTCCCAGCCAACGTGGTGGCCACCGTCGGCCAAACCAGCCTGCTGGGCTCGATGCATGTGGAGCTCAATACTCCGGTGGGCGAGTCGGGTAGCGGACAGCTGAAGCCGGGCGCCACCATCCCGCTGAGCCGCTCAACAGCCTACCCGTCGACCGAGCAGACATTGTCGTCGTTGGGCGCGGTCGTCAACGGCGGCGGACTGGGTCAGATCGGGGAGGTCATCCATAACTTCTCGGCCTCGTTGTCCGGGCGTGAGGGTGCGGTGCGTGATCTGCTGACTCGCCTGGACACGTTCGTCGGGACCTTGGACGATCAGCGCGACAACATCGTCGACGCCATCCACGCGCTGAACCGGCTTGCCGGCACCTTCGCTGACCAACGTGACGTCATCACTGAGGCGCTGAACAAGATTCCGCCGGCACTCGATGTGTTGGTCAAGGAGCGGCCGCGCCTGACCGAGGCCCTGGATCATCTTCGCGCGTTCAGCAATACGGCCAACAGGTTGGTCAACGACGCTCAGGCGGACCTGGTGAAGAACCTGCAGAACCTGGAGCCGACCATCAAGGCGCTTGCCGATGTCGGACCGGAGTTCGGCGCGGCCATCGCGGCGTCGTTCGTGTTCCCGTTCAGCCAGAACTTCGTCGACCGCGCGGTCCGGGGCGACTATTTCAACCTGCACTTCGACTTCGACTTGACGATTCCACGGCTCAAGAAGGGTCTGCTGCTGGGGACCCATTGGGGACAGCTGGACATGCCCGTGCCACCGGTGCCCGGCGACCCGTATCGCATGAACTACACCCTCGGTCCGCTACATAACCCGCTGAGGCCACCGTGGGTCGACCCCAACGCGTTGCCGCTGCCGCCACCCCCGCCGGGTGCCGTGCCGTCACCGGGGGTGGGGAACTATGGACCGCTACCCGGGCCTGCGCCGGGTCCGGTTCCGGCGCCTGATGCCGTTCTTGGTCAAGCGCCACCGCCAGCAGAGGCACCTTCGATGGGAGCGGGTGGATAGATGCTGACGCGCTTCGTTCGGATCCAGCTGGCGATCTTCATGATCGTCGGGACCATTGGCGTGATCGCGATGGTTCTCTTCTACATCCAAGCGCCGACCCTGCTGGGCATCGGCCGGATGACGGTGACGCTGGAGTTGCCCGCCACCGGCGGTCTGTACCAATTTTCCAACGTGACCTACCGTGGGGTTCAGCTCGGCAAGGTCACCTCGGTGGGGCTGACGCCGACAGGCGCGAAAGCGACACTGTCGCTTAGCACTTCACCTAAAGTGCCCGCGGACCTGACGGCGCAGGTGCTCAGTGTCTCCGCGGTGGGTGAACAGTACGTGGACTTGCGGCCCAAGACCGACTCGGCGCCCTACCTGCACGACGGCTCGGTAATCTCCATGCGCGACACGACGATTCCGCAGGCGGTCGCCCCGATGCTCGAACAGCTCAATGCGTTGGTTGGCAGCATTCCGAAGGAAAAGCTCGGCCAATTGCTCGACGAGACCTTCCAGGGATTCAACGGTGCCGGTTACGACTTGGGATCACTCATAGATTCCTCGAAGATACTCGCTCGCGACTCGAACGCCATCGTCGATCGCACCAAAGCCCTCACCGAAGACAGCGGGCCGTTCCTGGATTCTCAGGCGAAAACCACCGATTCGATCAGGACATGGGCGCGCAGCTTCGCCGGCATCTCGGATGTGTTGGCGAACAACGATTCCCACTTCCGCACGCTGCTGGAAAATGGCCCCGGCGCGGCGGACGAAGCGTCCAGCCTTCTGCAGCAAATCAAACCGACGCTGCCGGTGTTATTGGCGAACCTGACCACCATTGGGCAGATCGGCGTCACGTATCACCCCTCGCTAGAACAGCTGCTGGTGTTGCTGCCGTCCGGGGTCGCCATCGAGCAGGCGGCTCAGGGTGAAAACCATCCCGACGGTAGGGCTTACGGTGACTTCGCAGCCACAGTCGACGATCCGCCCATTTGCACCGTCGGTTTCATGCCTCCCAACACGTGGCGGTCCCCGGACGACCTGACCGACATCGACACGCCGGACGGATTATATTGCAAACTGCCGCAGGATTCGCCGCTCTCGGTTCGAGGTGCCCGCAACTACCCGTGCATGGGCCACCCGGGCAAGCGCGCGCCCACCGTCGAAATCTGCAACAGCGACAAGCCTTACATGCCTTTGGCGATGCGCCAGCACACCCTCGGTCCCTACCCGCTGGATCCGAACCTGCTAGCTCAGGGCATACCACCCGATGACCGGGTTACGTCCAACGACAGGATCTTTGGTCCGATCGAGGGCACGCCGTTGCCGCCGGGCGCGGTGCCGCGTGGCACACCTGCAGGACCCCGGGGAGAAAGTCCGCCATCGGGCACGGCTGGGGCCGCTGTTCCTCCCGTGCCGTCGTCGGGGCTACGGCTGGCGATCTCGCCAATGTCGGCTGACATTCCGGCTTTTGCGCCACTCGACGTCGCCGCACCGGGTGAGCTTCCGGCCCCCCCGCCAGCACCAGCGGCGGCGCCGGCACCGGAGCCCGCGCCCGCGCCGATGGATCAGGTCGACGGTCCACAGCCGCAGGCGGCGCCAAGTTCGTTCGGCGCCAACGCGTCTAAGCCTGCGCCGTCGGTCGTGGTGGCGAAGTACGATCCGCGCACTGGCCGCTATATCGGTCCGGACGGAAAGTTGTACCAGCAGTCGGATCTCGTTGCCTCGAAGGCGCCCAAGACGTGGAAGGACATGCTTCCCACCTGATTTCACGGTGAGCCGCCGCCGCCCGTGAAACGGCCCGAGGAAACGGATTAAGAAGCTATGGCCGGCCGGTCAGGACAGGCGGTCTAAGCGCAGCGGCATCGTGATATCTAGCCAATTGTTTTGCCCGCAGGCGCCGCTCGGGCCGACCGTCTTGTCCTTGCCCGAAAACACAGGCGACCCTAGATGATATCCACCATTCTCGTTCACCGGGTAGAAAAAGAAAGCCTGCATTCCGGAGAACGCGGTGCCGTCTGCGCACCGCTCCCAGTTCGGCACTTCGTGTTTCACCTTCCACATCTCCCCATCGAGCATGTAGAGAGGCGCGCTCCATCCCTGGTCGCTCGTCACCGTGCCATGGCATTCCTGGGTCGAGACGCATGTCGAGGTGATAGTCCAGACTTGGTAGACCGTCGGCTCACCGAAGTACTGATCATTTCTCTGGGCGTAGTCACCGATGGACGTGGCGCGGAATGTTCCGTTGAGTTCCACGTCTTCCTTGGTTATTGCGTGGGCCGTGGGTGCAGTCTCCAAACCACCGAATGCAATGGCGGCCATCAGCATTGCGGTGATGAGGGATTTAGTTGAACGCATCAGGTGCTCCTCGAAGCGCATAATCCGGCAGTGCCTCTGGCAACTATTCCGCCATCGGTTGCTGCGTTCTCGACCGATGACGTTACACCGCCTTGCCCGACCAGGTAATGGTTGGACAAGTTTTGCCACCCTTATCCCGCCGGATCGAATTTCGCGATCCGCCAAGAACCACTGACCTTGGTCAGTCTCACCAGGACCGCGCTCTGGGTCTTCGTGGGATCTTTCTTTTCCATGCTTGCCGTGGTCTGGTCGACGAAAACCAGCACGCCGGCCGAATCGGCATGCAATTCCATAACCGCGGCCCGAATCACCCTGGCGCTCGCCGTGAGATGTCCTTGCTTTGCCGTCGGCGCGACGACGTCGGCGGTGAATTTGTCGTAATACGCGAGGAACTCGCCGGTGAGATAGGGTCTCGCTCTCGCGAAATCGCTATCCAGATGGTCGTAGGAATAGGACAGCACCGCGACGGCACCGTCTGACGCGAACTGGATGGCCCGGTGTGCGGCCGCGTCGTCGACCTGCTGGTCCGGCCGGTACAGCATCAAGTACACACCGGTAGCGACTCCGACGAAAGCAACGACAACCGTTGCCGCGAGTATCGAACGCCACCTTGCCAAATACCAACGGGCCCAGCGCCGATTCGCTGCCAACCGGCGCCAGCGTGCCGATTCCTCACCGGCCGGTGGCTGTGACCGATCCTCGTCGGCGGGTGGAATCTGCGTGCCGTCAGTTGGTGTTTCGGCGCTGTCGAGCGACGAACCACGCTTGACAGTCATGACAGGAATTCAACTTTCGATATCTTGAGCTGACCGCCGTCTCGTTCCATGTTGACGCTGGCCCGGAACAAGGCCGGGGGCGGTTTGACGTCATCCGGTCCAGTGGCATCGGTTCTTGCCGCCACGAGCACGGCTCCCGAATCGTCGCTCACCGACTCGACGGCGACGGCTTCCACGTTGACCTTGCTGCCAACCTTGGTGTCCTCGGCCTTCTTGACTATGAGAACTGACAGGGCCGAAAGCATGTTCTTTTGGTCGCCCGTCGAGGCATCGATCATCCGCTGGACGCTGTCCTTCGCATGGTCGGGGTCAATCGTCATCAGCGCTGTGATCCCTTGCCGGGCGGCCGCGGTGAACTCCGCGGTGAGCTGCCGTTTGTGCAGCGCGATCCGGTGCTGCCACAGCATGTAACCGGTCGCGCCGAGGGAAGCGAAGGTGAGCACGATGCCGATGCCAACAGCTACTGTTTTCCGCCCTGGGTGGTGCAGCCACCGCGGACGTTTGGGACGCCAGGACAACCAGCGTCGTTTCCGGCTCGGCTTCGTGCCATTCGCCGCGTCGTCAACGTCGCCAGCTTCCCGGCGCAGCCGCGCGACGCGTGCCCGGGCCGCCTCAGCGCGCGCTTCAGCCTCGGCAACTTCGTCCTCTGCGTATGCAGCCAACGCGGGAGCCACATCGCCGGAATCGATCCCTGAGCGCGACCGCGGTTCGGTGGCATAGGCTATATCCGTCGAGTCACCACAATCGTCGGCGTCGGGCCCGTCCGGATCGTGCACGGAGAAGCAGCTTATCACTTGGGCCTGGCTTCAATGCCGTTGTCGGGCAGCTGCCGCGCGGCTCTTACATGTGGAAATGTCCGCCTTGTGAAAAGGCGAACTAGCGGTCGGATGGTTTCGCGCGAATAACGACTAGCGCTCAGGCAATCGGCAGTGGCTCGGTTTGAAACCGAGTAGCGTGAGGCGAGCATATTCGGCATGACCCCAAGACGTTTCGGGAGAAGATCGTGATGCAGATCCTTAATTTAAGCAACCGAGTTACTGCGTCGATCGGCATGGGCGTCGCCGTCTTGCTCATCGCCCCGGTCGTGCTGATGGGGGCATCGTTTGCTCACGCTGACACTGGCATCGATGGCTACATTCGTTGCGTAGGCGGCGACACGAAGCCGCCGCCGCCGGGGGTAGATGCAGAATATTGGTTTCCAAGCGTTCATGTGATCACAAACGATTTCGATGGTGGAGTTCCCTCTGCCCAAATAATTCAGAGATTAGTGGACATGGGAGTCAAGCCCAGCGATGCTGCCACCCGAGTGCAGTGTTTTCTGGCCAACCAGCCGCGGGGGATGGGGCGGTGACGCCGGCAAGGCATGAAGCCGGCTAAGCGTGGCGGGGAGGTCAAACTGACCCACAATCATCTTCTCCAAGCAGGAGAATTTTCTTTTCGGGTGTGACAAAGTAATCGGGTGCGATTAATCGTGGCCCTGTTTGCCGCGTTGCTCGGCGCCGGTGTGCTGGCGGCGCCGCCATCCTTCGCCGGGCCGACCGTCTGCGACTACCCCGACTGCACGCCGGGCATCATGGCGCATCAGGTCCTCGGGGCGCCGTGTGACAACACGACGTACTACGCCTTCGGTGTCGCGGATGGTTACGTCTCCTTCGCCTCGCAGCCCGGCCGGCTGATGTTCTGCGGTTCGCCGCGGAGATATCAGCCGCGCTGGTTCCGCTCACCTCCGATGGCGGGAGTCAAGGAGGAAGGCGCCAACTGCCAGAATTACCAGAACTACGTCGCGCAGGCGCCCGACGGCCTCTTCCTCATCTGTTTTGCCCACGACGGCATCCTGAGTTGGGTTCGCGCCGACACGTAGCCTCACTCCGCGGCTTCTGGATGCAGACCGAGCAAACGCCGGATCATGGCGGTAAGACGCTCGAGCAGGGTGTCGTCGTCGATGTCGGCCAGCAGCGGGTGCATGACGGCGGTGCTGATCGCGCCGGAGAACATGGCCGCCTCGATCCGGCCGTCGAGGCCGGCATCGCTCAGCAGCCCGTCATACAACCGGTCCATAAAGCGTTGAAATGGCTTGTGTTCGGCGAGTAACCGAACCACCACGGGATCGAACTGCAGCGTGCGGACTAACCGACGGTCGCGGACCGCCATCTCAACGACGCCCTGCAGCAGCGCATCCCGGGCCTGCGGTCCGTTGCCGTGCGCCTCGGCTGCCTCCAGCGCCGGCAGCAGCCGTCCGAGCTCGCGCTCGGTAACCGCGATCACGATCTGATCCTTGGTCCGAAATTGGTGGTACACAGCCGCTTTCGTGATCCCGACGGCGTCGGCGATCATCTGCAGCGACGTACCACTGACACCATGCTGCGCGAACAGGTCGAGCGCGGCATCGAGTACCCGCGTTCGGGCAGGGCTGTAGTGAACAACTCTCAGCGTTTCATCGCTGACCGGCCGCTGCGCTGTTCCCACGGAACGAGCCTAGACGACCGGCTATTGACCCGTGGCTAGCCGAACGGCTAACTTCGGTGGGGGCCGAAAGTAGCGCCGCGATTTTCGTGCTGAAGGGAGTCACCGATCACCGATATCGGCGGGGGAGATGCACCAGGTCGGCGGGCGACCCTGCGGACGACCGACGGTGAGGTCATCCTGCTGTGGACACTGCCCGTCACGGTGATCCTCTGGATCGCCGGCTTCCTGCTGTTCCCGGGCTTCAATCCGCCGATGTCACCCTCGATGCCGGCGGAACAAGTCGCCGCCTTCTACCGCGATCCGGCCCACGTCCCGCAGATCCGGTACAGCATGATCGTGTTCAACTGGTTCGGCGTGTGCCTCGTGCCGATCCTGGCCTTGATCGTGCTGCAGATCCGTCGCATGGCGCATCGGACGCCGATCTTCTCCTACGCGATGATGGGCTGCGTCGCCGGCGGTCCCACGTTGTTTCTCGTCGCCAACGTCTGCTGGCTGCTGGCTGCTTTTCGTCCCGAGCGGAGCCCGGAACTGACTCAGCTGCTCAACGATTTCGGCTGGATGACCTTTACCATCCTGGTTCCGTTTCTGATCGGGCAGAGGGTGATCCTTGCCGCTGCAATCTATTTCGATGATCAGCCGCGCCCCGTGTTCCCCCGCTGGGTCGCCCACTTCAACCTTCTCGTCGCTGCCGCGCTGGTGCCCGCGGCCTTCGTCGGAGTGTCATTGACCGGACCGCTGGCATGGGACGGCTTCCTGTCGTTCTGGGTGAAGAACATTGCGATCGCCGTCTGGATCGTCGTGATGGGTGTTGCGTTGGGACAAGCAATTTATCGGGAGCGTGCCGAAAACCGGGGGCGGCCAGACGAATTGGTCGACGCATGAGTGCGGCGATCACCCCGCCGACCTCGTCGGCCACGCCCCCGTCCGGCCCACTGCCGCAACGGATCGCCTGGCACCTGCTGCGCGGCCCCAAGCGTGAACTCTGGCTGGCGTGGTGGGTACTCGTCGTGTTCTACAACTTGTTCTTCCCGGTGTTCTTCATCATCGCGCAAGTTCAACCCCCGCCGGAGCCCACCTGGGACCTCGCCACGCAGGTGCACTGGTTCTCCGAGCGCCACCTCGGCATCCCTCTCGGGTTCGGCATCATCTTCGCGATCAGCGGCGCGATCGCGACCAACAATGCGCTGATCGCGTATTCGATGCGGCGCATGTCGGTCAGCCGTGCATTCGGTTACTCGTATCTGATCATCTACTCGCTCAGTGCGGTTCCCGGCATGATCCTGCTCAACATCGCGCTGATCGTCGGGACGTTACGGCCCGAACGCAATCCGGAAGCGATCGGCTGGCTCTACGACTTCGCGTTCTTGTCTTTCGACGGAACGATGGGAGTCTTCCTGATCGGCTCGCTGATCTGGATGGTCGCGATTCTGCTCGACAAGAATCGGGTGTTCCCCAAGTGGTTCGGTTATCTCAACCTCTGCAACGCGCTGACCGAGGTCGTCGTCGCCCCCTGCTGGATCTTCCGGCGTGGTGTGCTGGCCTGGGACGGTGAGATTGCCTGGTGGCTGGACATGGTCGTTTTCGGCGTCTACCAAGTCACCTTCGTCGTCATGCTGTATCGGATGATCCGGCGCGAAGACTTCGGCACCGGGCGGTTGCCGGACTTTCCGCGGAAACAGGCTGTGGCGCAATGACCGATCTGCAGGCCGTCCCGACCGACAAGCACGAACGCGCCCGGTTCATTCCGGGTCAGCCCGACATGTGGGCCTTCGTGTTGTTCGAAACATTAGTGTTCACCGGGTATTTCGGCTTCTATCTGTTCTTCCGTGCCCGCAACGACGACCTTTTCGTACACGCGCAGGCGCACCTGGACCTTTGCGTCGGAGTTTTCAACACGCTCGTCTTGTTGCTGAGCTCGTGGTCGGTAGCACGGTGTGTTCAGTCGTCGCGAGCCGGCGAATACCGGGCGGCGCTGCGCGATGTGTTCCTCACTGCGGCATTCGCCGCGGTGTTCCTCTTCTTCAAGGTTGTCGAGTGGGTCCGGCTGGTCAACACCGGAAACGGGTTGGACAGCAACGACTTTTTCACCTACTACTTCTTTCTCACCGGGATCCACTTCGTTCATCTCCTGATCGGCTTCGTCGTTCTCGGCGTGATCGTGTACCAACTCCAAAGTGCGGCAACAAGACCACGGGAATCTCAAGAGATCGTCGAAACGTGTGCCACCTACTGGCACACCGTCGACTTCCTGTGGGTGCTCATCTTCGCACTGCTCTACGTGGTGAGGTGAGGCGTGAGATTCAACAAACGGCTACTGGTGGTGTGGGTGATCCTGGCGTTGCTCACGCTCGGCTACCTGTGGATAGACCACTCGGTGGACGGGTCGCTGAAGTCCAGCGCGGTGGTGACGTCGAGCGTCATCGTGATCGCGCTCGTCAAGGTGCGCATCATTTTTCGCGAGTTCATGGAGGTGCGCAACGCGCCGGTCCTGCTGTGCCGACTGACCGACGCCTGGGTGGTGCTGATGGCCGTCGCGATGCTCAGCTGCTACTTCGTCGGGCTGCGGCTCGGGTAGTCCGCGCGACGCGGTGGTTCAGGCGACGGGCACTACCGCGTCTGCGGTGGTGAACGACAGGTGCAGTTCGCTCAGGCCCCGCAAGATGTAGGTCGGCTCATAGGTGTAGCGACGCTCGGCGGCCGGCCCGTGGTGGGCTTCGTTGATCTCGATGTGCGGCATCCGGTCCAGGATCCGCTCGATCGAGACCCTGCCTTCCACGCGCGCGTGCGGCCCGCCCGGACACGAGTGGACGCCGCGGGCAAATGCCATGTGCTCGCGGACGTTCTTGCGCCGGACATCGAACTCGTGCGGGTTCTCGAACCGACGGGGGTCGCGGTTGGCCGCGCCCGGCAGGATCATCACCACGGTGCCGGCGGGGATGTCGACGCCACCGATGGTGGTGTCCCGGACGACAAGTCGCGAGTCGCTCTTGACCGGGCTCTCCATCCGCAGTGATTCCTCGATGAATCCGGGAATGAGGCTCCGGTCGTCGCGAATCTGTTGCTGGATTTCCGGCCGGTCGCCCAGGGCTTGCAAAGCGGCGCTAAGTAGTTTGGCCGTGGTCTCCTGGCCGGCGGCGAAAAGGAAGGTGGCCGAGCGGACGACCTCGATGACCTCGGGGGTGGATCCGTCTGGATACTTCGCCGTCGCCAGCGACGTCAACACGTCTTCGCCGGGATTGCTGCGGCGGTCCTCGATGTAGGAACAGAATTTGTCGTCGAGCCACTCGAGCGGATTGATGCCGACCGACTCGTGATCAAGCGCCCCCACCCGGGCGCCGGGCCGGTCGGCTCCCAGCACGGTGCGGAACTCCTTGTGATCTTCCTCGGGGACGCCGAGTAGGTCGGCGATCACCAATGTGGCGAACGGCTTGGAGTACTCGGCGATGAACTCGCACTCGCCGTTGTGCAGGAACTCGTCGAGCTGGCGGTCTGCTAGGCGCCACATGAACTCCTCGTTCTGCTTCAACCGGCTCGGCGTCAACAGCTTGGCCAGCACCGAGCGGGCCTTGGTGTGGTCCGGGGGGTCCATCGTGACCATGTGCTCGTTCATTGGAAAGTAGCTGCGGTGCTCGTCGATCAGGGCGCTGATGTCACCGCCCTGGGGCGTGAAAGGCAGCGGAGGGAACGGCCCGCCGAGCGCGACGATGTTCGAGAATGTTTCCGGGTCTTTGTAGACCTCGGTGGCTTCGGCGTAGCCGGTGATCGCGACGACCCCATAGTGCGGCAGGCGCAACACCGGGTGCTGGCTGCGCAGGTAGTCGAAGTACGGGTGCGGATCGGGGACCAGCGACTGGTCGGTGAAAAAGTCGATCGACTCGTAGCTACTCATCGGATTGTGTCTCCCTGGGCTGGGTCTACCGGTGGGGTCTCGGCGGCATGCGGATGCGCTGCCCGATTTCGGAAATCTGCTGAGCACCTGCTTAGCACGGCAGTAATGTCGTGGTCAAGGACACAACGCCGCGCCGCGCTACGATTCGGGTGGTCGGCAGGTGAGCGTGGACAGGACGGAGCAACGGCATGACATCGGCCCGCAGGATCGGGGCGCCGGACGCCAAGAACCGCGGCCTGCTACTCGACGCGGCCGAACACTTGATGATCGAAGAGGGCTACGCCGCCGTGACGTCGCGCCGCCTAGCGAACAAGGCCGGACTGAAACCTCAGCTGGTGCATTACTACTTCCGCACGATGGAGGAACTGTTCCTCGAAGTCTTCCGTCGTCGCGGTGAGGAAGCGCTCGAGGCGCACGCCCGGTTGATGCAGTCGCCGCAGCCGCTGTGGGCGGTGTGGCGATTCGGCACCGATCCTGCGTTCACCCGTATCTCCATGGAATTCATGGCGCTGGCCAATCACCGCAAGGAGATGCGGGCCGAAATCGCTTACTACGCCGAACGTTTCCGCGAAGAACAGCGTCAAGCGCTGACGGCCGCGCTGGAGCGCTACGGCGTGGCCCGTGCAGAGATGCCGCCCGTGGTGGTGTCCGTGCTCATGTCCAGCCTGTCGAGATTCCTGGTGCTCGAGCAGGCGGTCGGCATTTCCGCTGGGCACGCCGAAACCGTTGAACTAGTCGAAAGTCACCTGCGTCGGCTCGAAGGCGAGCCACAGCCCTTTGCGGGGGTGCCGGAGACCTGGGTGGTTCACCAGCTGCGCAGCGAACAGAGCACGCCTTTGGGGCCGCCGTTGGATACGACGACGACTCCGTCCACCGCTAACACGCAGTGAAGCCCTGGCGTGCCGGGCTCGGTGCCCGTGCTCGCCACGACCATCGCGTAGTGGTCGGGATCCGTCATGTCCAGATCGAAGGTCCACGGCGGCTTGCCCGGGCCGAGATCGACGTCGACGTGCGGGGTAAACAAGTACGGGTTGTGGCTGTAATCGGCGAATTTGGCCGGCTGGTGGTCCAAGTAATAAATGTCGGTGTAGATCGAGTTCTCCGCGGTGACGGCGTACTTGACGTGATGCATCACCGGCTCGGGGTCGGCGTGGGCCCTTGGAGCGCTCACGATTGCACCGGCACCTGCCAACGGGCCGACCACTGCCATCGCAGACCCGATGCTCAGCAGTCTCTTCGCGTTCGTTCTCATGACGCTCCTCCGCCCGCCGCCGGCGGCTTGGCGTTTCGATTCATTACCCGCTCTGCGGCCTGCCAGTGCGCCTCGGCAACCCACAACCGTGCAAAGGATGCTATCGCCTCATCAGGCGAAACACCGCTGATTACGCGTTTTATCTCGGCGGCCGGCTGGTGGGCGAGCGAGGCGGCAATCGCGCGCCAGCCCTCTTCGAACGAGGCGCGCGGTAACACCACGTCCACCAACCCCATTCGCTCGGCCTCGGCGGCGTCCACGGTTTTTCCGCTGCCCGCCAACAGAAGTGCTCTGCCTTTTCCGACCAGCGCCGCCAGTCTCTCCGCACCGCCCCAGGCCGGCATGATTTCCAGTGTCGCCTGGTTGAACGCGATCTTGATATCGCTTGCGGCAACCCGGATGTCGGCGGCGACGGCCACCTCGGCTCCGCCGCCGAAGGCGTGGCCGTTGAGGGCGGCGATCACTGGTGCGGGAAAGTTCGCCAGCTGGTCGCAGATGGCCCGCATCCGCTTTGCCATCGCGGTTGCTTCCTCGAGGGTCCGCAGCGCGGCGAGCTCCTTGAGGTCACCGCCGGACACGAAGGCCTTGTCCCCGGCGCCCGTGATCACCAGGGCCTGAGCGCCCGCCGCCGTGTCGAGTGCCTTCTCCAACTGGTCCATGGTGTCGAGCGCGATGGCGTTGCGCGCGTGGGGGCGATCGATGGTGAGTACCGCCAACCCGTTGTCGAGCTCCAAATCCAGCATTCGTATTTGCTCCTCGAAGAGCCGTCGATATTGGCATTCTCGTGCAGCGAGAATAGCATCATCGCTGCAGGCTGAATGGTTTGTCAGCAAGGATATGAGGTGGCCCAGTGCAGAATGGAATCGTCGTGGCGGCCGCCGCGGTGCTCGCAGTGGCCGGCCTCGGGGCCTGCACGTCGCGACCCCCCACACAGATCTCCGGCTCGGCATCCGTGACGGTCAACGGTGACGACGCGAATTTCCACGTCGTGCAGTGCGGGCAAATTCAGTGGACGCGCACGATCGATATCGGCGGCAAGTTTGCCGGGGCCAAGATCATCATCGACCAGGGCGCGCATCCGCCGTCGGCCGAGTCGGTGCGCATCCAAAATCTGGGCGGGTTCACCGGGATGTACGCCCGGGGCGACGGTCCCGCTGCCGACATGAGCATGACCGGGGACAAGTTCACGATCACCGGCACCGCAAACGGTTTCAAGACCGACAAGCCCAACGTAGCGGCTTCGGCGACTTTCAAAATCATCGTCACCTGCTGACCCGCGAGTCGCGATCACCCCTGGGTGCAGGTTTGCCTAGCGGACTTGTAGAGAATATTATTCTCGCAAATTGCGAAGGAGGATCTCATGGGCCAATTGTCTCACCGGGTCGACGTCCCGTTTCCGATTTTTGATGCCGACAATCACCTCTACGAGCCGCCGGAGGCGCTGACCAAGTTCCTGCCCAAGGAGTACAAGGACTACGTCCAGTACGTGCAGATCAACGGGCGGACCAAGATCGCGATCCGCGGCCAGATCAGCAACTACATTCCCAACCCGACCTTCGAGGTCGTCGCTCGTCCGGGTGCCTGGGAGGAGTACTTCAAGTACGGCAACCCGGATGGCAAGACCAAGCGCGAGTTGTTCGGCGAGCCGATGCGCGCAATCCCCGCGTTCTTCGAACCGGGCCCACGCCTGGAGACGATGAACGAGCTGGGCCTGGACAAGACGCTGATGTTCCCGACCCTGGCCAGCCTCCTCGAGGAGCGGCTGCGTGACGACCCGCTCGCCATCCACGTACTTGTCCACGCGCTGAACGAGTGGCTCGATGAGGTCTGGGGCTTCAACTACCAGAACCGGATCTTCACCACCCCGGTCATCACCCTGCCGATCGTCGAGAAGGCGATCGAGGAGCTCGAGTGGGCGGTCAAGCGCGGTGCCCGTGCCATCCTGGTCCGCCCGGCGCCGGTTCCCGGCTTTCGTGGCCCGCGTTCGTTCGCGGTGCCCGAGTTCGACCCGTTCTGGGAGCGGGTCGTCGAGCACGACGTACTGGTCGGCATGCACTCGAGCGACAGCGGCTACTCCCGGTACACCTCCGAATGGGACGGTGCCGACCAGGAGATGCTGCCGTTCCAGACCAACGCGATGGGCATCCTCAATGAGTGGCGGCCGATCCAGGACTCGGTGGGGTCGTGGGTGATTCACGGCGCGCTCTACCGCCACCCGAAGCTGAAGGTCGCGATCGTGGAGGCCGGTTCGAAGTGGATGACCCCGCTGTTGGACGGCCTGGCCGAGGTCTTCCGCAAGGCCCCGGAGGCTTTCCCGAGCGATCCGGTCGAGATGGTCAAGAGCCGCATTCACGTCAGCCCGTTCTTCGAGGACGGCATCGACGATTTGGTCAACCTCGTCGGTGTGGATCAGGTGCTGTACGGCTCGGATTGGCCGCATCCCGAGGGGCTGGCTGAGCCGACCTATTACATCGAGGCGCTGTCGCACCTGTCGGCCGACGACCAGGCGAAGATCATGGGCGGCAACCTCGCTCGACTCGTCACGGTGTAGCGCCCGGTGACGATGCAGACCGCGCTGCGGTCTGAGGAGGAGGCGGGCAATCAGGCCTGAGCCAACCTGGCAGACCATCCCCGAGATGGTCTTGAGCGCGGCGGACCGCTTTGGCGATGCCGAAGCCGTCGTAGACGGTCCGCTGCGCTTGACATTCG
Source organism: Mycobacterium stomatepiae (assembly GCF_010731715.1). NCBI lineage: Bacteria > Bacillati > Actinomycetota > Actinomycetes > Mycobacteriales > Mycobacteriaceae > Mycobacterium > Mycobacterium stomatepiae. Next base: position 4,847,578 of record NZ_AP022587.1, read on the forward strand.
CTCAAGTTGTCGAGCGAATCCGTTGTGCCGCAGGTGCATTCGCTGAGTTCGGGGTTGGCAAGGGCGACCGAGTCGCCGTCTGGGCACCCAACTCGGCGGAGTGGATCGTCGCGGCGTTCGGGCTACTCACCGCCGGCGGTGTGCTGGTGCCGGTCAACACGCGGTTCAAGACGGAGGAAGCGGGCGACATCATCGCGCGCAGTGGCGTCAAAGCCGTCCTGGTGCAGAAGGGATTTCTGGGCCAGGACTACACCGCACCCGCGGGGACTCCTGTCATCGATCTGAAGTCCGATTTCCTTTCCAGCGGTGCGCCGTTCGAGCGTGACGTCAACGGCAGCGATATCTCGGACATCATCTTCACCTCGGGCACGACCGGGCGCCCGAAGGGTGCGATGATGAATCATCGCCAAACGCTGAGGATGTACGAGGAGTGGGCGACGCTCGCGGATCTGCGCGAGGGTGACCGCTACTTGCAGATCAACCCGTACTTCCACACCTTCGGCCTGAAGGCGGGACTGGTCACGTCCTTTCTGCGCGGCGCGACGATGCTGCCGGTCGCGGTGTTCGATGTCGACACCGTCGTGGATCTTATTGCACGCGAGCATATTACGATGCTTCCCGGGCCGCCGACGTTGTACCACTCGCTGCTGACGGTCGCCGACAAGTCGAAGCTGTCGACGTTGCGGGCCGGCGTCACCGGTGCCGCCGACATCCCGGTCGAGCTGGTCCGTCGCATCCATGACGAGCTGCCGTTCCAGACGCTGATGACCGGTTACGGGCTCACCGAGGCCGGCAACGTCACCCTGTCGCTGCCCGGCGATTCGTTCGAGCACGTCGCCACTACCGCGGGTGTGCCGTGCGACGGGGTCGAGGTGCGCATCGCCGACGACGGCGAGGTGCTGGTCCGCGGCTACGGTGTGATGCAGGGCTACCTGGACGACCCCGCCGCCACGGCGCAGGCGATCGACGGCGACGGCTGGCTGCACACCGGAGACCTGGGCAGCTTCACCGAGACCGGTCGACTGCGCATCGTCGGGCGCAAGAAGGACATGTTCATCGTCGGCGGTTTCAACGCCTATCCCGCCGAGATCGAGGGTTTCCTGCTCAATCACCCGGCAGTCGCGCAGGCGGCGGTGATCGGCGTCCCCGACGACCGGATGGGCCAGGTGGGCAAAGCGTTTGTGGTCCGCAAAGGCGATGTCACCGCCGACGAGTTGATCGGCTGGTGCCGTGACCGCATGGCGGGATTCAAGGTCCCGCGCGGGGTACAGTTCCTTGATTCACTTCCACTCAACGCGACCGGGAAAGTGGTCAAGGACCAACTTCGATGACTAACGGCGACATTCACTCGATGGTGATTGCGTCGGACTATCGCGTGCCCGATCCGAGCCGGGTGTGGCCACTGCTCGAACACAACAGAGCGGCGCTCTCCGACATCGGCGCGCATCACGTTCTGGTCATACCTCAACGCACGACTACGGCCGGGTCCTGGTGATGATCGGTGTGCACAGTCGTGAGCCGATCGTGGAGTTGCTGCGATCGCGGGTCTTCTTCGACTGGTTCGACGAGGCGGGCGTCGAGGACATCCCCGCGGTCTTCGCCGGCGAGATCATCGACAGATTCACTCCGGCGTCCGCGTCGACCCCAGAAGTCCCCGGGGTCGTGGTGGCCGCCATCGCGTCGGTCGACGATGTGTCGGCGCTGACCGCCGATGTCGGCTCGGCGATCGACAGGTTCGCTGCGGCCGGCATCCGAAAGACATGGATATTCCGGGCTTTTGACGACGACCACGAGGTATTGATCCTGCAGGAATTTCCCGATGAACTAAGCGCGCGGCGGTGGATCGATCACCCCGACGCCGCCGCCCAATGGATGTCCGCCGCGGGCGAGGGTCCCTACCCACCGCTGTTCGTCGGCCAGTTCTCCAACATCATGCGTATCGAGGGATAAGCGAGTCGACCGCGCGATGTTCGTGTGCCTGTGTAACGGCGTCACCAGCCACACGGTGACCGACGTGGTCCGGGCCGGGGCATCGACGACCAAAGCCGTGGCCCACGCCTGCGGGGCCGGGGCGGACTGCGGTCGGTGTCGCCGCACCATTCAGGCGATACTCAAATCATCGACGCCCGGGCCGGAGCCCGAGTCAGCGACGCCTACTGCCATCCGGCGACATGGGTTGCACGAGTTCGACCAGTAGCGGCGGAATCTCCATGCGGGGCAAGACAACCTCGACGAGCACCATGCGATCCTGATGGCCCGCGGCCGCGGTCAGCGCGTCGTCGAGCTCGCCGTAGGTTTGCGCGCGGTAGGCGAGGTGATTGGCTACACCCAGTGCGTTGGGGATGTCGGTCCAACTCCAGCTGGCGATGTCGTTGTAGGGCGCGGTCTCTCCGTGGATAGCCCGTTCGACCGTGTAGCCGTCGTTGTTGACGACCACGATCACCGGGGAGAGTCCTTCGCGAAAGAAAGACCCGAGTTCCTGGACGGTCAGTTGCGCGGCGCCGTCACCGATCAGCAGCACCGTCCTTCGGTCCGGATGGGCGACCGCCGCGCCAAGCGCCGCGGGCAGCGTGTAACCGATTGAGCCCCAAAGGGGTTGGCCGATGAACGTGACCCCCTTGGGCAACCGGTGGTCGGCCATCCCGTAGAAGGACGTCCCTTGGTCGGCGAGCACCACGTTTCCAGGCGTGAGCGCGTCGCACAGTCGGTCCCAAACCATCTCCTGGGTCAGAGGCTGATCGCGCGCGGGCGCTTGGGCCCCGACTGCGGGCTGTCGGTCCGCTGCCGAACTGACCGGTGGCGAACTGATTCCGCGCCCGGTCAGGATCTCGGCGAGCGCCCCGAGCGCGGCGCCCATTTCCAGCGGCGCGAACACCTCGCCGGCCACACTGCTCTGATACTGCCCGACGTCGATGGTCCGGGTCGCGTCGATGTGCTGGCTGAAGAAGCCGCTGACCATGTCGGTGAACACGACGCCGGCGGTGACCAACACCGGCGCGTCTTCGATCGCCGCACGCACCTGCGGCGCGCTGGCCGCACCCGCGTAGATCCCCAGGAAGTTCGGTGAGCTCTCGTCGAGCAGGCTCTTTCCCCACATCAGCGTGGCGTAGGGCACCACGTCGGCGGTCAGCAATGCCTCGAGCTCTTTGACCGCCTGCAGCCGATGCACCAGCAGGTCCGCCAGCACCGTCAACCGGTTGTCGCCGATAAGTTCGCGGGCCGCCTCGACGAACATTGACAGCGCACGCGGGCTGGTACCGCCGGTGTAGCGGGGCAGCGGCGCTTCGGGGGGTTCGGTGGGGAAGCGCGCCACATCGGTGGACAGCAGTATGTAGCCTGGCCGCTTCTGCTCACGCACCTCGGACAGCACCCGATCGATCTCCCGGCGCGCCGTCGCCGGCATGAGATTGGCTTGCGCACAGGTGATTTCGCGGCTGATCCGGAAAAAATGCTCGAAGTCGCCGTCGCCGAGCGAATGGTGCAACGCCCGCCGGGTTCCCTGGGCGTCCTTGGAGGGGCCGCCGACGATATGCACGACTGGCACATGCTCGGCGAAGCTGCCGGCGATCGCATTGGTCGCCGAGAGCTCACCCACGCCGAATGTCGTTACCACAGCTGCCATTCCGCGCAGCCGTCCGTAGCCGTCGGCGGCATAGCCGGCGTTCAACTCGTTGGCGTTGCCCACCCAGCGAATTCTCGGGTGCGCGACGATGTGGTCAAGGAATTCCAGGTTGTAGTCGCCGGGGACGCCGAAGATCTCGGAGACGCCAAGCTCGGCGAGACGGTCCAACAGAAAGTCACCGATGGTGTAGGCGGACTCCGCGGGGCTGGCCCCGGCGTCGGGCGTGGTAGCAGTCACGAAGTCGACGGTACGCTCGGTCGAATTCGCTCCCGGCCGGACGCCGCTTCGCTATCGTGCGGGCCATGGCGATCAAGGAAACCCGCGAAGTTGTTATCGAAGCCAGCCCCGAAGAGATCATCGACGTCATCGCCGATCTCGAGTCGGCTCCCGAATGGTCACCGCCTCATCAGAGCGTTGAGATTCTCGAGCGGGACGCCGACGGACGGCCCGCCAAGGTCAAGATGAAAGTCAAAGCCGCGGGTATCACCGACGAGCAGGTGATCGCTTACACCTGGGGCGATAACGAGGTGAGCTGGACGCTGGTCAGCTCCGGTCAGCAGCGCTCACAGGATGCGTCCTACACCCTGATACCCGACGGCGACGCCACGAAAGTCAAGTTCCAGCTCAGCGTCGATCCGGTGGTGCCACTACCCGGGTTCGTATTGAAGCGCGCCATCAAGGGCACGGTCGACACCGGGACCGAGGGCCTGCGCAAGCGGGTGCTGCAGGTGAAGAAGGGTAGGTAGCCCTGTGACCGGCGCAGGGCCGTTGGCCGGGGTCAAAGTCATCGAACTCGGCGGCATCGGACCCGGGCCGCACGCGGGGATGGTGCTCGCCGACCTGGGTGCCGACGTGGTGCGGGTGCGCCGACCCGGCGGCGTGGCGATCGCAAGCGCGGCGAAGCCGGGCGAGGCGGGTCGCCACGAAGCAGTTCCGACGATGCCGGCCGAGGACCGCGACCTGTTGCACCGGGGCAAGCGGATCGTGGACCTGGACGTCAAGACGCGGCCGGGGGCGCTGCTGGAGCTGGCCGCCAAAGCCGATGTGCTGCTCGACTGCTTCCGGCCGGGCACCTGCGAGCGACTCGGCATCGGACCCGACGACTGTGCGGCGGTCAACCCGCGGCTGATCTACGCCCGGATCACCGGCTGGGGGCAAGACGGACCGCTGGCCCCGACCGCGGGGCACGACATCAACTACCTGTCGCGGACCGGCGCGTTGTCGGCGTTGGGCTACGCCGACCGGCCGCCGATGCCGCCGCTGAACCTGGTCGCCGATTTCGGCGGCGGTTCGATGCTGGTGCTTCTCGGCATCGCCGCCGCGCTCTACGAGCGGGAACGGTCGGGCCGGGGACAGGTGATCGACGCGGCGATGGTCGACGGGGTCAGTGTGCTCGCGCAAATGATGTGGACCATGAAGGGAATTGGCAGCCTGCGCGACAAGCGCGAATCGTTTCTGCTCGACGGCGGCGCCCCGTTCTACCGGTGCTATGAGACCTCCGACGGCGGGTACATGGCGGTCGGCGCGATCGAGCCGCAGTTCTTCGCGGCATTGTTGCGCGGGCTCGGTCTGTCGCCCGACGACGTACCGGGTCAGCTGGAAGCCGGTTCCTACCAACAGATGTACGAGGTCTTCGCGCAGCGGTTCGCCAGCCGGACGCGCGACGAGTGGACCCAGGTTTTCGCCGGCACCGACGCCTGTGTCACGCCGGTGCTCACCTGGAGCGAGGCTGCCACCGATGACCATCTGAACGCGCGGTCGACGGTTATCACCGCCCACGGCGTCGAGCAGGCCGCGCCCGCTCCGCGTTTCTCCCGCACACCGGCCGGGCCGGTCGGGCCGCCACCGGCCGCCACCACGCCGTTCGACGAAATCAACTGGTAGCAAATTACTTATTCCGAACACGTCCCGCGCCCGGGACGGGGTTGCTAGGTTGAGTTCAGTGGCTGTAAAGGCATCGCGTGAATTCATTGTTGATGCGCCGCTCGACGTGGTCATGGGGGCGCTCGAGGATGTCAACGTGCTGGAATCCTGGTCGCCGCTGCATAAGCGGATAGAAGTAATCGACCGCTATGCGGACGGCCGCGCCCACCATGTGAAGACCACGATTCGGATTTTTGGCCTCGTGGACAAGGAGGTCCTGGAATATCACTGGGGCCCGGACTGGGTGGTGTACGACGTGAAAGGAACCGCACAGCAGCACGGCCAGCATGTCGAGTACAACCTGAAACCCGAAGGCGTCGACAAGACCCGGGTGCGCTTCGATATCACCGTCGAACCGGCGGGGCCCTTTCCCGGATTCGTCGTCCGGCGTGCAATGGAGAAAATTCTCGACGCCTCGGAGAAGGGGCTGCGGAATCTGGTTACGCGCGGCGGTTCGCATACGGCAACGTAATTCTGCGTCTATTGCTAATTTGGTAGGCAGTGGCCATACGCGCATCGTCGCAAATTGTCATTGAGGCGCCTCCGGACGTGATCATGGAGGCGCTGGCGGACGTGGACGCCGTGCCCTCGTGGTCTCCGTTGCACAAGCGGGTCGACGTCATCGACAGATATCCTGACGGCCGGCCACACCACGTGCGGATGACGATCAGAGTCAGTGGCATCGCCGACACCGAAATGGTCGAATATTACTGGGGCCCAGATTGGATGGTCTGGGATGCGCAGAAGACCTCTCAGCAGCATGCCCAGCATGGCGAGTACAACCTGGAACGTGGGGGCGACGACAAGACCCGGGTACGGTTCAGCCTCACGATCGAACTCAGGGTCCCGCTGCCGGGTTTCTGGGTGCGCTCGGCCGGCAACAAGATCCTCAACGCCGCGCTGGAGGGCCTGCGAAAGCGCGTGATGGGCGACGAGGACGCTACCCAGATTTGAGCGCGGACAGCCTTCTGATCGCCTCGTCAAGAGTGTCGTCCCGCTTGCAAAAGGTGAAGCGCACCAAGTGATTCCACAGATCGGCATGTGGTGCGGCCGGGTCGCAGAAGGCTGACATCGGAATAGCCGCTACGCCAACCTTTTCCGGTAATGCCGCGCAGAACGTCGTGCTGTCGTCGAAGCCTAATGGGCGCGGGTCGGCGCACAGGAAATAGCTGCCGTTGCTGTCGTGGACCGCGAAGCCGATGTCGGCGAGGCCCGCGGCCAGGCGGTCGCGTCTGGCCTGCAGCGAGCGCCGCAGCTCGTCCACCCAGGCGTCCTCGGTGTCCAGCGCCAGCGCGACCGCCGGCTGGAACGGCGCACCGCCGACGTAGGTCAGATACTGCTTCGCGGCACGCAACCCGGCGATGAGTTTCGCTGGGCCGCAGGCCCATCCGATCTTCCAGCCGGTGCAGTTGAACATCTTGGCCGCACTGGAGATCGTGACGGTGCGTTCGGCCATGCCGTCGAAACCGGCTAGCGGCAGGTGTCGATGCTCGTCGAACACCAGATGTTCGTACACCTCGTCGGTGATCACCAAAAGATCCGCCGCGACCGCGATCTCGGCGATGGCCTCCAGTTCGGCCGTGCTCAGCACGGCGCCGGTCGGGTTGTGCGGCGAGTTGACGATGAGCGCTCGGGTCGCCGGCGTCACCGCCCGGCGTAGTGCGTCGATGTCCAGCGCGAAGCCGCGGCCGTCGGCGACCAGCGGCACCGCGGCGCGCCGCGCGCCGGCCATCGCGACCACCGGTGAGTAGGAGTCGTAGAAGGGCTCGATCAGCAGCACTTCCGAGCCGGGCTCGACCAGGCCGATGACTGCCGACGCGATGGCCTCGGTGGCGCCGACCGTCACCAGCACCTCGGTGTCGGGGTCGTACTCGATGCCGAAATGCCGCTTGCGCTGTGCGGCGACCGCGTGGCGCAGCGGCGCGATGCCGATCCCCGGCGGGTACTGGTTGACGCCGTCGGCGATCGCGTCCTGCGCGGCCTTCAGCAGCGCCGGGGGACCGTCTTCGTCGGGAAAGCCCTGACCCAGGTTCACCGCGCCGATCCGCGCGGCCTGTGCCGACATTTCGGCGAACACCGTGGTTGCGTAGGGCCGCAATCGCGACACCGTCATGGTCGTCGAGCTTAGGCGGGGTGGGTCATCCCTCTCGCCGCGAGTGCGCGGCGAGACGCACGTTCGGCAGCCAGTGTGCGGCTGGACGTTCACTCGGGCGGATCCGGACCAGTGTTGCCGACCAGCACCAGCTGGCCAACCAACAGGTTGGCCGGGAGCCCCTGTTAGGGTGCACATAGACGGACCGAAACCCCATTTGTGAACAGGAAGTCGACATGTCCGAAGAAGCTTTTGTCTATGAAGCCATCCGCACACCACGCGGGAAGCAACGCAATGGATCGCTGAACGAGGTCAAGCCGCTGAACCTGGTGGTCGGCCTGGTCGAAGAGCTGCGCAGGCGCTTCCCCGACCTGGACGAAAATCTGATCAGCGACGTTGTGCTGGGCGTGGTGTCGCCCGTTGGTGACCAGGGTGCCGACATCGCTCGTACCGCGGTGCTGGCGGCGGGCCTGCCCGACACCGTCGGTGGCGTGCAGCTCAACCGGTTTTGCGCGTCGGGCCTCGAGGCCGTCAACACCGCCGCGCAGAAGGTACGGTCCGGCTGGGATGACCTGGTCTTGGCCGGTGGCGTTGAGTCCATGAGCCGGGTGCCCATGGGGTCTGACGGCGGTGCCATGCTCACCGACGTCCCGTTCACCTATGACAACTACATCGCACCGCAGGGCATCGGCGCGGATCTGATCGCCACCATTGAGGGCTTCAGCCGCGACGACGTCGACGCCTACGCGCTGCGCAGCCAGGAGCGTGCGGCCGCGGCGTGGTCGGGCGGTTACTTCGCCAAGTCCGTGATCCCGGTTAGGGACCAGAACGGGCTGGTCATCCTGGACCACGACGAGCACATGCGGCCCGACTCCACCATCGAGGGTCTGGGCAAGCTCAAGACCGCGTTCGACGGCATCGGCGAGATGGGTGGCTTCGACGACGTGGCGCTGCAGAGGTACCACTGGATCGAGAAGATCAACCACGTCCACACGGGCGGCAACAGCTCCGGCATCGTCGACGGCGCCGCGCTGGTGCTCGTCGGCTCCGAGGCCGCCGGCAAGTCGCAGGGCTTGACCCCGCGGGCGCGTATCGTGGCCACCGCCACCAGCGGCGCTGACGCGACGATCATGCTGACCGGCCCGACCCCGGCCACTCGGAAGGTGCTGGACCGCGCGGGTCTGAGGGTTGAGGACATCGACCTGTTCGAGCTCAACGAGGCGTTCGCCTCGGTGGTGCTGAAATTCCAGAAGGATCTCAACATTCCCGACGAGATTCTCAACGTCAACGGTGGCGCTATCGCGATGGGCCACCCGTTGGGCGCCACCGGCGCCATGATCCTGGGCACCATGGTCGACGAACTGGAGCGCCGCAACGCGCGCCGTGCGCTCGTCACATTGTGCATCGGCGGCGGCATGGGCGTCGCGACCATCATCGAGCGAGTCTGAGGAAAGAGCATGGCAGAGAACACCATTCAGTGGGACAAGGACGCCGACGGCATCGTCACCCTGACGCTGGACGACCCCACTGGGTCGGCCAACGTGATGAACGAGCACTACGCCGAGTCGATGCACAACGCGGTGGAAAAGCTTGTCGCTGAAAAGGATTCGATCACCGGTGTGGTGATCACCAGCGCCAAGAAAACCTTCTTCGCCGGCGGTGACCTCAAGGGCATGATCAAACTCGGGCCCGAGGATGCCGGCGAGGCATTCGACACCGTCGAGGCGGTCAAGCGCGACCTGCGGGCCCTGGAGACCCTCGGCAAGCCGGTGGTGGCCGCCATCAACGGCGCCGCACTCGGCGGCGGCCTGGAGATCGCGCTCGCGTGTCATCACCGGATCGCCGCCGATGTCAAGGGAAGTCAGCTCGGATTGCCCGAAGTGACGCTGGGGCTGCTGCCCGGTGGCGGCGGGGTGACCCGCACCGTGCGGATGTTCGGCATCCAGAACGCGTTCATGAACATCCTGTCGCAGGGCACCCGGTTCAAGCCGGCGCAAGCCAAGGAGAACGGACTCGTCGACGAGCTGGTCGGCTCGGTCGAGGAGCTGGTGCCCGCGGCCAAGGCATGGATCAAGGCCAACCCGGATTCGCACACCCAGCCGTGGGATGTCAAGGGCTACAAGATGCCCGGCGGCACCCCGTCCAGCCCGGCGCTGGCCGCGATCTTGCCGTCTTTCCCGGCGCTGTTGCGCAAGCAGCTCAAGGGCGCGCCGATGCCGGCGCCCCGGGCGATTCTGGCCGCTGCGGTCGAAGGCGCCCAGGTCGACTTCGACACGGCCAGCCGCATCGAGAGCCGCTACTTCGCTTCTCTGGTCACCGGTCAGGTCGCCAAGAACATGATCCAGGCGTTCTTCTTCGACCTGCAGTACATCAATTCCGGGGGCTCCCGTCCCGACGGCATCGAGCCGGTCAAGATCAACAAGATCGGTGTGCTCGGTGCGGGCATGATGGGCGCGGGCATCGCCTACGTGTCGGCCAAGGCCGGCTACGACGTGGTACTCAAAGACGTCACCATCGAGGCCGCCGCGAAGGGCAAGAACTACTCGGAAAAGCTTGAGGCCAAGGCACTTCAGCGTGGCAAGACCACCGAAGAGAAGAGCAAGGCGCTGCTGGCCCGGATCACGCCGTCCGCCGACCCTGCCGATTTCAAGGGCGTCGACTTCGTGATCGAGGCCGTCTTCGAGAACCAGGACCTCAAGCACAAGGTATTCCAGGAGATCGAGGACATCGTCGAGCCCAACGCGCTGCTCGGGTCGAACACCTCGACCCTGCCGATCACCGGTCTGGCGACCGGCGTGAAGCGGCAAGAGGACTTCATCGGGATCCACTTCTTCTCGCCGGTCGACAAGATGCCGCTGGTCGAAATCATCAAGGGCGAGAAGACTTCTGACGAGGCGCTGGCCCGGGTGTTCGACTACACACTGGCGATCGGCAAGACCCCGATCGTCGTCAACGACAGCCGCGGCTTCTTTACCAGCCGGGTGATCGGCACGTTCGTGAACGAAGCCCTCGCGATGCTCGGTGAGGGCGTGGAGCCCGCCAGCATCGAGCACGCCGGTTCGCAGGCCGGCTACCCGGCGCCGCCGCTGCAGCTGTCCGACGAGCTCAACCTGGAGCTGATGCACAAGATCGCCGTCGCCAGCCGCAAGGGCGTCGAGGACGCGGGCGGCAAGTACGAGCCGCACCCCGCCGAGGCGGTGGTCGAGAAGATGATCGAACTCGGCCGGCCGTCGCGGTTGAAGGGCGCGGGCTTCTACGAGTACGAGGATGGCAAGCGCACCCGCCTGTGGCCGGGCCTGCGCGAGACGTTCAAGTCCGGCTCGTCGCAGCCGCCGCTGCAGGACATGATCGACCGGATGTTGTTCGCCGAGGCGCTGGAAACCCAGAAGTGCCTCGACGAGAACGTGCTGACGTCGACCGCCGACGCCAACATCGGCTCGATCATGGGCATCGGGTTCCCGCCGTACACCGGTGGTAGCGCGCAGTTCATCGTCGGCTACTCCGGCGCGGGCGGTACGGGCAAGGAAGCCTTCGTGGCTCGAGCGCGTGAGCTGGCGGCTAAGTACGCCGACCGCTTCCTGCCGCCGGATTCATTGACCTAGCCCGGTTTTCTGCTTTAGCGCGTGATCTCAGCTACTCTCCGGTCGGGGGTTCGGCACCACCGACCGGAGAGTATGCAGATGCTCGACGTCCCCGACGGCAACGAAGCAGCGCCGGCTCGCGTTCAAGCGCACCAACCGGGTGCTGACCCTGGTCTGGCGTTTGACGTTCGCGGCCAATTCCGCGTTGGCGTTACCCGGAACGGGTGCGGGCACAGCAGGCGGCCGGCGGCTGGGCCTAGCGTCTGGGCGATCCGCACCGAGGCTTAAACCGTTGCGATGCGATATGGCGGGTCGTCGCAATGGATTAGGTGTCGCGGCGCTGAAAGCAGCAGTACCGCGCCGGGGCTTGCTCGCCGTCCATCTCGCGCTCGTTCCGGCGGACACCAGAGTTCAAGGCCGGGGGCGGTAGCCTGCCTCCATGTCCCAGCCGCCGCCGTTCAGCCCGACCGTTGCGCTGCTCACGGTGGGCCGGGTCTGGGAAGCCGCGTTTGGGGAGGCCCTCAAGCCGCTCGGGCTGACCACCCGGAAGTACGGCCTGCTGGGGCATATCCGCGGAACCCCGGGCATCTCGTTCAGTGAGCTGGCGAGGCGGTCTCGCATCACCGTGCAGAGCGCACATGCCGCGGTGGCTACGTTCGTCGCTGCGGGACTTGTCGATGACAGGACCGCGCACGCGGGATCCGCGTCGCAGCTATCGGTGACTGCCGAGGGCGAGGCGCTGCTCGCGCGCGCCGCCGAGGTCGTGACGCGGCTTGACGCGGAGTTCACTGCCCAGCATCCCGAGTTGACCGACGCGTTGCGCGTGTACGTGGCCCGGGCTGTGTCGAGATCCACAACCTTCAGTTAAACTGAAGGTGTGAAATCCCTGTTGCTCTCCGTCCACGTCGTGGCGGGCATCTTATTTGTGGGCCCGGTGGCCGTGGCTACCAGCCTGTTTCCCCGGTACGCGCCAGTGGCGGACTTACCGGTGGGCGGTCAACCAGCGAAGCGGGGCTTCGAGACCGCCCAACTGCTGCACCGCATCACCCGCGTATACGGAACGCTGGCGCTCCTAGTCCCAATCGTCGGCCTCACACTCGCCATCGTTCAGGGGCGCGTGACCGAGGTCTGGATCATCGTCGCGATGGTGCTCACCGCGTTCGCGGGAGGCCTGCTCGCCCTCCAGATCTCGCCGCGGCAACGGGATGTGTTGGCGCACCCGGACTCGGGCGCCCAGTTGCGCGGCCTCGGCATGCTGACCGGGATCTTCAACCTGCTGTGGGCTGCCGTGGTGGTGTTGATGATCGTGCGGCCCGGATCGAGGTACGCATGAGAGCGTTACTGCGGACGCTCGCGGCCCTCTCGGCACTCGAACTGGTCAGCGTCATCGTCCTTTTCGGCAACCTCGCAACCGTGCACGACCACACGATCACTACCGTCGTGGGGCCGGTGCACGGCGCGATCTACCTTACGGTGGCCGTCACCGCGCTGCTCGGTCGCAACCTTGCGGCGCGGACCAGGATCGGCGCGCTCATCCCGGTGCTGAGCGGTCCCTTGACGATGGTCAACGTGCGGCGAGAGGCGCGCGCGACATGAGCCTGCGGCACTATCTGCGGAGACCACCCGCCGTGTCCGCGGCCGAGGCTATTCGCCTGGTCGAAGAGGGCGCGCTAATCGTCGATGTTCGCCGAGAATTCGAATGGAACCGGGTGCACATCCCTTCGGCGGTGCATATGCCTCTCGAAAAATTGGGCGATCGCTGCCTCGAGCTTCCCGACGATCGGCTGATCATCACCTTCTGTACCGGCGGCATCAGGTCTGGCGGAGCGGCGAACGTATTGGTGGAGAACGGTTTTGACGCAGTCAACATGAGCGGTGGCCTCATCCACTGGCGCGCCGCGGGTGGATCGCTGACGTAGCCGCGGGCTCGCGCCAAGTCGCTCGGCGCGCGAAGAGGTAGTACCACGCGCCGGGGATTCGCCGCTACGTTTAGTCGGCGCAAGCGCTGCTCTCGCGCGCCGATCGGCTGCGGCGGGGCAATGACGCGATGAAATCGGCTAGCAGCCTGGCAAAATCGTCCGGACACTCGACTTGCGGCATGTGGCCAATGCCCTGGAATACGCGAGTCTGCGCATGCGGAAGAACCCGTCGCGGCGAAAAGCTTGCGGGTAGACGGTCAGCATTTGGATTTGATGATGTCGGCGGCGCGCTCACCGATCACCACGCAGGGCGCCATGGTGTTACCGGTTGTCACCCGTGGCAGTATCGAGGCGTCGGCGACCCGCAAGCCTTCGACCCCATAGACCGCGAGATCTGCGTCTACCACCGACATCTGGTCGCGGCCCATCTTGGCGGTTCCGCTGCGGTGCCAATATGTCATCGCCGCGTCGCGTAGGAAGTGATTCATGTCGGAGTCAGTCAAACTGCCCGGCAATGCTTCCCGCTTGACGAAGGGCCGCATTTCCGGTGCACTACCGACTTCCCTCAACGCACGTATACAACGCCTAGCCGCGGCCATGTCATCGGGATGCGACAGGACATTGGCATCCAGGCGAACGGGGTCGCTGCGCTTGGGCCCCGTCAACTGCACAGTGCCGCGGCTCACCGGTCGGGCCAGGGCGCCGAACAGATTCCATCCCGCCTGGGGCAGGCTATAGCGAAGAGCTACTTCGGGACTCGCCAGGGGTGCCACGCCAAACGTCGCGAACAAGTCGGGGTGTTCGATAGTCGGCTCACTCCTCCAGTACATGCTGGCCTCCGGCAAGAAGGTGACGGGTCGTGGTTCGGGTAACTCCCACACGCAGGTGAAACCGATGTGGTCCTGAAAGTTCATCCCCACCCCGGGAAGGTGCTGTGCTATGGGAATCCCAAAGCATCGCAATTGTCTCTCGTCACCAACACCGGAATGCATCAAAACCTTCGGGGTATTGATCGCACCCATCGACAGCACGGCCTCAGCGTTGACGGCGACCCGTTGCACTCCTTCCCGGAAGGAAAACTCGACGCCGACGGCGCGCTGTCGATTGATGATCACCCTGTGCACTGTCGCACCGGTCAGCACGGTGAGGTTCGGGCGGTCCAGGTACGGATACAGGTAGGAGTCGAAAACAGATTGGCGCCGACCCTGTTTGATACGCATATCATTCAGTGCCGCACCAACATTGGCCTCCATCATCAAGCCGTTCAGGCTAGCGAATGACGGTGCGCCGATGCGGCTTGCCGCTTCGACTGCCGCTGCGGCACAAGGGCTGGGGTCTGGTATGGGGGCAACATGGACAAGGCCACCACGTCCGCGATGATCCGGGTCGGCAACGCCCTGCCAGTCCTCGATGCGGCGAAAGATTGCCAACACGGCTGCATGGCCCCAAGCCGGGTCTCCCGACTCGGATGCATAGAAATCCCAGTCACTTCGGTGTCCGTGCACCCACATCATGGCATTGATGGAAGACGCACCGCCCAGGCCTCGACCCATCGACATCGGTAGTTGTCGGCCGTTGACATGCGGGCTGGGTTCGGCGGTAAAAGCCCAATCGCGCTCGGTGCCGAAATTGGTGATCCACAGGCTTGGCTCGCTGACACTGGCCGCGTCCGCGGGTGGTCCCGCTTCCAACAGAAGTACTGTGGCCGAGGGATTCTCGGCGATGCGACGGGCGACAACCGATCCGGAGCTGCCGGCGCCGCAAACGACGAAGTCGTATCCGGACTGAAGCTCCGTGGCCAAACGTCTCTGGTTCTCCTGTGCTCGCACCTCAAAGTCAACGTCGAGCGAATCGCATGTACTCATGCGCTTAGCCAATCCTCGTGTGTCGCTCAGTGATGTCCGGGCGTTCTTCGATGAACTCGCGTCGTCCAACTGACCGGTGCGCGGCGACTGCGATGAGCAGCAACGGCAAAATAGCCAGTGCCATAGAGAGATTCGCAGAGAAGGCGATACCTATCAGAGCTGGGGTTGTCAGCAGTACCAGCATGAATTCCGACAGCCTGCTAACCAGGGGAGTCCACTGTAAGAGCGTCAGGCGCAATACGTTCACGTCACGACACCTTCCCTCAATCAACGATTTCGTGGCGAGGTCCGCTGGCGCTGGGGATCTCGACGTCCGCCGAATCTGGCTGGGAGAACTTCCACGACGACCAAGGTATGGCTCCCCGGACCTGCCGGCTGTACAGCGCGTGCCATTTTCTTGACATTTCGCGCCACCGCCGCGACGCCCTCAGAGGGCTCGAAGATGAAGAGCGAACTCGAAGATGAAGAGCGAAAACGGTTCGGCTGGCTCGCAACCTTGTTGTCAGCACGCGGTCGGGTGCGAGCCTATCCCGCGGCGAGTCCGGCGCGACGGAACTCGCGCGGCGAAGTGCCGAACCAGCGTCGCACCGAACGCGCCAAACAACTTTGTTGCGAATAGCCCAGCGTGGCAGCGATTTCGCCTAACGACAGCGCGGTGTTCGAGAGGTAGTGCTGGGCCCGCTCGCGCCGTACCTCATCGAGCAGCGCTTCAAAGGAGGTGCCCTCGGCGGCGAGGCGGCGCTGCAGTGTTCGCCCGCTGTACCCGAGGTGTGTAGAGACATTTATCCAGGTCGCTTGACCAACCGGCAGCATTCTTGAGATCAGCAAACGGACTTGAGGTACGAGCCCTTCGTCGGCGTCTGACGTCGTATCTTCCAAGTAGCGGGCGATAATTCGTCGCAATTCGCGATCGGTGTTGGGACGCGGCCGCCGTAGGTCGTCGGTTCGCAGGTCAAGACCGCAGAAGTCCGCATCCAGCCGCACGGGACACCCGAAATATGCTCGATAGGTCGCCGGAGCTGCCTGCGCCGCATGGGGAAACGCAACTTCGACGGGACGGAAGTCGGAGCCGGCCAGAAGCTTGAAATTCGAATAGGAGATACCCATCCCAAGTTCGAGTATCTGCGCTGATCGCGTCATTGCTAGCTGGATCGACAGGCGATATCGACTGAGCCCACCACCGATATCGGTGAGGTCGATCTTCAGTGCCGGCGCGTACGAGGGCATGTAATACGCAAGGTCATGCATCGCGGCCAATGCGCTGGCGGAGTGGCGGGCGATCAGCGCGAGCGGACCGAGAATCTCGACCCGTTGCCTGCTGGCCAATAGCAGCCCGAAGTCGGGACGGTCGAGCTTGCGGGCGGTGAGCTCGAGAAGCTCGGACAAGCTGGGTAGGGGAATGAACGAATCGGGATCGTCCGGCCGCGCGTCGTGCAGGCTAACGGCACGCAAGAGGGCTGCTGGGGATCCGCCGAGTTCCTCGACGAGGGCCTCAAAGTTTGTGAGCGCCGACGCTCGTACGAGTTCGTGCATGCTGCCGGACCTACACCCCCTGCGACGGTCAAAACCAATGCGCTCTTACACCAGGCTACGGACTAACCGTGGGCACCGGGGTTCGCTGTCGTCACCGACGTCAAACGACGGCATACTCCTTGTACTCCATCGAGTCGTACAGACGGGCACCGTTGGTGTTCATCTTCGCGATGGCCCTGCTGACACCGGCGGGCAGCATCGAGATCAGCTGTGCGGCACGAGTCAGCCCCCACACACCGGCGCGGGAAGTGGGCACGATCGACTTGGCGGCAGTGCGGGCAAAGGCACGACTGTGCCGGACGGCGTCGGCCATCGCTTTTTCGTAGGACGCGAACGCGTGCGGGTAATCGCCTTTGGCTTGCGCCAATTCACCCGCCAGCACGTAGGCGCCTATCACCGCAAGGCTGGTGCTGCCCCCGACCGCCGGCCCGGGGCAGTACCCGGCGTCGCCCACCAGGGCGACCCGTCCGCGTGACCAAGTGTTCAACTCCAGCTGGATGATCGAGTCGAAGTAGAACGTCGGTGTGTGGTCGAGCTCCGCGACCCAACAGTCCACCGCCGCATCCATCCCGGCGAATCTGCGTCGCAATAACTCCTTCTGTCCCAGGGCATCTCGGTAGTGAATCTGGAATTCTTCCTTGCTGCGGAACATGAACAGCGCACGTGCGTCGTCAAGGGGATGCGCGGTGTAGATCCCCGCCATCCGTCCGGCGCCCATGTGCACCGCCATTTCTCCATTGCGGGCAAGGGATTTCGGCACCGACTCCACCGCCAGGTAGCCACCGAGGAACCTGGTGCGTCCCGCATCCTCGCCGAAGGCCAGACGGTGCACGTTGGAGTGCAGACCGTCGGCGCCGATGACGACGTCGAACGAACGTGGCTCGTTGTGCTCGAAGGTGACGTCACCGTCCACCGAGATGGACGTGATCGAGTCGCCGAAGAGGTATTCGACGTCATCGCAGCCGGCGCGGTAATAGGCCTCGCTGAGGTCGTCGCGCATGATCTCGACGTGCCGATCGGATGACGCGCCGAAGACCTTGCTCAGGTCGACGCGTGCCGGCCGCTTGACGCCCTCGCGATACATGCTCAGCTCGTTCGTGCCGGTGGCGAGCGCCTCGATCTGCGGCAGCACGCCCATCTTTGCCGAGATCTCCATGGCCGGGCGGAACAGATCGACGGCGTGGCCACCGGTCTTACGTAATTGCGTCGCGCGCTCGACGATCGTGACGTCGAATCCGTGGCGAGTCAGCCAGTACGCAAGTACGGGGCCAGAGATGCTCGCCCCCGAGATCAAAATGCGCATGTCGACCTCCTTGAAGTTAGGCGACCCTAACATAGCACTTACCTATCGATAAGTCAGCTAAAATTCTCCGGTGACGAGACCGCGGTCAGATACCCGCCAGCGCATCCAAGAGGTCGCCCGGGATTTGTTCCTCCAGCTGGGCGTGCAGCGGACCAGCCTGCAGGACATCGCTGACCGGTTGGGCATCACCAAACCCGCGCTGTATTACCACTTCACCTCGCGCGAAGAGCTGGTGCGCAGCATCGTGATGCCGTTGATCGAAGACGGCGAGCGGTTCGTCGCCGAGCAGGAAGGCCGTCGCGACATCCATGCCCGCGACTTACTGGAGGGCTACTTCGATTTCCACTATCGGCACCGTCAGTACATCGTGTTGGTACTCACCGAATTGACGATGCTGGCCGACCTCGGACTGATCGACAAGGTACTGGCCTGGCGGGATCGGTTGGGCAAGTTAGTCTTTGGCCGCCGACCCACACTCGCACAGTCCACCCGCGCGGTGGTGGCCTTCGGTGGCCTCCAGGACTGCTGCCTACAGCTTCCGGACACGCCGTACGACGCGCTGCGCGCTAGCGCTGTCGACGCCGCGCTGGCCGCGCTGGGCGTGTGACGCCGGGCTACGTTCCCGCGCCGCTCGCGGTGCTTTGGTCCTGGGCGTTCTGCTGGAAGATGTCGCCCGATGTCTGGCCGTTGTCGTTGACGAAGTTCTCGTCATCATTGTCGACGTTGACAATGCGGGGGCCATCCGCGTCGGTCGCCGCCCCGCCAATGTCAGGTGAACGATCTTGTTTGCGATGCATTCATTTACCGCTCCGTTGCCAGCTGCGGGCTGGGTGCTCTATCGCGATCCGCTGTGAGCGAACGAAGCTTCCCAAGCCGTTCCGGCCTGTTCCGCCGGCGGCTAGAGTCCTCGACTATGCGCTTTGGTCTTTTCATTCCGCAGGGCTGGCGGATGGACCTCGTCGACATCGAACCGGAAAAACACTGGGCGGTGATGCGCGACCTGGCCACCTACGCCGACAACGGCGCGTGGGACTCGCTGTGGGTCTACGATCACTTCCACACCGTGCCGATGCCGACGGGTGAGGCCACGCATGAGGCCTGGTCACTGATGGCGGCCTATGCGGCGACGACGTCACGCATCAAGCTCGGCCAAATGTGCACGGCCATGAGCTATCGCAATCCGGTCTACCTGGCCAAGGTGGCGGCGACCGCCGACATCATTTCCGGTGGCCGCATCCAGATGGGGATCGGTGGCGGCTGGTACGAACACGAGTGGCGGGCCTACGGATACGGATTCCCGTCGGCGGGGGCGCGGCTGGGCCGGCTGGATGAAGGCGTGCAGATCATGCGGGACGCCTGGCGCGACGGCAAGGTCAGCTTCAACGGCAAGCATTACCAGGTTGATGGCGCGATCGTCGAGCCGAAACCATTACAGGACAACGGCATTCCGCTATGGATCGCCGGCGGTGGCGAGAAGGTGACGCTGCGCATCGCGGCGCAGTACGCGCAGTACACCAATTTCACACCGGAGCTCGAGGCCTTCAGGCACAAGTCGCAGGTGCTTGCCGAGCACTGCCGCAACCTCGGCACTGACTTCGACGCGATCGTGCGCTCGGCCAACTTCAGCGCGATCGTCGGCACCTCCGAGGCTGACATCAACGACCGCAAGCAACGGATACGCGAGCGCATTTCCCGCTATGTCCCCGAGACGGCCGCCGATGCGATGCTCTCCGGCGGTTCAGAGGGGGCAACGGGCACGACCGAACAAGTGATCGAGCGGATCGCCAAGGTCCGTGACCTCGGTTGCGAATACGCGATCTGCTACTTCCCCGAGGCCGCGTATGACCGCTCCGGTATCGAGTTGTTCGAGCGCGAAGTCATCCCCGCCCTGAGCTAACCCTCACACGTCGGTGGTGGTGTACCGCGTCTTGACCGGCGGCGCGGCCAGCAGGGGAGGAAGCTGCGTCACTTTGCCTTCGCCGGCGCGAAACGCGCGGTAGGCCTCGTCCGCCTCGACGGACTCCCACTCTTCGTAAATGATCCAGTGGGCTTCGTCGTCCGCGTCCTCCCAGACGTCGGTGCGGAGATTTCCCTCGAATGCCCGGGTGGTTTCCAGCGTCCGGCCCATCAATTCACGACCAGCGCCGACCTGGTCGGGTTTGAACTTCAGTTCCAGCAGCACGATGACCGCCACAGTCGTCTCCTCGCATCGTCATTGTGTGCCGCTCGCCGCGAGCACACCGTTGAACCTACGGTCGACCCATTTGACGAAATCGGGCGCCTCCGGAATTTGGTCGGCAGCGGCGAAAAGATCGGCGAGGCGTTGTTCGGCGGTGACCACCTTGTCGTCGAGGGGGACCGGCAACCGCAGCAGGTGACTCTGGGCGAGCTCGGCGATCTTGATGTCCAGGCCCACGGCCTTCGCGTACTTTTTCGCCCACTCCGACGGATTCTCGCGGGCCCACTGCGCCGCTCGCTGGAGGCGGACCAACAGGTCGGCCAGCGCGGCATTGCGCTTCGGATCGGTCAGCGCCCGGATGGAGGCGCTGCCGAACTGGTAGCCGTTTTCGGCCGTCCCGATATTGCGCACCTTCAGCGTGAGTGTGGCCTGTGACGTGTAGGGCTCCCAGATCACCCACGCATCGCCCTGCCCGTTGGCGAACGCCGACAGCGCATCGGCGGGCTGCAAGAAGACCAACTTCACGTCCTTGGGCTTTCGTCCCGTATCTGCCAGGTGTTCAAGCACATTGGCGTGCGCCGCGCTGCCCTTGGCCACCAGGATCGTCTTGCCCTTCAGGTCGGGAACCGAGGCGATCGAGGAATTGGCGCGCACCAGGATCTGCTCGCCGCTCTCGGCGCCGTCCCACACCGAGACCACGCGGGTCTTCGAGTTGGCCGCGGCGCCGAACACCGGTGGGGTGTTGCCGGTGAGGGCGAAATCGATTTTGCCCGCGGTCAGTGCCTCGATCTGCGGGGGGCCGGACGTGAACGTCGAGAACGCGATCTTGTACGGCAGATTGGCGAGTGCGCCGGCGGCGCGCAGCAAGGCTTCGGTGCCGCCCTTTTGGTCGCCGACTTGCAGGGTGACCCCGGAAAGCTCGGATACCGGAACCGGCGCCGGAACCGCGATCAATTGCGGTCCCAACGACCGCGACACGCAGCCGGGCGTGCCGACCACCAGAGCCAGCACCAGTGCGGCGCGAAACGTGATGCGACGCTTGGCCGTCAAAGCCGGACGCCAAGTTTGTCGAGAAGTTCGGCTCGGTAGTGGTCATGCTGCGCGGTGCGCTCCGACGGCGTGGGCCGCGGGGCTTGGATCTCGATGGAGTGTGCGACGCGGCCGTCTTCGAGGACCAACACCCGATCGGCCAGCTCGATCGCCTCATCGACGTCGTGCGTGACGAGCAGCACGCCGAATCCGTGCCGGCGCCACAGGTCGAGCAGCAGCGCGCGCATGGAAAGCCGGGTGAGTGCGTCCAGCGCGCCGAATGGTTCGTCGAGCAGTAGCAGCTGCGGTTCGGCGACCAGTGCCCGTGCCAGCGAAACCCGTTGTGCCTGACCGCCGGACAACGTCAGCGGCCACGCCGACGCGTGGTCGGCAAGCCCAATTTCGCCCAGCGCTCGCTGCGACCGATCCCGCGCTGCATCGGGGGCCAGGCCGGCCCGATTGAGGCCGTAGCGCACATTGGTCAACACGTCGCGCCACGGGAAGAGGCGCGGCTCCTGGAAGGCAACCGCCGGCGCGCCGGCGACCTCGCGATCACCGGTGTGGTCGGGGGAAAGCCCTGCCAGCGAACGTAATACGGTCGACTTACCGCAGCCGCTGCGCCCCACCAGTGCGACGATCTCGTGCGTGCGGATCTCGAGGGAGATGCCGTCGAGGACCTTGCGGTTCCCATACCACTTGTCGATGTTGTTGAGCCTGCCGACGACGGCGGTCTGTCGCTCGGATGTCACGGTCATGTGCGGTACCTCAGGGCTCGATGTTCAAGCGCTCGAACGATCGCATCGGTCCCGATACCGAGCAGCGCGTAGATGACGAGGCAGAAGATGATGATGTCGATGCGCAGGAAGTCGCGGGCGTTGTTGATCAGGAACCCAATGCCCTTGTCCGCGTTGATCTGTTCGGCGACGATCAGGGTCAGCCACGCGATCGCCAGCGACTGCCGCAGCCCGACCAGCACCTGTGGCGCCGCACTCGGCAAGATGATGGTGCGCAGTCGCTGCCAGAGCGAAAAGCCAAGCACATCAGCGGTTTCCAGCAGTTTCGGGTCGACCTGCTTGATCGCCGAAACGGTATTGAGGTACAGCGGGAAACTGACGCCGAGCGCGACCAGCAATACCTTCGGCAGCTCGCCGATGCCGAACCACAGGATGAACAATGGAATCAAACCCAGGTGCGGCAGTGCGCGCACCATCTGTAGTGGTGGGTCGACGGTGGCCTCGAACCACCGCGACAGCCCGACAATCACGCCTAGGGCCGCACCGATCACGCCACCGAGCAGCAGGCCGTCGGCCACGCGCAGCCCGGATACCTGCAGGGCCTCGACGAGCTTGCCGTTGCGGATCAGTTGTAGGCCGGCATCGAAGATCAGCTGCGGGGCCGGCAACACGTCCTGAGGGATCAGGCCGGTGGCGCTGAAAAGTTGCCACAAGCCCAACAGCCCCAGCGGTGACGAGAGTCGGATGACCGCCCAGCGGCGCTGTTTGCGCGGTCTGGTGACGGCGGCCGCCGGCGCGGCAGAGCCGACGGTCGTCTGGGCGGGAGTGCTGACCATTGTTGGTGAAACCTCTGGGGGGAGTGGGCAAGCGCCAATGGGTTACCGGCGGCATTGCCCGGTGTAAACGCTAGGTGGGCTTGGCCAGGCCATGAAGGGTTTGGCTCCCGGTGACGGGAATGGGAAGACGGCCCGCGTGGGGTGTAGGAGAATACCGTTTCCACTTTTCGGAAGGCTGTTATACGGTTCAGTGAGCACTGTTTCCCGACGACGGAGGATCCCTCGATGCAGAAGGCACTCGCTCCTGAGATCTCGACGTGGCCCGACGAGAACCCGCAGCTGATCGGCAGCCGGTGCGGTGATTGCAGTGCCACCACCTTCCCGGTACAGCAGCGGTGCCCGCGGTGCAGCGGCGGCGCGATGAGCGACGTGTTGTTGCCGCGGACCGGAACCGTGGTCGCGTGGACCACCCAGGGTTTCCCGCCCGGCGCCCCTTATGCCGGCCCGACCGGCAACGACTTCGTGCCGTTCGGCGTGGGTTTGGTCCAGCTGGGTGACGTGATCCGCGTCGAGGGCCGGCTGACCGAGAACGACCCGGCCAAACTCCAGTTCGGCCAGGAGGTCGAGCTCACCATGGTGCCGTTCACCACCGACGCGGACGGCAACGAGATCATCACGTTCGCTTTCCAGCCGGTCTAGTGGCGATCGCGAGCACGGCGATGCCGGGTGAAGCGGGTCGGCACCATCTATCCGATAGAGGAGCCTGAGATGACGAACGACGTTGCCATCATCGGCGTGGGCCTGCATCCCTTCGGCCGCTTCGATAAGACCGCGATGGAGATGGGCGCCGAGGCCATTGACGCGGCGTTGACCGATGCCGGTGTGCAGTGGAAAGACATCCAGTTCGGCTTCGGCGGCAGCCACGAAGTGTCCAACCCGGACGCGGTGACCCGCCTGGTCGGACTAACCGGCATCACCTTCACCAACGTCTTCAACGCCTGCGCCACCGCGGCCAGCGCGATTCAGCAAACGGCCGACACGATCCGGTTGGGCAAGTACGACATCGGCATCGCCATCGGCCTGGACAAACACCCCCGCGGGGCGTTCACCGACGACCCCGGCAAGCTGGCGCTGCCGCAGTGGTACGCCCAGAACGGGCAGTTCGTCACCACCAAGTTCTTCGGGATGAAGGCCAACAAGTACCTGCACGACCACAACATCTCGCAGGAGACGCTGGCGCGGGTGGCCAACAAGAATTTCCGCAATGGCGCATTGAACCCGAATGCCTTCCGGCGCGAGGAGATCTCCATCGACGAGATCCTCAACTCCACCGTGCTCAACTACCCGCTGACCCAGTACATGTTCTGCGCACCCGACGAGGGTGCCGCGGCCGTCATCATGTGTCGCGCCGACATCGCGCACAAGCACACCGACAAACCGGTGTATGTGCGCGCCTGCGAGATTCGCACCCGGACCTTCGGAGCGTATGAGGTGCATGCCACGTTCGCGCCGCCGGATGAAGACGTCTCGCCGACGGTGTACGCAGCCAAGGCGGCCTACGAAGCCGCGGGTATCGGGCCCGAGGACGTCGATATTGCCCAGCTGCAGGACACCGACGCCGGCAACGAGGTCATCCACATGGCCGAGACAGGTCTGTGCGCCGACGGTGAGCAGGAGAAACTGCTGGCCGACGGCGCCACCGAGATTCACGGCTCGATGCCGGTGAACACCGACGGCGGGCTGATCGCCAACGGCGAGCCGATCGGCGCCTCGGGGTTGCGGCAAATGCACGAACTGGTGCGTCAGCTGCGCGGCGAGGCGGGCGAGCGTCAGGTGCCCGGCAACCCGCGGGTCGGCCTGGCGCAGGTGTACGGCGCTCCCGGCACCGCATCGGCGACGATCCTGTCGCTCTAAAGCGCCGGTCCCAGAAGGTCATCCGCGTCGCGAACGATGTAGCCATAGCCCTGCACGGTCAGGAAGTCCTGTCGGTGTTCAGCGACTGAGATCGAATAGATCGGGTGTCAGCGGATCTCGAAATCTTTGATGTCGAGTTGGGTCGTTAGTTATCCAGTCCGGAGCCGATGTAGGCAACCGCGACGAGTTCGATGCGGCCATGCGGGAGCGCTACTACCTGGTACGTCGACCGCGGCGGAAACGGCGCCGCGAAGAGCTCGGCTTGTACCGCGTTGAGGGTTCGGAGGTCGCTCAAGTCTGTCAGCATGGCAGTGAGCATCACGATGTCCTTGAGGCTGGCACCAGCCTCGAGGCAAATCGCCTCAAGGTTGCGGAAGGCTTGTCGGATTGCCGCTTCGGGGCTCTCGTCGACGACACGTTGCTCGTGCTGATTGGTGGCGAGTGTGCCCCCGATGTAAACGATGTGGCCGATTCGCACCACCTGCGAGAAATTGCCGATGTTGATGCCCGCGTTGTCGGGCGCATCCGCGGCGTGGACGAAACGCTGTGTCGGAACGTTATTCATAGCATCATTGGTACCAATGCCGTTGTCCTCTGTCAATTGATGCTGTCTGTGAATTATGTTGCGACATAACATCTTTCGTACTCTCCTTACAAATTCATGTTTACGAGAACACTTCTCAGATCTAGCTGTCCCATCGGAACACGTTTTGTGCAACGGTTTATGCCGCTACGAAAGTGGCTAGAACTCGCAGCGGCGCCGATGGTTTCTGCGTTTCCGCTCACTGGACTACTCAGCAGCGGCCAAGGTTCGGACTAAGAGGCCGGGCTGCTGTCCTTGAAAGTCGCGATAACGGACGGCTACGCGCAGCTATATCAGTCCGTGAATAAAAGTGCTTATGGCAGAGGCTACTTCGTTCTTGTCATAGTCGATGGTCGCGAGATGCCCTCCTTTTTCGAGAAGGACGGTCGACGTGTCAGGCATCGTCGCGGAAAGATGGTCTGCTGCAGCAGTCGCGTCGAGAACGTCGTCGTTGCGGCTTGCCAGGATGAGAGTGGGGATCTTGATGGCGGATAGGGAGGGCTGAACTTCGTCGACAGCGTCGAGCGCTGAGAGGAAGGATGCAATGGGAACGGCTCCGTAGTCCGCGGCGGAGACTTGGGGGTCCTTGATATCTCCGCCGAAAGGCGTAAGCAGCGTCTCGCCCCTGGCAACCGCCTCTCGAAGCTGCCGTTTTAAATCTGGTGTGGGGCAAATAAGTGGGTTGATCAGTACGAGGCCGCGGATGTGTTCTTGCAACGGCGTGGCGAGTGTTAGAGCGAGAGTGGCGCCCATCGAGAGACCGATCACAACCAGCGAGTTTGATCTGTCAAGCGTCTCTGTTGCAGCACTTTGAGCTTTGGCGAGCCAGTCGTCCCACGTGGTGCCGTACATATCGGCAAGGACCGTGCCGTGGCCGGGCAGTGTTGGTGTCGAGCAAAGATAGCCGAGCTCCGATAGGTGTTCGGGCAGCTCACCGAATATCTTGGGGTTTCCGGTGAGTCCGTGTAGGAGGAGGATTGCCGGTTTTGAGGGGGTCATGGTTGTACTCCTTTTGAGGTTCCGACCGTCGGTTGTTGACGGTCTGCTGGCGATGTGACTCGTACTACGTGAGCCGGGGTGGGCGAAGGCATAGGCGATCGCCCTCGTTGCGACGGGCAGTACGCCGCTTTCGGGTAACTCCTACCGATGCTGGTTAGTCGGGGTGACCGATTATGAGACGCCACAGCGCTTTAAGGCCGGACGCGATAAGCATCAAACATGTCCGAATCTGGCAAGGCACTCCTGCAGAGAGAAGCCTTCGGCGATTGCTTGCCGCACAAGCACTTCGGCGCTGGTGAGCGCCTCAGCACGGACAAGTACGCGGTCGATCAGCTTTGCCGGGATGACTAAGGCGCCGTCGGCGTCAGCGTGAATGAAGTCACCAGGGTTCACAGTGACGTGATGGGTGGTCGCCCCGGGCAGGTAGACGGGTTGGTTGTAGTGGGTGACTTTCCATCGTCGGATGGACTGAATGGGCGATCGGTAGCGACCAAACACGGGAAAGCCATGTTTGCGTAGCCATTTGAGATCACGTACGCCTCCGTCGACGATTGCTCCGACAGCACCGCGTTCTGCCATTCCGAGGGCAATGAGTTCTCCGAAGTAGCAGATACCAACGCCTGCTCCCGACCATACGGTGATGTCACCCGGAGATATGTCGGCACATGCCGCCATTTTGGTGGGGTCGCCATCGCCGGTGTAGGGCAACATCGCACCGGAAATGGTGAATGCCCATCCGGCAAGAGAGTCTCCAGCCAGCGCGCCTAGCGCCGGGTCGAGACCTTGGTCGTGGTAACCGAGTTCGTCGAGGACATCACCCACGTTCGACGTATCGATTGCCAAGAACCGTGTTCGGATGGTTTCGCGTTGTTCAGCGGTGGTGGTGTTCATCGATGAGTAGGTCCTTCCATGCTTCGGGAATGGTCGGTCAGATACTGGGAATGAGTCCGTCGTCGACGCGGAGGATGGATCCTGTGATGTAAGAGGCGCGAGCGCTGGCCAAAAAGGCTACGGCAGCACCGTATTCGGCGGGATTCCCATAACGACCGAGGGGAATGGCAGCGGTACTTGCCGCAGCCACGTCTTCGACCGTGGTGCCGTCACGTTCCGCTTTGGCTTCGTCAAGTGCGGTGATTCGGCCGGTAGCGATACGACCCGGGACAACAATATTGCTGTTGACGCCGTCGCGACCAATCTCTGCGGCAAGAGTCTTTGACCACCCTGCCAGGGATGCGCGCAAGGAGTTCGATAGTGCGAGGTTGGGAATTGGGCAGGTGATTCCTGACGACGTGCTGGTGATGATGCGGCCCCACCGGCGGCGGCGCATCGCAGGTAGTACGGCGGCGGTGGCGGTAACGACCGGGATGACCAGAGCATTGAACCAGGTGTTCCAGTCGGCGCCGGCGATCTCAGTGGCCGCTATTGGCGGAGGACCGCCGGTGTTGTTGACCAGAATGTCTACATCGCCGTACCGATGCGGCAGGTCAGCGAGCATCTCGGACAAGCTTGTAGCATCAGTGAAGTCAACAACTAGGGGAGTGAAGTCGAGCTTCTCATCGCTTATCGACGCCGAAACTGCGGTAAGAGATTCAGCGTTGCGATCGGCGCCGAGCACGCGGACACCTTCACGCGCTAGCGCCAATGCGATGGCTCCGCCGAGTCCGCCCCCGGCGCCGGTGACAAGGGCGACCTTATCGATTATTCCGAAATCCATAATATGCCTTCAATAATCGGAGAATTAGGTTGCCAGGCGCAGCGTGGCCGCTGTTTTGGCGAGGTGGGCTACCACGCTTTGAGCGGTGATTCGGCCTGTTTTGGGGTTCTCGGTGGGGATGTTTGCAATGCGGATGTGTAGATCAGCGGAATCCGAGCGCATGTCCACGATATGGGTATTGCGGTCAACTGTGGGGTCGGCCCACACCCGCAAGGTGGTCTTGTCCGGTCCGATCCCGGCGAGGGAAAGTGCCACGGCGACATTGAGATTGGCCGGGAATCCGGTGGCCGCTTGGCGAGCGTTTCCCTCGAAAAGCAGCATCGGTTCACGCAATGAGCGCAGCTCGTCGTCGCGACCGCGCAGGTAGGGGGCGCCGATCAAGCTTGCGATCGGTTTGCGCGTGGTCATCGTGACTTCGAAGATGGTGCCGTGAGCTGCCGCCTGGACTGCGTCCAATCCCGCGATCGCTCCGGAGGGCACGCTGATAACGGCTCCGGTTTGGTGAGCGCGCTCAACCAGGCTCCAATGTTCCAGCAGTGCACTCGAACTCAGGACGACAAGACGCTTTCCTGCCTCGATAGTTGGTGTGGCGATCGTGGTGAACAGGGATGCCGGCGCGCATTCGATCACGAGGTCAGAGCAGGGTTCGATCTGGTCGGCATCCACCACGGGGACTGGTGAGGTAAGCGTTCGGGAGAAGTCTTCAGCGAGCTTGGTGCGCCGGGCGCTGATCGCGGATAGACGGTAGCCGGCGATGCCTTTGTCGATAGCTCGGGCCACAACGCTTCCGACAGGTCCGAGCCCGACGATTCCGACGCGGAGGGGATTCGGGGTGGTGACGGAGGCAGTCATTGGTTGCTTTCGAGTGCAGGGGCAGGGATGGGAAGGATTGACGTCGAACACTTTTGGAAGGCAGCTGCCACGGTGAGGACTGTTTGGTCGGCAAATGGTCTTCCGGCAAGTTGCAGGCCTACGGGCAAGCCATCGGCGTCGGTGCCCGCTGGGACGGTGATGGCCGGAAGGCCGAGGAAACTAAACGGGCGTGTCGTGCGCAGCAGGCGTGACGTCGTCTGCGCGGCATCTTCGGTCGCGGCGACGATGGTAGGGGCGGTGTCCGACGTCGTATTGGTTGCGAGGACATCACGCTCGTCAAAGACCGTGTTGAGGAACCGTGCAAGCGAAACGCCCTGGGCGCACAACGCCCGTACGTGATCCGCGCTGCTGGTGACGAACGCGTGATGCAGTCGCGATCGTATTGCCGCGGGATAGTCGTTGGCGGCATTACCGAAATGGTCTCCGTGAACCGCTGCTGCTTCACACCAGGTCAGTAGTGATCCGGCTCGGTCATAGTCTCGAAGCGGTCTCAGATCCACTTCGACGAGTTGTGCACCCATGGATTCCAAGAGCTCCCAGGACGCTTCGATGTTGGTGGCTATGTCTGGGCTTGACTTCTCACGCAGGTAGGCAGAATCGATGCCGATTCTTGTGTTGTGCAAGTTGGCATCTACTTGTGCCAGCGGCTGGATTGGTCGGCACTTGATGGATGCCGGGTCTGCCGGATCGTGCTCGGCCATCACCGCTAGCGCGAGGGCTACATCCTGCACCGTCCGAGCGATGATGCCGATGGTGTCTTGGGACTGAGACAACGAGATTGCACCCCGCCGCGATATGCGCCCAAATGTGGGTTTGAAACCGACCACGCCACACAGAGCAGCGGGAATTCTGACTGAGCCCCCCGGTGTCGCTGCCGATCGCGATGGGTACCGCACCGCTTGCGACGACTGCGGCCGACCCGCTCGATGATCCACCGGCAATGCGAAGTGGGTCGAAAGGATTGCGCACGTGGCCGTGGTGGGTGTTGAGTCCCGTTGCCAAGTAACCGTAGGGGTCGAGGTTGAGCCGGCCCAGCGTGATTGCGCCTGGACTATCGAGCTGGTCGAGGCATGGTGTGTCATCGTCTGCGGTTCGTAGCGATGAACGGCTCACTCCTAGCCCGGCTGGTTGTCCGTTACGCGTGAACATGTCCTTATACGCATAGGGGACACCGGCTAGCGGTAATGATTGCGGGATAGGCGTTTTCATAACCTGATCTATCCGCGCTGCCACATGACGCGCTCCTCGCTCGTCGAGACTAACGAAACAGTTCGTCGACGCCTGTGCTAGCTGGCTGGCTTCTATCGCGGACTCGACCACCTCGGTGGCGCTTAGGGTTTGGGAGCGCACGCCGGCGCAGATCTCGACGGCAGTCAATGGTTGTCGGCTCACGCGCTCGCCTCACGTCTGAGGAGTTCCCGGAATTGCCCGATCTCCAGCAGGGCTGTTTCGTCTTTGATCATCGAATTCACGGTTGAGCGAACGGATCGGATTGTCGAGCTGATTCGGGCAGCTTCAGAGTCATCGACGATCACGCCATGCTCTTGCAGTATCGGGCGGATGCTGGCGGATCCTGATGCGTCGTAGTCAGTCATGAACGCGCCGCATCCGGAGGCGGACAGAGGTGGGTGCGGTAGTAATCGGCGATTCCGCCGGGTGTGGTGAACCACACGGATTCTCGTTGGCGTTGTATATGTTCCAAGGCCCGTCGGAAGTGGTGCAACCGGAACGGCTGGCCGACGATGAAAGTATGTATCGAGATACCAAGTACGAGGGGCTGTTCCAACGATTGTTGCCGCATCTCGTCGAATGATGCGACGACCATATCGGCAAATTTGTCCGCGCTGCCATGATGCAGGACGACCATCGGTACGTCGTTGACTTCATGGGGGTAGGGAACGCTGAGAAGTGGGCCGGTACGGGTGTTGAGCCAAACTGGTTGGTCGTCCATCGGCCAATCCAACGTGTATCGAAACCCACGCTCTGCCAAGAGGTCCTCGGTGATTGCGCTCGGATTGGCGCCGGGACTCATCCACCCTTGGGGTGGGTGCCCCTCGTAATGTGTGATCTTTGCAAAGGTTTCATCGATGATGGCTCTTTCGGCATCTTCATCCAGCCCGTTTGGATGGATTGAGTTCGTTCGGCCATGCGCAACAAATTCCGCCCCTTGTCCGCGGAACCGGTCCATTAGTGCTGGGGCATGCTCGTAGGCGGCGGTGTTCAGGAGCACGGTCGGTGCGATCCCGTACTGATCGAGAAGATCTGCGATTCGGAAGCCGCCTACTCTGTTCCCGTAGTCCCGCCATGCCCAGTTGTAGGTATTGGGGTGATCGAGCCCGGGCGAGTAAGACAAACCCAACCCATCCTCGTTGTACGAGAAGTGTTCCGCATTAACGGCCACATATAGGGCCAGGCGTTTGCCGTCCGGCCAGCAGAAGTCCGGCCGATCAACTATTGCCGAGTACTTGAAGCGGCCGTGGGTGGGCAGCGCAGGCATCATCGTTCTCCGTATGCTTGGGCGATTTGAGCGCGTTCTTGGATCGCGCGTAAATGTGCGGCCATTGCCGTCTTGGCCCCTTCGGCGTCCGCCGCGGCGATCGCGTCAACGATCGCCCCGTGCTCAGCGATAGGCGCGCCCAGCCCGCCCAGCCGTCTGGCTGTCTTGACTGTCTGCTCGAACTGAAGCTCGCGAAGCTGACTGATCAATCGCACGTGCAGTGAATTCCCGGTCATCTCGGCGATCGCCGTGTGAAAGCGGAGGTCGTTGCGCACCCACGTCACGACGTCGGCGTCCTCGCTGTTGGTTGCCGCTAATTCGAGCAGCTGATCCAGCTGCTTAGTGCTCCTGCGCTGTGCTGCCAGACCGGCGCCAGGGACCTCCAGCATCGATCGCACCTCAAAGAACTCGGTAGAGGTTGTTCTACCAAGTAGGGACAACCCTGCGTCGGTACCGGTCGCACTGGTAACGAATGTCCCTGCTCCCGAACGGCTCTCGATCATTCCTGCCGCACGCAGCCCGCCGAGGGCTTCGCGGAGCACCGGGCGAGACACGCCGAACGACCGAGCCAAGGCGATCTCCCCCGGCAGCCGATTTCCCACCGCGAAGTGCCCCGACCGAATCAGCGTGACCAGCTCGTCTCGTACCGCGGTCGCCGACGTCGTCCGCCGGATGGGCGCCGGCATGGTGGGCGATTGGTCCTGGATCTGTCAAACTGTAATACAGCGTTACCGGAATCGCAAAACTAACCGCTGCCGAAGTATCGTTTCGCTCCCTAAATCGCGGGGCCCAGAAGGTCGTCCGCGTCCCGGATGATGTAGCCGTAGCCCTGCTCGGCCAGGAAGCGTTGTCGATGGGCGGCATATTCGGCATCCAGGCTGTCGCGGGCCACCACGGAGTAGAAGATGGCGCCACCGCCGTCGGCCTTGGGTCGCAGCAGCCGGCCCAGCCGTTGCGCCTCCTCCTGACGCGAGCCGAAGGTACCCGAAACCTGAACCGCCACTGAGGCTTCCGGCAAGTCGATGGAGAAGTTGGCGACCTTGGACACCACCAGCGTCCTTATCTCGCCGGTGCGGAAGGCGTCGAACAACGCCTCGCGTTCCTTGGTCTTGGTGGAGCCCTGGATCACCGGGGCATTCAGCTCGGTGCCGAGCTCGTCGAGCTGGTCGAGATAGGCGCCGATCACCAGGGTCTGCTCGTCCGGATGCTTGGCCAGAATCGACTTGACCACAGCGATTTTCGTGTGCACCGTCGAGCACAGCTTGTAACGCTCTTCGGGTTCGGAGGTGGCGTAGATCATTCGCTCGTTGTCGGTCATCGTGACCCGGACTTCGACACACTCCGCCGGGGCGATCCAGCCCTGCGCCTCGATGTCCTTCCATGGCGCGTCGTATCGCTTCGGGCCGATCAGCGAGAACACGTCTCCCTCGCGGCCGTCTTCGCGGATCAGCGTGGCGGTCAGGCCGAGCCGCCGCTTGGACTGCAAGTCGGCCGTCATCCGGAACACCGGCGCCGGCAGCAGGTGCACCTCGTCGTAGACGATCAGCCCCCAGTCGCGGCTGTCGAAGAGTTCCAGATGCGTGTATTCGCCCTTACTGCGGCGGGTGATCATCTGGTACGTCGAGATGGTGACGGGCCGAATCTCCTTGCGTTCGCCCGAGTATTCGCCGATTTCGTCTTCGGTCAGCGAGGTGCGCGCGATGAGTTCGCGTTTCCATTGCCGGGCGGCGACGATGTTGGTGACCAAGATCAGCGTCGTCGCACTGGCTTTCGCCATCGCGGCCGCGCCTACCAACGTCTTGCCGGCACCACACGGAAGCACCACCACCCCGGAGCCACCGGCCCAGAACGAGTCGGTGGCCAGCCGCTGGTAATCGCGTAGCTCCCAGCCGTCGGGCTCCAGGCTGATCGGATGCGCCTCGCCGTCGACGTAACCGGCGAGATCCTCTGCGGGCCAACCGATCTTGAGCAGCATCTGCTTGACCCGGCCGCGCTCGCTGCCGTGCACGATGACGGTGTCGTCGTCGATCCGGGCGCCGAGCATCGGTGCGATCTTCTTGTTGCGCAGCACCTCCTCGAGCACCGCACGATCCAGGCTCACCAGGGTCAGGCCGTGCGCCGGGTTTTTGACCAGCTGCAGCCGGCCATACCGGGCGATCGTG
Source organism: Mycobacterium stomatepiae (assembly GCF_010731715.1). Lineage (NCBI taxonomy): Bacteria > Bacillati > Actinomycetota > Actinomycetes > Mycobacteriales > Mycobacteriaceae > Mycobacterium > Mycobacterium stomatepiae. The sequence continues at coordinate 4,880,876 of NZ_AP022587.1, forward strand.
TCGACGATGTCGACCAGCAATGGCTGCGGCACCGCGTAGCGCGAGAAACTGACCAGCGCGTCGACGACCTGCTCGGCGTCATGGCCCGCGGCGCGCGCGTTCCACAGCGCCAGGGGAGTGATGCGGTAGGTGTGCACGTGTTCGGGTGCGCGCTCGAGCTCCGCGAATGGCGCAATGGCGGCGCGTGCCGCGTCGGCCAGTTCGTGGTCCACTTCCAGCAGCACCGTCTTATCGGACTGCACGATCAACGGTCCGTCGGTCATGCGTCCATTATCCGTTCTCCGCCGACACCACCGACGTGATGCGGTGGATCGCGAAGTCGCGCAGCCGTCCCGACGCCGAATCGAAGGCCACCAGCTGTCCGCCACGTACGGCGATCGGCGACACCATCCGCTGGCTCGCGACGCCCGCCGCGTCGAGGTAACCGATCACCAGCGTGTCCTGATTCCTGGCCGCGTCGGCCAGCAGCGATATCGCGATCGCCGGGTCGACACGGCTACTGCCGAACGGCGCCGTGGTCACCTTGCGCAGCACCGACACCACCGCGTTGAGCGTCTCGGTGTTGGGCCGCGGGGCCCCGCGGTAGGGCCGACGTTGCTTCGGCGTGGGCACCCGCGCCCGCCGCGGGCGGACGTCGACGATGGCGCCGGTGGAATCCTCGGCGGCCGGAGCGAAACCCGCTGCCCGCAGCGCGGCGAGCACTTCGGCGATCGGCGCGGGGGACACGGCCACCGTCGGCGCCAGCGCCCGCAGCTGCAGGTCCTCACCGGCCGCCACCGCCTGGGCCAGCAGCGCCGGGTCCTCGCAACGCACGAACGACGCGGCCATGCCGATGCGAAGTTGGCCGTGTCGGCGCGCCACGTCGTCGATCAGGTAGGTGAGTCCTTGTGGCACAGGCGTTTTCGAGTGGTTGGCGAAAAAGGCGTGCATCCAGTCGCGAGTCTTGCCGATGTCGAGCGCGTGGCGGATCGACTGCTCGCTGATCCGGTACACCATCGCCGCCCCGGCGGACTCGACGTTGGCCACCGTCGCCAATTCGTCGGCGAGATCGCGTTGCAGGGGCCCGGGCACGACGACGGTCAGGTCGGCCTGCATCAGGAAGTGGTCGACCGGTTTGGGCAGTGCTCGCGCCATCACGTCGACCGCGGCGGAGAAGTCGATGGTTTCGGCCAGCAGTTCGCGCCCGGGCGTGCTGATCGCCCCGCGGCCCACCAAGCCCAGCGCGTGACTTTCGGCCAGCAGGTCGCCCATCGGCCCCGGCTGCAGGCGCCGGGTCCACCGTGGGCGGCGCCAGATCAGTGCCGCCGACGCCGTCGTCGCGTCGACGCCGGCGCCCGGCGGCAGGTCGGCAAGCATGTCCAGCAGCAACCGCCGGTCCAGCGGGGCCGCCGTCGAGTACAACGAATCCGATAGGGCCGCATACGGTTTGCCATCGGGGCCGCGGCCACCGATCAGCGCCGGGCGGCTCGAAAGATCAAGCCAGGCGGTGGCCAGCAGGTGCCAGCGCTCGGCGGCGGACATCGCGCCGAAGCGGTCGGCGGCCACCGTCGGCGCCCAATATAGGCCGTCGGCATGCTCCGGTTCCGGATCGGGCGTGCCGTTGGCGATCAGCCCGGCCGCCGCCGCTACCTCGAGTACCAGGCCCAGTCGCGGCTCGTCGATGCCGGTCGCTTTGGCGAGCCGCTTGACTTCGCGCACCCCCAGACCGCCGCTACGCAATTCGGAAACTGTTGTGGTACCGAGGTTTTCGAGCAGCACGTCGAATTCGCGCAACAGGTCGATGACGGCTCCGGCCGCCGCGGCGTCGACGTCGCCGGGTGTGGTCGTCGACACCACCGGGTCGGGTGCTGTGAGCTGCATCGGGCCGGGCTGCTCGCCGCGCAGCACCTGTGCGACGTGGCGGGGCAAGATCACTGTCTCTGCGTCGACCCGTCGCAGCAGCCCGATCGCGAGCAGCTGCGGCACCGGCCGCTCCGCGGGCGCGCCGGGCGCAGCGTCGCGGGTGCGCCCCATCGGGGATCCTTCGAGCAGCTTGTCGAGCACTTCCCGCTGCGCCTGGTTCAGCCCGTCGATCAGCTCCGAAATCTGTGCCCCGGTGCGCGACGCGTCCTCGAGCGTCACCTGTCCCGGGTGCCACGGCAACGCCATGCCGGTGTCGGCAGCCAGCCGCGTCGCGGCATCTCCCCACACCAGGGCACGTCGGCGCAGGTCGTCCAGCGCGTCGATCACGTCGGCCTCGGGAGCGCGGTCGCCGATGAGCGCCAGCAGCTTCGCCGTCGGCACCGGCGCGGTGTCCGCGTGCAATACCAGCAGCGCGTCGAGCACCGCCAGCCGCAGGAAGTCGAGCTCGTCGGTGGCAGCCTTGACCGACTGACGGGCCTCAGCGCGCGCGGCCAGGGCCGCGATGCTGCCGGGTGGCGGCTGGGCAAGGTCCGGCCGCAGTTCCAGCAGTTGGATCAGCCGCTCGTCGGGCAAGTCGGCCAGCCAGGACCCCAGCGGGATATCCGGGGTGTTGTCGGTCATTGCTGACCAGCGTAAAGCAGCTGGCGGATCCGCCGGCGGCGGCGAGTGGGCCCCGGCCTCGGCCACGGGTTGTGGGGAAGAACTCGTCCGTGGCGACTAGCGTCACGCGCGCGTGCGCGACCTGTCAGAATGGACGACGTGGCTGACATTGCTGAGGGCAAGGCGGGCAAAACCAGGTACGTCGACAACGGCTGGCCGACGACGGACCCCGACGACCATGCGGTAAGCGAGCTGGTGACCGATCGCACCGGGGCGCTCTCGCCGTTCGGTGACCTGGTGTTCCCGGTGGAATCCGACCACCTGCCCTACCTCCACCCGGTCACGGTCATCAACCGGTAGGTATTGCCGGGATGACTGGGGCATCCCGCCCGGACGCGCTTTCGCACCTCGACGAGCGGGGCGCGGCACACATGGTCGATGTCACCGAAAAGGGAGCCACCAAGCGCACCGCCGTCGCCGCGGGCACCTTGAGAACCTCCGCTGACGTCGTCGCGCTGATCTCCAGCGGTGGGTTGCCCAAGGGTGATGCATTGGCCACGGCCCGGGTGGCGGGCATTCTGGCGGCCAAGCGCACCAGTGACCTGATCCCGCTGTGCCATCAGCTCGCGCTCACCGGAGTGGACGTCGATTTCACCGTGGGCGAGTCGGATATCGAGGTCATCGCGACGGTGCGCAGCACCGACCGTACGGGGGTGGAGATGGAGGCGCTGACCGCGGTCAGCGTGGCCGCGCTTACGCTTTACGACATGATCAAGGCGGTTGACCCGGCGGCCCGTATCGATGACATCCGCGTGCTCCGCAAGGAGGGCGGCAAGACCGGAAGCTGGGTGCGCTGATGGGCGCCCGCTCCGCACGCATCATTGTCGCCTCGACGCGGGCTTCGGACGGCGTCTATACCGACGAATGCGGTCCAATCATCGCGGAGTGGCTTGAACAGCATGGGTTTTCGACTGCGGCCCCGGCAGTGGTCGCCGACGGGAGTCCGGTCGGCGAGGCACTGCGCGGTGCGCTCGACGACGATGTCGACGTCATCCTCACCACGGGCGGCACCGGTATCTCGCCCACCGACAGCACGCCCGATCAGACCGTCGCGGTGGTCGACTACATGATTCCCGGCCTGGCCGACGCCATTCGCCACTCGGGGTTGCCCAAGGTGCCAACCTCGGTGCTCTCGCGCGGCGTGTGCGGAGTCGCCGGCCGGACCCTGATCGTCAACCTGCCGGGTTCACCCGGTGGCGTCCGTGACGGGCTGGGAGTGCTTGCCGACGTGCTCGACCATGCCCTCGACCAGATCGCGGGCAAAGACCACCAGCGATGACGGTCGTCCTGCGTGCGGCGATCACCGAGCAGCCGATCTCGCTGGCCGAGCATGAAGAACTGGTAGACCACCAGGCGGCCGGGGCCGTCGTCGGGTTCGTCGGGGTGATTCGCAATCACGACGGCGGCCGCCCGGTGACGCGGCTGGAATACTCCGCGCATCCGTCGGCCGCGCAGGTGATGGCGGAGGTGGTCGCCGAGGTCTCCGAGGCCGCCACCGGTGTGCGCGCGGTCGCGGCCAGCCACCGGATCGGGGCGCTGCACATCGGCGAGGCGGCACTGGTGGCCGCGGTTGCCGCGGATCACCGACAGGAGGCGTTCGCCACCTGCGCCAAGCTGGTCGACACCATCAAGGCGCGGCTACCGGTCTGGAAGCACCAATTTTTCGACGACGGAACCGACGAATGGGTGGGTTCGGCCTAGCGCGTACGACTAGGCGCCAGCCCGCCCGTCAGTTGACGGGGGCAGGCTGTGCCAGCGAGTCCAGTGCGTCGTTTCCATTGACGTCTTCGCCGCGGATCGCTTCCCATAGTTTCTGGATGTAGCCGACCTTGGTGGCCTGCTGCACGGCGTCCGAAGGCGGCGGAGCGTCGGCGGGCGGCGGAGCGTCGGCGGGCGGGGCCGGTGGCAGATCCGCGGGGGGCGGTGCCGGTTGGTCAAAGGACGCCAGCTGCACCGGCGCGGGCGGGTCAGCGGGTGGCGGAGGCGGCGGTGGAGGAGCGTCCGGCGGAGGCGCATCGGCCGGCGGCGGGGCCAGCGGTCCCGGGTCGCCGTTGAGCCCAGGGACGTCCAAGCCCGCCGGAGTCGGAAGGACCTCGCGCGGGGTGGGACCCGACAGCGGTCCACCGCACACCGGCCAGGCGCCGCGACCCTGTGTCGCGAGAACTCGCTCAGCGACGGCGATCTGCTGTTCCCGAGCGGCCAGCTCGGCGGACGGTGCGTACTCGCCGCCGCCGTGGGAGGCCCAGGTACTTGCGTTGAACTGCACGCCGCCGTGGTAGCCGTTGCCGGTGTTGATTCCCCAGTTGCCGCCGGACTCGCAACGGGCTACCTGATCCCATTCGCTGTCGGTGGCCGCCACGGCTTGACCAGCCAGGGCAATGCTGCCGCCACCAAGTACCGCCCCGGTAAAGGCGATCTTGGCGACGCTGATGTTGGATGTCGTGGGCTTGCGGTGACGTCCACTCATACGCGCCGAAAATTTCCTCTCGTGACGCGCCTGCGAGGTCAGCTGTCGGGTTCGGGTACACGAGGTCACCCGGCCTTTGTCGTCTCGAGTCATCTCTGAGAGCCGACGCAGGCTTCACCCCAAGGAGTCGCACGCGACTCCAGTCCGGCGGACCGGTGGGTCCCCCGCCTCCATCCAGGTTTCGGTCTCCCTTGCCCATTGGATGGAGCTCGGCGCTACGGGTAAGGGAGGAACGCCAATCCGTGTTCTTGGCGAGCCTGCGCAGACGGTAACCGGTTCTGTCGGCCGCGTCACCTTCTACGTAACTCGGCGTTTTCCGCACGGACGTCTTCGAAAGACGCAGGAATACCTAGAATTTGCGCAGGTCACCACAACCCGATATCGCGCTGTGTCCGTGCCGTTATCATTCCGTTACGTGAGCTATCTCACAAAATTAACCACCGGCGAAGGGTGGTAACACATCAATCGTGTTACCCGAGCGCAACGCTTTGGTTTCGTCGCGGACCGCGATGCCGTCGCAGAGATAGGAGCAGCGGTCCAACACGGTTGCCAGACGAGTACCCGGAACGGCGAGTGTTTCAACCAGCTCGGCCACCGTGGCGCCCTGGCGCAGCACCACCGTTTCGGACTCGGCTCCGGCCGCCGCGCGCGCGGCCGCGAAGTACCGGATCGTCACCTGGATGCCGTCGGTGTCGACGGAAAGCTCAGCCACCGATAGCACTCATCGGGCGATCGGGCTGGACGAAGTTCGGGTCGTTGATGCCGTGGCCGGCGGGCTTGGCCCACATCGCGGTGCGCCAGGCGGCCTCGATCGCATCGTCGGTCGCGCCGCCGCGCAGCAGGCCACGCAGGTCGGTCTCGGCGGCGGAGAACAGGCAGCTGCGGATCTGGCCGTCGGCCGTCAGCCGGGTGCGGTCGCAGGTCCCGCAGAAGGCGTGCGACACCGAGGCGATGACGCCGAACTTTCCGGCCGGCGTATCCGGGCCGGTGTCGACCAGCCACAGCTCGGCGGGAGCGGAACCGCGGGGCGTCGGATCGGGCCGGAACCGGAAGTGCGGACGCAGCGCCGCCAGCACATCGTCGGCGGTCAGCGCGGCGTCCCGGCGCCACTGGTGCCCGGCGTCCAGCGGCATCTGCTCGATGATGCGCAACTGATAGCCGTGGTCGAGGCAGAAGCCCAGCAGCTCAACGACATCCTGGCGACCGGTAGCGGGATCGAGCACCGCGTTCACTTTGACCGGCGCCAGCCCGGCGGCCTTGGCCGCGGTCAGGCCGGCCACCACCTCGGCCAGCCGGTCGCGGCGGGTGATGGCCGCGAAGCGCTCCCGGTCCACGCTGTCCAGTGAGATGTTGACCCGGTCCAGCCCGGCCGCGGCCAGCTTGGCTGCCCGCCGCGCCAACCCCACGGCGTTGGTGGTCAGTGAGATCTCCGGGCGGGGACGCAATGCGGCGGCCGCCGTGACCACCTCTTCGAGATGGCGGGACAACAGCGGCTCACCGCCGGTGAACCGCACGCTGGTGACGCCGAGCCGGGTGACGGCGATATGCATCAGCCTGGCCAGCTCCTCGCGCCGCAGCAGCTGCTCTCCGGGCAGCCAGTCCAGGCCCTCGGCCGGCATGCAGTAACTGCACCGCAGGTTGCACCGATCGGTCAGCGAGACGCGCAGATCGGTCGCGGCCCTGCCGTAGGTGTCGAGCAGCGGGCCGTCCGTTGGCATTCCGACGCCGACGGCCCCGCCGCTCGACAGGCTGGGCACTGTCGGCACACCGAGTGCGGTCAGCGTCATGCGGGCACCCGCGCGGGAGTGGAAACGATCGCAACGATGTCTTTGCCGAGCGGCATCAGCGACACCGGGATCAGTTTGAGGTTGGCCAGTGCCAGCGGGATGCCGATAATCGTCACGGCCATGGCGGCCGCGCTCACCACATGCCCGATCGCCAGCCAGATACCGAACAGCAGCACCCAGATGACATTCCCGATCAGGGCGCCGGCGCCGGCGGTCGGCTTGTCGACGATCGTCCGGCCGAACGGCCACAGCGTGTACAGCGCGATGCGCATCGCCGCGAACCCGAACGGAATCGTAATGATGAGCAAAAAGCTGATGAGTGCCGCAGCGAGGTACCCGACGGCCATCCAGAGGCCGCCGAATACAAGCCAGATGACGTTCAGAATCAGGCGCATATCTCCTCCAGCAGTACTGCCAGCGTAGCGAGTCACGCGGAAACGGGGGTGCTGGCCGGGCAATCACCCGAGTAGGATCTGGAGCCGCATCGCGTCCTGCACAGGCGGGACGCTTCTTATGTTGTCCATTCCTAGTTATTTCCTTCAGACAAGCAGGTGAGACCAGTGCCGACCGGCAAGGTTAAGTGGTACGACGCCGAAAAGGGGTTCGGCTTCCTATCGCAGGAAGACGGCGAGGACGCCTACGTCCGATCGTCGGCGTTGCCCGAGGGCGTTGAGGGGCTGAAGACGGGGCATAAGGTGGAGTTCGGCTTGGCTTCTGGCCGGCGCGGACCTCAGGCGTTGAGTCTCAAGCTGATCGACCCGCCCCCGACCCTTGCCAAGACGCGGCGCGAGGCACCTGTCGAGCACAAGCACAACCCCGATGAGCTCCACGGCATGGTCGAGGACATGGTCACTCTGCTGGAGAGCACCGTGCAGCCCGAGCTGCGTAAGGGGCGTTACCCCGACCGCAAGGTGGCCCGTCGCGTCTCCGAGGTCGTCAAGGCCGTGGCCCGGGAGCTCGACGCCTAACGCCCTGACGGGGGAGTACCGCGTCCCAGTTTGGGTACTCACTCCTCGCGACAGTCGTGTAGCGAGGAGGCTGCGATGGCACAGCAGGCGCAGGTCACCGAGGAACAAGCGAGAGCTCTCGCTGAAGAGTCCCGCGAAAGTGGTTGGGATAAACCGTCCTTCGCCAAGGAGTTGTTTCTCGGTCATTTCCCGTTGGAGCTGATACGCCCGCTCCCCAAACCGTCCGACGCCGACGAAGCGCGCACCCGCGAGTTTCTCGCGAAACTGCGGGAATTCCTGGACACCGTCGACGGCAGTGTCATCGAACGCGATGCGCAGATTCCCGACGAATACGTCAAGGGCTTAGCCGCACTGGGCTGTTTCGGCATGAAGATTCCGTCCGAATTCGGCGGGCTGAACATGTCGCAAGTCGCCTATAACCGGGCATTGATGATGATTTCGTCGGTTCACCCGAGCCTGGGCGCGCTGTTGTCGGCGCATCAATCGATCGGGGTCCCCGAGCCGCTGAAGCTTGCCGGCACCGACGAGCAGAAGCGAAAGTTCTTGCCGCGGTGTGCCGCCGGTGCGATATCGGCCTTTCTGCTCACCGAGCCGGACGTGGGCTCTGACCCCGCGCGGCTGGCCTGCACGGCGACACCGGTCGACGACGGGCAGGCCTACGAACTCGAGGGCGTGAAGTTGTGGACCACCAACGGCGTGGTCGCCGAACTGCTGGTGGTGATGGCCCGAGTGCCCAAGAGCGACGGGCACCGCGGCGGCATCAGCGCCTTCGTCGTCGAAGCGGATTCGCCCGGGATCACCGTGGAGCGGCGGAACAAGTTCATGGGACTGCGCGGCATCGAGAACGGTGTGACCCGGCTGCACGCCGTCCGGGTGCCCAGCGAGAACCTGGTCGGCCGGGAAGGCGACGGCCTGAAGATCGCGCTGACCACGCTCAACGCCGGGCGGTTGTCGATTCCCGCGAACGCGACGGGATCGTCGAAGTGGGCGCTGAAGATCGCCCGCGAATGGTCCGGTGAGCGGGTGCAATGGGGCAAGCCGTTGGCCAAACATGAAGCGGTGGCTCACAAGATCTCGTTCATCGCCGCCACCAACTACGCGCTGGATGCCGTGCTCGAACTGTCTGCCCAGATGGCCGACGAAGGGCGCAACGACATCCGCATCGAGGCGGCGCTGGCCAAGTTGTGGTCCAGCGAAATGGCTTGCGTCATCGCCGATGAGCTCGTACAGATCCGCGGTGGTCGTGGCTATGAAACCGCGGAGTCGCTGGCTGCGCGCGGAGAGCGCGCGGTACCTGCCGAACAGGCGGTGCGTGATCTGCGCATCAATCGCATCTTCGAAGGGTCCAGTGAGATCATGCGGCTGCTCATCGTCCGTGAAGCCGTCGATGCTCACTTGAGTGCCGCGGGTGACCTCGCGAAATCTGACACGGGGTTGCGGGAAAAGGCCGCCGCGGCGGTCGGTGCCAGCGGCTTCTATGCAAAGTGGTTGCCACAGCTTGTTTTTGGTGAGGGACAGCGCCCGCGTGCCTACAGCGAATTCGGTCCGCTGGCGTCACATCTGCGGTTCATCGAGCGCTCCACCCGCAAGCTGGCCCGCAACACCTTCTACGGGATGGCGCGCTGGCAGGCCAAGCTCGAGCAAAAACAGGGGTTCCTGGGGCGCATCGTCGACATCGGCGCCGAGCTGTTCGCGATGTCGGCGGCGTGCGTGCGCGCCGAAGGGCAGCGCGTCGCGGATCCGCAACTGGGACAACAGGCTTACGAGCTGGCCGAGGCATTCTGCCAGCAAGCGAGCTTGCGGGTCGAGGCTCTGTTCGACGCCCTGTGGGCCAACACCGACAGCAGCGATGTGCAGCTCACCCACGAGGTGTTGCAAGGACGGTACCGCTGGCTGGAGGACGGGATCGTCGATCAGTCCGATGGCACCGGGCCGTGGATCGCGCACTGGGAAGCGGGCGAGACCACGGAGACCAACCTAGCTCGACGGTTCCTGACGGTGTCTGCGTCGACGGGCTCAAACGCCAAGTAGCAGAATCATCTCCCATGGCCACCTACGTTGCCGGTGCAGGGGAATTCACCCGCGACACCAACTACATCACCACCCGCATCACCGCCGACGGACGCGACGGCTATCCCGTCGAGCCGGGGCGGTATCGACTCGTCGTCGCACGCGCCTGTCCCTGGGCGAACCGCGCGATCATCGTCCGGCGGTTGTTGGGCCTGGAAGACGCCCTCTCCATTGGATTTTGCGGTCCCACCCACGACCAGCGCAGCTGGACGTTCGACCTTGACCCTGGTGGTGTGGACCCAGTCCTGAAAATCCCGCGGCTGCAGGATGCCTATTTCAGACGCTTCCCCGACTATCCCAAGGGGATCACCGTTCCGGCGATCGTCGACGTCCCGACCGGCGGCGTCGTCACCAACGATTTCGCGCAGATGACGCTGGACCTGTCCACCGAGTGGACCGCCTATCACCGCGACGGCGCGCCCGAGCTATACCCCGAGCGGCTGCGCGCCGAGATCGACGAAGTCAGCAGACGGGTCTACACCGAGATCAACAACGGCGTGTACCGGTGCGGTTTCGCCGGCTCGCAAGACGCCTACGACGCCGCCTATGACCGGCTGTTCACCGCGCTGGACTGGGTGAGCGATCGGCTGACCAACCAGCGATACTTGGTGGGCGACACCATCACCGAGGCCGATGTGCGACTGTTCACCACGCTGGCCCGCTTTGACCCGGTTTATCACGGGCACTTCAAATGCAACCGGAGCAAACTCTCCGAGATGCCGGTGTTGTGGGCCTACGCGCGTGACCTGTTCCAGACGCCGGGGTTCGGGGACACCGTCGACTTCATGCAGATCAAGCAGCACTACTACATCGTGCACGCCGACATCAATCCGACCCGGATCGTGCCCAAGGGGCCGGACCTGACCAACTGGCTTAGCACACACGGACGGGAGGCGTTGGGCGGCAGGCCTTTCGGTGATGGAACACCGCCCGGGCCACCGGTCGACAGCGAGCGGGTGCCGGCACTTCCTTGAGTGCCGAACGTCGACTTGTTGGGAGAAATAGCCCCCTTCGGGCCCAACAAGTCGACGTTCCGCTTATTCAGAGCGGACAACCGGCGGCAAGCAGGGCGGCACGGGTACGAGCGACTACGACCTGGGGTCGGTATCGCAGCATCTCGGCACTTACCGGATGATCGTCCAGCCCCTGTCCTGAAGCTCTGCCAGTCGATCGATGTCCCTAGCCCGCTGTGTGGGGTCGGTCCAGTGATGTGCGCCGTCGAATTCCACTCCGACGCACCATTCTTCCCAGCCCATGTCGATGCGCGCGACAACCGCGCCCCACTCGTTGAGCACCTCGATCTGGGTATGCGGCCTAGGCAATCCGCCACCTAAAAGGGCCAGACGGGTCTTTGTCTCGCAGGGTGATTCCGCGCCACCGTCAGACATCAGCAAGGCCTGTCGCAGTTGGACTAATCCACGTGCACCCTGATGCCGGTCCGCTAATAGTCCGACGTCGGCCGACTTCAACTCGGTTGCGCGCATCAGCGCGTCCAGCCGAATTACCGCTGTAAATAAGCCTTTTCGCCTACCCAAGTCGAAAGCCGTCCGTGCTGGCGTCGTTAGGCTGATCCCGTCTCGGACGCACGTTTGGTCCTCGTCGAGTGAGTCGCTATGCAAGACGATGCCGCGTGCTTTGTCCCGGCTGCGTCGGTTCAAATCGGCGGGCAGCCAATCGTCGATCCACGCCGTCCGGTGTACTGCCGCCGCGGACAGCCCAGCCAGTGCCGCGGAACGGTCCGACCAAAGCCACGCGGCGATCGCCCGTGTCACGGGTGTCAGCCTCTTCCCGCGCGGGATGTACACGTTGCGGTGGACCGGTTCGAAGTCCGTCCGTAATCGATGCGGTGTGACGAGTCCGGCGGCCATTGCTTCAGTCCCTCTGAACGGCCACTCCAGGGCTTTCATGCCGACACCATGCTCCGCCGCACCGACACCTTCGGCCCAACGTCGACTTGTTGGGGGAAATAGCCCCGTTACGGCCCAACGAGTCGACGTTCGGCGGTGAGAGGCTCAGTGGGTGAGCCGCACCGACCACTCCGCGTGCGGTGCTTCGCGCAGTTCGCCCGCGGGATCGATCACCAAAGTCAGTAGCTGCACGACGATTCCGGTCAGCCGGCCGCGCTGCGGGTCGATCGACGGGATAGTGACCGCAAGCCGCGTGTTGGGACGGTACATAGTGGCCGCGGTGTTGGCCGGGTCCTCGTATACCTGTAGCAGTCGCCACGGTGCCCGCGAAATCGCCTCGGGGACCGAGAGTTGCACCGGATAGTTGCCGGTGACCCGCAGCTCGCCCTGAGCTCCCGGTCGCTGGCAGTCGTCGAGGTTGAGCACATTGCAATACAGGTAGGGCCCCACCCGGATCGAGCGGCCGTGCGAATACGCACTAATCTCTGGTCGCTGCGGGCCGGAGTCGCGCAGCAGCCACCACGTGCCGACTCCGGCGCCCACGGCAAGCAGCGTGACCACGACCGCAAGCGCAACGGCCACACCACGTTTCACTTCGGCACCGCCGCGGTCATGCCGCCTCGCGGCATGCCTTCCTGCTCGACCATCACCGGCCGGTTGCCGCCTAGGCCCGGGATCAACGAGTTGCCGCGGAAGCTGACGATGGTCTGCGCCAGACCCAGAATCAATATCGCACTGATGGCCGTGAAGCCTACCCACAGCTCGGTGTAGACCATCACACCCACCGCGCCGCCCAACACCCAAGCCAGCTGCAGCGTCGACTCCGAGCGCCCGAACGCCGACGCCCGGGATTCTTCGGGCAGGTCGTCTTGCAGCGATGCGTCCAGCGACGCCTTGCCGATCGCGGCGGCGGCGGAGGTGATCAGGGTGGCGATCGCGGCCGACACCAGAGTCCCGCCGATCGCCGCGGCCAACGCGACCGCGCACACCGCCACGGTGCAGCGCACCACCAGCACGGCGGGCCTGCCCAGTTTCAGCCGTGCGGTGGTGAAATTGCCGACGAAGTTACCGATCCCGGCCGCGGCGCCGATGACACCCAGCATCGCGAGCTGCTCCCACCCGCTGGCTTGGTGCGACTTCGCGACGAAGGCGGGATACAGAAACAGGAAGCCGACCATCACCTTGATCGTGCAGTTACCCCACAGCGAAGTAATGATGTTGCGGCCCAACGGCTGTCGAAGGGCCCCGCTGACTTCCTTATGCCAGCTGCGGCGCAGCGGCTCGCTGTCCTGCCGATAGCTCAGGGTGGTAGGGACCTCGCCTGCCGTCACCTCGACCCAACGCGGTATCCGCATCGACAGCATCGCGCCGGCGATCGTCACCGCGACCACGACGAACAACGCTCCGGGCAGCTTCAACAAGTTTGTCCCGGCGTACTCGACGCCGCCAGCGATCGCACCGCCGGCGATCGTGCCGCCGAGCAGACCGAACATGGTCAGCCGGGCGTTGACCCGCACCAGGTCGATGGTCGGCGGCATCACCCGAGGTGTCACCGCGCTGCGCAGCACGCTGAACGACTTCGAGAACACCATCATCCCGAGCGCGCACGGGTAGAGCACCCAGGACGGAAAGCTGCCGCTGGTGCCGTCGTAGTTCATGATCAGCAGCACTGCCAACGCGGTGCGCAGTCCGAAGGACAGGGCGAGCGCGACGCGGCGGCCATGCTGGAGTCGGTCCAGCGCTGGACCGATCAACGGTGCGACCACCGCGAACGGTGCGATGGTAATCAGCAGATAAAGGGCAACTTTGGACTTGCTCTCCCCGCTGGCCGCGGCAAAGAACAACGTGTTCGCCAGCGCGACTGCCATCGCGGAGTCGGCCGCGGAGTTGGCCACCACCGGCCACGTCAGCGCCGTGAGGCCGGACTTGTCGGCACCGTCGGCGGTGGCCGCCCGCTGGACCATCCAGTACATCCGGGAGCCCATCTCGCGGCTACGCATCGCGGCCGCGCGGGTGACGGTGATCCGTTCACCGGGAGTGGGGCGGCGCGGGGGTGGGGTGTCGCGGGGCGGTTCTTTCTGCCGTCCCAGCGGCGGCAGATAGCGGTTGGCGCTGGGCGGCGCGGGCGGGCGGCGCGTGCGCCGATGGTCCGCGTCGTCGGTCGGGTAATTGGCCATGCCCGGGTGCTGATTCGTCGATCCAGTGCGGGTCCGGCGGCCCGGGTTGGGGGCCACGCGGCCCGGATCATCACGCCGCCGTCCAGCCACGAATCAATTCTGTCTTATACCGAGGGGCAACCGGGCGTGGCTCGCCAACCTAGTATTGAGACGCGATGCGTGGAGAAGAAAGCGTGAACGGACCCACCGAGGAATCCGCCGTGGCAACCGTGGCCGAGTGGCCCGAAGGGTTGGCGGCGGTGCTTCGGGGTGCGGTCGACCAGGCCAGGGCGGCCGTCGAGGAGTTCAGCGGACCCGAGGCGGTCGGGGATTACCTCGGCGTCAGTTACGAAGACGCGACCGCAGCCACCCACCGATTCTTGGCTCACCTGCCCGGTTACAGCGGGTGGCAGTGGGCCGCCGTGGTAGCCGCTTACCCCGGCGCCGACCATGCCACGATCAGCGAGGTCGTGCTGGTCCCCGGGCCGACGTCGCTGCTCGCGCCCGATTGGGTGCCGTGGGACCAGCGGGTGCGACAAGGGGACCTGAGCCCCGGTGATCTGCTGCCCCCGGCGGCCAACGACGAGCGGTTGGTTCCCGGGTTCACCTCGAGCGGCGACCCGCAGGTCGACGAGACAGCCGCCGAAGTCGGGCTGGGCCGGCGCTGGGTGATGGGCCTGTGGGGCCGCGCCGACGCGGCCGAGCGCTGGCACGCCGGGGAGTACGGACCCGATTCGGCGATGGCGCGATCCACCAAGCGGGTGTGCCGCGACTGCGGCTTCTTCCTGCCGCTGGCGGGTTCGTTGGGCGCGATGTTCGGGGTATGCGGCAACGAACTGTCCGCCGACGGACACGTCGTCGACAAGCAGTACGGCTGTGGCGCCCATTCCGACACACCGGCTCCGGCGGGCAGCGGTTCACCGGTGTACGAGCCCTACGACGACGGTGTCCTCGATGTCATGGCGGCGCCCGAGCCTCCGGCGTCGGATCCGCCGGCGGCGCCAGCCGAGGTGTCCGGACCGGACGAAGAATCGCCCGAGGCGTCGGCGGTTTCGACGGAGGAGCCCCCGGCGGTGCCCGACGTCCCGACCGAGACAGCCGAGGCCTCGCAGGCTGCAGAGCCTTCCGAAACACCTTCCGAAACCTCGCAGGCCTCGGCGGAGCCGGAAGCCGCTCCGGACGCACCGGAATCGGCGACGGACTCGCCCGACTAGCCTTTCTCGGCGGCGGCTTTGATCCTGGCCAGCGAGGCGTTCATCCCCTCGACCAATTCGCGTTCGAAGTTCGCGGTCCCACCGAACAACGCGTTGACCGACAAACTCGAATACGCGCTGACGCCGTTCTCGGCGTGTCTGCTCTCGACTACCCGGGTGCCTTTGCCGTTGGGCTCGAGTTCGTAGCTCCACATCGTCCGGTTGGTGTCGACACGAAACGCCAGCTTCTGCTCCGGAATGACCTCGATGACGGTGGCAGTAGTCGGCCAAAGCACGTGGAAGCGCCGGTTGAGGTTCAGCGTGCGGGTGCCCGGTCGCAGCGGTCCGAACGCCTTCATCAAGCGGCACTGTGGACTCCACTGCGGCATGCGCCGGAAGTCGGAAATCAGCGCCCAGACTTTCCGGGGCGGTGCATCGATGTCGATTTGCGCCTGCAGTAGTGGGGCTACCATTGCGTCCTCCCGGCCGAAGCTACTTGGGGTCGAGGAAGGGTTCCAGACCCGTCTGCGCGCCGCGCTCGCCACGGCGGGCACCGGCGAGTTGTAGCAAGAAGATCGACGTACCGACGACGCCCGTGCCCAACCCGGCCAGCGCGATCGGACGCCAACTCGCAAGGGCGGGAACAAGAAACGCCGCGACCACGGCGAGCAGCCAGCCCACGGCGCCAATTGCGATGAACGGCCACACCTGCAGCAGCACGGGTGGCAGCGGAGGGGGCTCGGGGCTGGGGCCAGGTTCGGCGCTCATCGCGATCAATTTAACCCGCGGTCGTCAACGCATGCCGCGTCGGTTGTCCCAGCGGGTGCGTCCTCGGCCACCCTTCGACGTTTCTAGGCCCGAATTCTTGCGTTCCGATGTAACCTCGCGCCATGCCTGACAGCGATGCGCGGCTGGCGGCCGACCTGTCGTTGGCGGTCATGCGGCTGGCGCGACAACTGCGGTTTCGGAATCCGTCCGCTCCGGCGTCGCTTTCGCAGCTGTCGGCATTGACGACCCTGGCCAATGAAGGCGCGATGACGCCCGGCGCCTTGGCGATTCGCGAACGCGTCCGGCCCCCGTCGATGACTCGGGTGATCGCGTCGCTCGCGGACGAAGGCTTCGTCGACCGCACTCCGCACCCCGTCGACGGCCGGCAGGTGCTGGTATCGGTCTCCGAATCCGGAGCCGAATTGGTCAAAGCGGCGCGCCGTGCCCGCCAGGAGTGGCTGGCCGAACAGCTCGCGACGATGGACAGCGATAAGCGCGCCACCCTTCGCGAGGCGGCCGACCTGATGTTGGCGCTGGTCGACGAAAGCCCGTGAGCCCGCGCCTGGATGTCCAGGACGTCAACGATCCCGACGACCCGCGGCTCGATGATTTCCGCGACCTGAACAGCATCGACCGGCGCCCCGACCTGCCCACCGGCAAAGGACTGGTGATCGCCGAGGGTGTGCTGGTCGTGCAGCGGATGCTGGCGTCCCGGTTCACGCCGCACGCCCTGCTCGGCACCGAGCGCAGGCTCGACGAGCTCAAAGACGACCTGATCGGCGCCGGGGCCCCGTTCTACCGGACATCCGCCGACGTCATGGCGCAGGTGGTCGGCTTCCACCTCAACCGTGGGGTGTTGGCCGCCGCGCGACGGGTGGCGGAGCCGAGCGTTGCCCAGCTGATCGAGGGCGCGCGAACGATCGCCGTACTCGAAGGTGTCAACGACCACGAGAACCTGGGCTCCATCTTCCGCAACGCGGCGGGCCTGGGCGTGGACGCGGTGGTGTTCGGCAGCGGCTGCGCCGACCCGCTCTACCGTCGGGCCGTTCGGGTCTCGATGGGGCATGCGCTGCTGGTGCCCTACGCCCGCTCTCCGAACTGGCCCGCCGATCTCGGGATGCTGAAAGAAAGCGGATTCCGGCTGCTGGCTATGACCCCGGACGGCGAGGCGTGCGCACTGGCCGACGCGATGGCCGCCGCGCGCGATGATCGGATCGCGGTGCTGGTCGGCGCCGAAGGCCCGGGCCTGACCCCCGCCACCCTGAGGATGAGCGACGTGCGAGTGCGCATCCCGATGTCGCGCGGCACCGACTCGCTCAACGTCGCGACCGCTGCGGCGTTGGCGTTCTACGAGCGGGTTAGGCTCGGCGGGTGAGCGACAAACTCGGCCAGCACACCCAGTCTGTGCCCTGGGCAACGGGTTTGACGGTCGCGGGGTTTGTCGCCGCGGTCACCGGCGCCGCGATCGTGGTGCTCAGTCTCGGTCTGGTCCGGGTGCATCCACTGTTGGCCGTCGGGCTCAATGTGGTGGCCGCGGGCGGACTGGCGCCGACGCTGTGGGGGTGGCGGCGCACTCCAGTGCTGCGCTGGTTTGTGCTGGGCGCGGGAGTGGGCGTGACGATCGCGTGGCTGGCGCTGCTCGCGATGACGTTGTCGTAGCTAGCGCTGTCCGCCCGAGCGCACGCCGAGCAGCACGTCCTCCCAAGCCGGAATGACGGGCTTGCCGCGACGGCTGTGCACCGGCTGCTCCGGCGGCGGGGCGGCAGCGGCCGGCTCCACCGGCTCGGTGACGGCCACCGGCTCGGCCGCGGGCGCTTCGAACGCGACGTGAGCCACCCGGGCCAGCGGGCGCAGCGGACGCTCGAAGTCCGGGTCGATCAGCTCACTGGCCGCATCGTCGATCGCGGTGACGGTGCCACCGTGCGCGCCCGGAACAAAGCAGAAATGCGCCAGATTGTCGGAACGGCCGACCTTCCAAGCCAGCTGCACGGTCCAGCGGTTGTCCTCGTTGCGCCAGGCGTCCCAGCTGAGTCCACTGTGATCCAGGCCGCGGGTGACCATCGCGGCGCTGACGGTCTCCAGCAGGGTCATCACCGCGGGCCGATCGGCGAGCATGGGGTGTGCGGCGGTTGCCAGCTCGGCAGCGCGGAAGCGCTCCAGCAACACCGGGTGGGCGAATCGGCGGACGCGGGAGAGGTCTGAGCCCGACGCCGCTGCCACCTGCTCCACGGAGGCGCCGGCCCGGATCTTGGCCTGAATCTCCCTGGGGCTCAGCATGTTGGTGACTTCCATGTCGAGGTGCGGCTGGTCGGGCGGCGCCACTTGCTTGCGTACCAGGTCCCGCACTCGATCGTCGACCGCCAGCTTGAATTGCTCCGCGGGGCCATCACCCTCACAGATGATGTATTTGCTGTCGGCGTCGAGCCCAACCACTTTGAGTTCCCGCATGGCTTCTCCTCGCAGGCTTTGTGCAGGTCAGCTTCAATTTCTCCGGACCCGTCACTGTGCCGCACTCTAGTCCAGCTAACGCCCACAACCTGTGCTGACACGCTGGGCGGTTTGCGCGTCGATGGCCGGCGGGTTAAAGCCGTTCGACAACCCAGTCGACGCATTGCGTCAATGCGCTGACGTCGTCGGGGTCGACCGCGGGAAACATCGCGATCCGCAACTGGTTGCGGCCGAGCTTGCGGTACGGCTCGGTATCGACGATCCCGTTCGCCCGCAAAACCTTGGCGACCGCCGCGGCGTCGACGTCGTCGACGAAATCGATGGTGCCCACCACCTGGGAGCGCAGGGCCGGATCGGTGACGAACGGCGTGGTGTACGACCGCTCCTGGGCCCACGAGTACAGCCGCTGCGACGAATCCGCCGTGCGCTTGACCGCCCAGTCCAGTCCGCCGTTGCCCAGCATCCAGTCGAGCTGCTCGGCCATCAGCGCCAAGGTGCCGATCGCGGGTGTGTTGTACGTCTGATCCTTGAGGCTGTTCTCGATCGCGATCGGCAGCGACAGGAAGTCGGGCACCCAGCGACCGGAGGCGGCGATGGCCTCGACCCGGGCCAGCGCGGCGGGGCTCATCACGGCCAGCCACAGGCCGCCGTCGCTGGCGAAGTTCTTCTGCGGCGAGAAGTAGTAGGCATCGGTGTCGCTGATGTCGACCGGAAGCCCGCCGGCCCCGGACGTCGCGTCGATGAGGACCAGGGCGTCGCCCGAACCGGCCGGGCGACGGATCGGGACGGCAACGCCGGTCGACGTCTCGTTGTGCGCCCAACCGATCGCGTCGACCGACGGGTCGGTCTGCGGCTCGGGCGCGCTGCCGGCGTCGGCCTTGACGATGATCGGATCGCCGACGAGCGGGTTCTTGGCGACACAGGAGGCGAACTTCGAGCTGAACTCGCCGAAGGACAGGTGCAGCGAGCGCTTGTCGATCAGCCCGAACGCGGCCGAATCCCAGAAGGCGGTCGCGCCACCGTTGCCGAGAACGACCTCGTACCCGTCCGGCACGGAGAAAAGCTCCGCGACCCCCTTGCGCACCCGGCCCACCAGATTCTTGACCGGCGCCTGCCGGTGCGAGGTGCCGAACAGCGCCGCCGCGGTGGTGGTCAGGGCCTGCAATTGCTCGGGTCGGACCTTGGAGGGGCCGCACCCGAAGCGGCCGTCACGAGGTTTGAGGTCAGCGGGAATCTGGAGCTGGTCAGCCATGCTCCTCAGGGTAGTGAGCCGACCTGATAGGGCGATGCGGCGGGCTGTTTGTTCGGCCGCAGCAACGGCTACCTAGAGTGACAACGGCCGTTTGATGTGATGCAGATCACAGAGTGTCGATGACCACTGGTCAGGCGACAGTGCTCGCGAGGGCTCTAGTCAATTCCCGGTACCTGCGGTACTGTTTGGACATAGCACGTCCGAATGTAAACCTCGTTGGGGAGGCTTGGATATGGCTAGGACGCGAATGGTCCGGCGTTGGCGCAAGAAGATGGAAGTGCGCGACGACGCCGAGTACGTGCAGATGCTCGCCACACTGTCTGAGGGGTCTGTGCGGCGGAATTTCAACCCGTACACCGACATCGATTGGGAATCACCGGAGTTCGCCGTCACCGAGAATGACCCGCGGTGGATTCTTCCGGCGACGGACCCGTTGGGCCGACACCCCTGGTATCAGGCCCAGTCCGAAGAGCGCCAGATCAAGATCGGCATGTGGCGCCAGGCGAACGTGGCCAAGGTGGGGTTGCACTTCGAGTCGATCCTGATCCGCGGCCTGATGAACTACACGTTCTGGGTGCCCAATGGTTCCCCGGAATACCGGTACTGCTTGCACGAATCGGTCGAAGAGTGCAACCACACCATGATGTTCCAGGAGATGGTCAACCGCATCGGCGCCGACGTCCCGGGCATGCCGCGGATGCTGAAGTGGCTGTCGCCGGCGGTTCCGCTGGTGGCCGGGCCGCTGCCGGTGGCGTTCTTCATCGGAGTGCTGGCCGGCGAGGAACCCATCGACCACACGCAGAAAAACGTTCTGCGCGAAGGCAAGTCGTTGCACCCGATCATGGAGCGGGTGATGGCGATCCACGTGGCCGAGGAAGCGCGGCACATCTCGTTCGCGCACGAATTCCTCCGCAAGCGGTTGCCGGAATTGGCCAAACGGCAACGGTTCTGGACCGCGTTGTACCTGCCGCTGACCATGAAGCTGTTGTGCCGCGCAATTGTGGTGCCGCCCAAGTCTTTCTGGCGTGAGTTCGACATACCGCGGGAGGTCAAAAAGGAACTGTTCTTCCGGTCACCGGAATCGCGTAAGTGGTTGTCCGACATGTTCGGTGATGTGCGGATGCTCGCCTATGACACCGGGCTGATGGAAAACCGCTCCGCGCGGCTGATGTGGCGGATCTGCAAGATCAACGGCAAGCCGTCGCGTTACCGCAGCGAGCCACAGCGCCAGCATCTGTCCGCTGTCCCGGCCGCGTAACCGCCGCGAGTTCCCTATATGCCGCACGTTATTACCCAGTCGTGCTGTAACGACGGGTCCTGCGTCTTCGCCTGTCCGGTGAATTGCATTCACCCGTCACCGGACGAGCCGGGATTCGCGACGACCGAGATGCTCTACATCGATCCGCTGGCCTGTGTGGACTGCGGTGCATGTGTGAGCGCTTGCCCGGTGGGCGCGATCGCGCCCGACAACCGGCTGGAAAGCAAGCAGCTGCCGTTCGCCGAGATCAACGCCTCGTTCTATCCCGAGCGACCGGCCGACGTGAAGCTGCCGCCGACGTCGAAGCTGGCGCCGGTGATCCCGGCCGCCGAGGTGCACGCCCGGCGCCGGCCACTGACCGTCGCGATCGTCGGGTCCGGGCCGGCGGCGATGTACGCCGCCGACGAACTGCTCACCCAGCATGGCGTGCGGGTCAATGTCTTCGAAAAGCTACCCACGCCTTACGGTTTGGTGCGTACAGGGGTGGCACCCGATCACCAGAACACCAAGAAGGTGACCGAGCTCTTCGACCGGGTTTCCCGGCATCGCCACTTCCGCTTCTATCTCAACGTCGAGGTCGGCAAGCACCTGAGCCACGCCGAGTTGCTGGCGCATCACCACGCCGTGCTGTACGCGGTGGGCGCGCCCGACGACCGCCGGCTCGACATCGACGGCATGGGCCTGCCCGGCACCGGCACCGCGACCGAGCTCGTCGCGTGGATCAACGGCCATCCCGACTTTCAGTACCTGCCAGTCGATCTCAGCCACGAGCGAGTGCTGATCATCGGCAACGGCAACGTCGCGCTCGACGTGGCCCGCGTGTTGACCGCGGATCCGGACGACCTGGCCCGCACCGACATCTCCGACCGTGCACTCGCGGCGTTCCGCAAGTCCGCGGTCCGTGAGGTCGTGATCGCCGCCCGGCGCGGCCCTGCCGACTCGGCGTTCACCCTGCCCGAATTGATCGGGCTGGCAGGCGCTTCCGACGTCGTGCTCGATGCCGGCGACCACAGCCTGGTGGCCCGCGATCTCGCGACCGCCCCGGACACGTTGACCCGCAACAAACTCGAGATCCTGAACAAGCTCGGCGACGCGTCGATTCCGGGCTCCCGTCCACGCATCCGGCTGGCCTATCGACTCACCCCCGCGCGCGTGCTCGGTGAGCAGCGTGCCACCGGCGTGGAGTTCTCGATCACCGGCGCCGACGAGGTGCACCGCATCGATGCGGGTCTGGTGCTGACGTCGATTGGCTACCGCGGCAAGCTGATTCGCGATCTTCCGTTCGACGAGTCGGCATCGGTCGTTCCCAACGACGGCGGCCGCGTCGTCGACCCCGTCTCCGGCCGGCCGGTGACCGGGACCTACGTCGCGGGGTGGATCAAGCGCGGCCCGACGGGCTTTATCGGCACCAACAAGTCCTGTTCCTTCCAGACGGTCCAGGGGCTGGTCGCCGATTACAACGCCGGCGCGCTGACCGACCCGGTGGCCAAGCCGGACGGACTGGACCAGCTGGTGCACGCACGCCAGCCCGACGTCGTCGACTCCGCGGGATGGGCCGCGATCGACGCCGCGGAGATTGCCCGCGGCATCGACGACGGGCGCCCGCGCAACAAATTCACCGACATCGCCGACATGCTCGCGGCCGCCGCTGCGACCGCGCCACCGGCGCCGAAACGCCGGCTGCTGGCGCGGCTACTGGGCTAGCTGCCCGCCTGCGCGGCCATGGCTGCTTGGATCTCCTCCGGGCTGACCTCGCGCATCGGCTGTCCTAGCGACCAGTGGTGGCCGAATGGGTCCGCGACCACGCCGTAGCGGTCACCCCAGAACTGGTCGTCCAGCGGCATCACCAGCGTGGCGCCGGCGTCCAGCGCCCGCTGGAACTTGGTGTCGACATCGGTGACCGTCAGATGAATGGTGACCGGCGTTCCACCCAGCGACGTGGGCGTCATCGACTTGCCGCCACACATCTCGGGAAAGTCGTCGTTGAGCATGACCGTGCTCCCGTTGATGCGCACCGCGGCGTGCACCAGCTTGCCGTCCGGGCCTGGCACCCGGCCGATCTCCTCGGCGCCGAAAGCCTTGACGTAGAAGTCGATTGCCGCCGCGGCGTCGTCGACGACGAGATGGGGGAGAACTGCGGGTTCGATCGTGATGGCCATTGTGGTCTCCTTGCTGTCGTGTCGCACGCCAGACCCGGCCGGGACTGGCTCACGGTTATTGACTGCGCCCGCGACGCAAAATCATCGCGGCGAGACCCATTCAAACGCCGGGCACCGACAAGCGGATTACGCGTGCGCGAGAACCCGATCCCAGCCCTCGACGGACTCCGGGCTGCGCGGCGCCGGTCCCACGTAAACCGCCGACGGCCGTACCAGCTTGCCGAGCCGTTTCTGCTCGAGAATGTGCGCGCACCAGCCCGCGGTGCGCCCACAGGTGAACATCGCCGGCATCATGTTGGCCGGCACCTCGGCGAAGTCCAGGATGACCGCGGCCCAGAACTCGACGTTGGTCTCGATCGCCCGATCCGGACGGCGTTCGCGCAGCTCGGTCAGCGCGGCCTGCTCCAGGGCAACCGCGACCTCGTGGCGCGGCGCTTTCAGTCGCTCGGCGGTCGCACGCAGTACACGGGCCCGTGGGTCCTCCGCGCGGTAGACCCGGTGCCCGAATCCCATCAGCTTGTCGCCGCTGTCCAGGATCTTCTTGACCAGGCCGCGCGCGTCGCCGGTGCGCTCGACCTCCTCGAGCATCGGCAGCACCCGCGCCGGTGCGCCACCGTGCAGCGGACCGCTCATCGCTCCGATCGCTCCGGACAGCGCCGCTGCGACGTCGGCGCCGGTGGACGCGATCACCCGGGCGGTGAACGTCGAGGCATTCATGCCGTGTTCGGCGGCCGACACCCAAT
This sequence comes from Mycobacterium stomatepiae, assembly GCF_010731715.1. Taxonomy (NCBI): domain Bacteria; kingdom Bacillati; phylum Actinomycetota; class Actinomycetes; order Mycobacteriales; family Mycobacteriaceae; genus Mycobacterium; species Mycobacterium stomatepiae. The sequence continues at coordinate 4,904,614 of NZ_AP022587.1, forward strand.
ACGCGTCGATGGCCTCGACGTGCCTCGGATCGGGCTCGCCCTGCCAGCGGGTCATGAAACGCGCCGTGACCGTTTGGCATTCATCGATGACCCGCTGCGGCACGGCAGGTTGGTAGATGCCGCGCGCGGACTGCGCGACGTAGGACAGCGCCATCACCGACGCCCGGGCCAGCTGGTCGCGGGCGGTGGCTTCGTCGGTATCCAGCAGCGGCTTGTAGCCCCAGATCGGCGCCAGCATGGCCAGGCCTGCCTGCACGTCGACGCGAACGTCGCCGGTGTGGATCGGCAGCGGGAACGGCTCGGCAGGCGGCAAACCGTGGCCGAACCTACCGTCGACCAGGAGCGCCCAGACATCGCCAAATGTCACCTGCTGGTCCACCAGGTCTTGGATGTCGACGCCGCGGTAGCGCAGCGCACCGCCGTCCTTATCCGGTTCGGCGATCTCGGTGGTGAAGGCTACGACGCCCTCGAGACCGGGGACAAAATTTTCCGGGACCACAGACATAGGAAAATTCTTGCACCTCGGAGTTTGGCCGACGCTACCGGCCGGTAGCTACCGCCGGTAGCGTTGGGCCGGTGGCCGGACCAGACCAAGATCACCTGCAGCGGATGCGCGTGGAATACGGCTCGGCGGAGCGCGACGCCAGCCCCGATCTCGACGCTTCCTGGCTCGCCGACGGGTGGCTTGCGTTATTGCGGACGTGGATCGACGACGCCGAACGTTTCGGGGTCCCCGAGCCCAACGCGATGGTGGTGGCGACGGTCGCGGACGGCAAGCCGATCAGCCGTACGGTGCTGTGCAAGAGCGTCGACGAGAGCGGGATCACCTTTTTCACCAACTACGACTCCGCCAAGGGCATCGAGCTGGCCGAGACGCCGTACGCGTCGGCGATCTTTCCCTGGCACCTACTGGGACGCCAAGTCCACGTCCGCGGCGCGGTGACCAGAGTCAGCGCGCAGGCCAACGAGGACTACTGGTCCAAACGGCCACGCGGCTCACAGCTGGGCGCCTGGGCGTCGCACCAGTCGCAGCCGATCGCATCCCGTGCGGCGCTGCTCGATCAGCTGGCCGAAGTCACTGGCCGCTTCGCCGATTCCGAGACCATCCCGGTGCCGCCGAACTGGGGCGGCTACCTGATAGCGCCCGAGGTGGTGGAGTTTTGGCAGGGCCGCGAAAACCGGCTGCATAACCGCATTCGGGTCATCGGCGGCCGCGTCGAACGCCTGCAGCCCTGATCACGCGCGCCGGGCGGGTGTGATGCCTAACACCGCACGCTAAGGCGGGGTTCACCGCGAGGAAAGCCGCGAGGTCTGCAGAGCAGACCCCGGGCAGGCGCGTCGCCACGATAACGACTACCTTCAGCTGTACGCACCTAGCCAAGGCGCAGCCATACCAGCCAGAGCGCAAAGGGGTTCTCGTGGCCGACACCGACGACACCGCAACTCTGAAGTACCCAGGCGGTGAGATCGACCTGCAGATCGTCAAAGCCACCGAAGGCGCCGACGGTATTGCTCTTGGCCCGTTGTTGTCCAAGACCGGCTACACGACGTTCGACAACGGCTTCGTCAATACGTCCGCGTGCAAGAGCTCGATCACCTACATCGACGGCGACGCCGGCATCCTGCGTTATCGGGGAATCCCGATCGATCAGCTTGCCGAGAAGTCGACCTTCATCGAGGTCTCGTACTTGCTGATCTACGGCGAGTTGCCCACCGCCGACCAGCTGGCCGACTTCACCAAGCGGATCCAGTTGCACACCATGCTGCACGAGGACCTGAAGCGGTTCTTCGACGGCTTCCCGCGCAACGCCCACCCGATGCCGGTGCTGTCCAGCGCCGTCAACGCTTTGTCCGCGTACTACCCCGACTCGCTCGACCCGATGGACACCGAGGACGTCGAGCTGTCGACGATCCGGTTGCTGGCCAAGCTGCCGACCATCGCCGCGTACGCCTACAAGAAGTCGGTCGGCCAACCGTTCCTCTACCCGGACAACTCCATGTCGCTGGTGGAGAACTTCCTGCGGATGACGTTCGGGCTGCCCGCCGAGCCGTACCACGCCGATCCCGAAGTAGTACGGGCGCTGGACATGCTGCTCATCCTGCACGCCGACCACGAGCAGAACTGCTCGACCTCGACGGTCCGGCTGGTGGGGTCGTCGCAGGCTAACCTGTTCACCTCGATCTCCGGTGGCATCAACGCGCTGTGGGGACCCCTGCACGGCGGCGCCAACCAGGCCGTGCTCGAGATGCTCGAAGAGATTCGCCAGAGCGGCGACGACGTCAGCGAGTTCGTCTGCAAGGTGAAGAACCGCGAAGAGGGCGTCAAGTTGATGGGCTTCGGCCACCGGGTCTACAAGAACTACGACCCGCGTGCCCGGATCGTCAAGGAGCAGGCCGACAAGATCCTGGCCAAGCTCGGCGGCGACCCGCTGCTCGACATCGCCAAGCAGCTCGAAGAGGCCGCGCTGACCGACGACTACTTCATCGAGCGCAAGCTGTACCCGAACGTCGACTTCTACACCGGGCTGATCTACCGGGCACTCGGCTTCCCCGTCCGGATGTTCACCGTGCTGTTCGCGCTGGGCCGGCTGCCTGGCTGGATCGCGCACTGGCGGGAGATGCACGACGAGGGGGACAGCAAGATCGGCCGTCCGCGCCAGATCTACACCGGGTATACCGAACGCGACTACGTCGGCATCGATACCCGCTAGCCACCGATCGAGGCCAGTACCGCCATCGCGGCGTTGTGGCCGTCGATGCCCGACACGGCACCGCCGCGGCGAGCACCAGAGCCGCACAACATGATTCGTTCGTGTGTCGTCGCCACACCCCACTGACGGGCCGGGCTGTCGAGCGGATCGTCGTCGTCCGCGAACGGCCATGATAGCGCGCCGTGAAAGATGTTGCCCGCCGTCATCGCCAGGGTGTGCTGCAGATCCAGGGTGGTCGTGGTCTCGATGCAGGGCCGGCCCTGCGCGTCGCTCATCACCACGTCCGTAATCGGCTCGGCCAGAACGGAATTCAGCGACTTCAGCACTGACTCGGTCAGCTGGTCGCGGGAGGTGGTGTCGGTCAACGAGTGTGGTGTGTGCAAGCCGAACACCGTCATCGTCTGCGCACCCGACTCGCGCAGCTCGGCCGACAGGATGCTGGGGTCGGTCAGCGAATGGCAGTACGCCTCGCACGGCAACGGATCCGGTAGCCCGCCGGCAGCTGCGCGTGCGTAGGCCGAATCCAGTTGGCTCCACGTTTCGTTGACGTGAAACGTGCCGGCAAACGCCCGCTCCGGGGTGACGCTGTCGTCGCGCAACCGCGGCAGGCGGCGCAGCACCATGTTCACCTTCACCTGTGCCCCCGGCGCGGCCGGTGCCGGTGGCTCGCCGAGCAGCTCGGCCAACACCGTCGGGCTGACGCCGGCCAGAATGAACCGGCCCCGAACCCGAACTTCTTGTCCGTCCTGGCGATAGCGCACCCCGCCGTCCGGCTCGACACCGTAAACATCTGCACCAGTGATGATTTCGGCTCCGTGACGGACAGCTGCGGCGGCCAGGGCCGCGGTCAGCGCGCCCATCCCGCCGACCGGGACGTCCCAGTCGCCGCCGAGCACGTGATACCGGAAGCAGATGTTCTGCAGCAGCGACGGATCGTCGAGACGGGCGAACGTGCCGATCAGCGCGTCGGTGCCGATCACGCCCCGGACCAGGTCGTCGCGCACGGCGTCGGCGATCGCGTGCCCGATCGGCTCGTCGACGATCGCCCGCCACACCGCGGCGGCCCGCGGATCGCCGCCGTCGATGACGTGGCGGCGCGCCTGCGCGCGGGTGCGCAGCGGCTCGGTCAGCGTCGGCCACAGCCGGTCGGTCAGCACGCGGCAGCGGCGGTAGAACTCCGCGAATCCCCGCTCATCGGCGGCGGCGCCGACGAGCGAACCCTGCGACCCGACCAGCAGCCCGCTGCGCCCGCCCGTCGCCGGGTGCGGCGTATACGACGAGAACGGCCGCCGAGCCAACCGCACGTCGGCGCCCAGGTCCGCCACGATGCGCGGCGGCAGCAAGCTCACCAGGTACGAGTACCTCGACACCCGGACGTCGACGCCGTCGAAGGCCCGCGCCGAAACCGCGGCCCCACCGACGTGCCCCAGCCGCTCCAGCAATCGCACCCGGAGCCCGGCCCGGGCCAGGTAGCCCGCTGCCACCAGGCCGTTGTGGCCCCCACCCACGACAACGGCGTCGCAATCCGGGTCACAATCCGGCGCGTCACCGAGGGACATATCTAGCCCAGGTAACCCTCGACCTGGTCGCCGGGGCGCACCGCGGCCTCGCGCGGATCACCGCCGGTTTCGCGCAGCGCGCGCCGCTGACGCAGCAGGTCCCAGCACTGGTCGAGTTCGATCTCGACTCGGCGGAGCCGTTCGTGCTCCTCGGACTCGCTGATGTCGCGGTGCTGCAGCTGTGCCCGCAAATTCTTCTCCTCGGCGACCAGATTGCGGATGTGCGCCAGGGTCTCGCTGTCGGTCGGTCTACTGCCCATTGCTCCAGTGTGCCCGACGCGCCCGGTGACAACAGGTGCAGTCGGTAGGCTGCATATCGCTTGCGGGGTCGACACGCCCCGGCACAGGCATCGAGGAGGGGCAGTCGTGGGTCTGCGGGCGCGTTTCGGCCATGCGGCCGACTCGCCGCACGCCCCGATCTCCTATCGGCGTTCGCTGGGCCTGGGCTGGCTGATCGGGTTGGTGGTTATCCCATTGCTGATAGCCGCGATCGGCTACGGCGCACTCGAGCGGTCCCGAGCTGCCCCCGGGCCGGCGCGTGCAGCACCGCCGGTCGCGTCGTCGGGCAGGCCCGGCAAGCCGCCGCTGTCCCTGGCGCCGCTCTCAATTGTCCGCACCGGCAACGACGTAACCCTCACCGGCGAGTTTCCCGACGATTCCGCGAAGGCCGTGCTGACCCGGGTGCTGAAAACCGCACTGCCGGCCGATGGGGACATCATCGACCAAATCGGCATCAATCCGAACGTGGACGCACTCGACTTCTCCAATGCCGGACCGATTTTCACGAACAGTGCGTCGATCACCAACTTCAATCTCACGGTCGACGGGAACACGATCACCCTGACCGGAACAGCAGCGTCGCAAGATCAGAAGAACACGATCGACTCCGACGCCGCGCACACCTGGTCGAATCTGACTGTCGTCGACCAGCTTGCGGTTGACGGCACGCCGCCGCCGCCACCGCCCGCGGGCCAGTGCGGCGACCTGCAGTCGGACATCAACGCCGTGACGGGCGGGCTGATTACGTTCGGCAACGACGGATTCAGCCTGACCCCGGCCGACGATCGGATGTTGACCCAGGTCGCCGACAAGCTGAAGGCCTGCCCGAATGCGCACGCGACGATCAACGGCTACACCGACAATTCCGGCACCGAGGCGGTGAACATCCCGCTGAGCGATAGCCGGGCTCAGATGGTGACGAATTGTCTTGTCGCCCAAGGCGTCACGAGTAATCGCTTGACCGTCCGGGGCCTGGGTTCGATCAACCCGGTCGCCGGCAACGACACCGCCGACGGCCGCGCGAAAAACCGCCGCGTCGAGATCGTGGTTGGCTGAGGAGGATCGGCGTGGATTTCGTGATCCAGTGGTTGTGGTACCTGCTGGCCTTCGTGGCGGGATCGTCGGTTGCCTGGGTGATCGCCGCGCTGATAGCTGTGCGCCGATGAATCACGTGCACTGGTGGCTGTTCGGCTTGTCGTTCGCGGCAGGGTTGCTGTTGACGCTCGCGTTCCTGTCCCGGCCCGTCAAACATGAAGTGCCGCTTGAGGTACCTGTCGACCACCCGGTGATACCCGACCCCCCGACCACGAGGATCGTGGCAGACCCGCCGACAACGCAGCTCCCCGCGAATAGCGAGTCGCGGACGACGAAGATCCCGGTGCCACCACCCACCCCCTACGGACCCGGCTCCGCGCAACCCGGACCGGATGGCCGCGGACCGGCGGGATGGCTGGTCAAGGCGCGCGTCGATGTCCGGCTTTACTACACCCCCGACAACCCCGGCTACGACCCGACCGTTGCCCAGGTCTGGTTCTCCGACGAGCAATCCGCCTTGCGGGCCGGCTTCACGCCGTGGCACCCCGGGAAATGACCATGGGCGCCGGGCATTAACTCGGGGCGGGCAGCCGCAGCAGCAGTCGCGCGCCGCCCAGGGGGCTGTCTTGCAGCGAAGCCGTCCCGCCGTGCAAGTGGGCCTGCTGGGCCACCAGGGCCAGCCCCAGACCCGATCCCGAGTGCGAGGCCGTCGACCCGCGGGAGAAGCGCTCGAACACCAGGTGGCGCTCGCCTTCTGGCACGCCACTGCCGTTGTCGTCGACGGCGATGTCCACCCCGGCGCGCGAACTGACCGCGGACAGCTGAGCCCGGGTGGCGCCGCCGTGCTTGACGGCGTTGGCGATCGCGTTGTCGACCGCGAGGCGCAGACCCGCCGGCATTCCCACGATGATGCAGGTGGGCGACGGTACCAGCGAGACGTCGACATCGGGATAGACCCGCGTCGCGTCGTGGGCGGCGCGGTCCAGAAGTTCGGTGATGTCAACCGGCACGTGATCGTCGGAGGTGGACAGTTCGCCCTGGGCCAGCCGCTCCAGCGCGCTCAATGTCGCCTCGATCCGGGACTGCGTCCGGATGACGTCGCTGATCACCTCGTTGCGCTGGTCGTCCGGCAGATCGAGGGTCGACAGCACCTCGAGGTTGGTGCGCATCGCGGTCAGGGGGGTGCGCAGTTCGTGGGAGGACACGGCAGCGAAATCGCGCGCCGACGAGAGCGCTTCCTTGGTGCGGTTTTGCTCGTTCCAGATGCGTTGCAACATGCCGCGCATGGCCTCGGCGATCTCGACGGCCTCGGTGGCGCCGTACACTTCGACACGCGGCGCCTCGTCACCCGCATCGATCGATCGGGTTTGCTGCGCAAGCTGTTTGAACGGGCGTACCGCGAAAGAGGCCAGCAGCCAGGCGAACACCGTCGACGCGAAGATGGCGAACCCACAGATGAGCAGCACCCTGCGGTGCAGATTGTTGGTCTCGGCGAGGGTGGCGTCATACGTCGCGCCGACGGCCAACGCCGTCGGCTCCGGCCCCGGGATCTCCACCGTGCGCACGCGGTAACGCACGCCGTTGATGTAGGTGTCGGTGTAGTCGACGTCGAAACGGGGCAGCGTCACATCGGAATTCGACTTCACCCGGCTGCCACGCCGGATCGTCATGATCGCGTCGCGGTCGTTAGGCGAGCGCGGGATCTCATCGAGGCCGCGCGGCAGGAACGGGATCGCGAAGCCCGCGGCCTCGTCGAGCCGGCGGTCCAGCCGCTCCTTGCGGTCGTTGGTGATCCCGACCCAGACGACGGCCCCGACGATCAGCACCGGGATCGCCGCACCGATCGCCGTCGCGAGCACCACCCGGGTCCGTAACGAGGGCGTACGGGCCAAGAGCCGCGATAGGAACTTCATGCCTGTGGTGCCTACCGCGTCGTTACTGCATCCGCAGGACGAACCCAACGCCACGGACGGTGTGCAGCAGCCTGGGACCGCCGTTGGCCTCCAGCTTGCGGCGCAGGTAACCGATGAAGACGTCGACGACGTTGGTGTCGGCGGCGAAGTCGTAGCCCCATACCAGCTCCAACAGCTGCGCGCGGGACAGCACGGCGGTCTTGTGCTCGGCCAGCACCGCCAGCAGGTCGAACTCGCGCTTGGTCAGGTCGACGTCGACGCCGTTGACCCGCGCCCGCCGGCCCGGAATGTCGACTTCCAGCGGGCCGACAGTGATCGTTTCCGACGAGGTCGACGCGGCGGCTCCGCGGCGGCGCAGTAGCGCCTTGACGCGCGCGACCAGCTCGGCCAGCACGAATGGCTTGACGAGGTAGTCGTCGGCACCCGCCTCCAGGCCGGCGACGCGGTCGTCGACCGAGCTACGGGCGGAGAGCACGCAGACCGGGACGTCGTTGTCCATCGCGCGCAGGGCGGTGACGACGCTGACGCCGTCCAGCACGGGCATGTTGATGTCCAGCACAATCGCGTCCGGGCGGGTCTCGGTGGCGCTGCGCAGGGCCTCGGCCCCGTCGACGGCGGTGGAAACTTCGAAGCCGGAGAGACGCAGTCCGCGCTCCAGCGAGGCAAGCACATCGGAGTCGTCGTCGACGACCAAGACGCGAGGTGAGCTGACGCCAGAGTCCATGTCGTCCATTTTGCCGGATTGTTGGCTCAGGCGGGTTATCGGGGACCGGCCCGGTGGCTAAATGGTTACGCTTTCGAGTCTCAGCCGCGACTGGCGAACGATAACGACCATGCGATGATCGAATCCAGGTGGCAGGCCGAGACATTGAGTGTCTTGGTCAGCATTGACGTTGCGGGCCTTCGATTTCGGTGCCACTGGCCGCAACGGAACTCCAGAGACGGAATCGTTGTGACTGAGGCCCTGGGTCCGCCGGACGCGCCTGCCCGCTCGGCGTCCGCGATCACCCCGGCGTCCACTGGCCCGGCCCCCGCATCCGACCCGGCACCACACCGCGCCCGCTGGATCGTCGTCGCGGCGGTGGCGGTCATCAGTTTCATTGCCGCGGTGTGCATTCCGGCCATCACCAGAGCCATGGTCGATGGGCACATGCGCCATCACCACCCGGGCGGGTTATGGGTGCTGGGCATCGCCGCCACGACCCTCGGTCTGGCCGCCCTCGTCACGGTGACGGTGTCAGTGGTGTGGCCGATCGCCTCGATGGACTTCCTGCTGTCGAGGGGTGCGGATGCCGAAATCCCCGATGTGCCCCGCGATGTCCCCGGCGGGCCGCAACCCGAACCCGTCCGGACCGGGCGTCTCGAGCTCGACGATGTGGGTTTTCGAGTGCCCGACGCGGTGACGGGCGAACAATGGTTGCTTCGTCATGTCACGCTGATCGTCGAAGCCGGCGAGACACTAGCCCTCGTCGGCGCCGCGGGTGCCGGGACATCCCTTCTGACAGCATTGCTTTCCCGCCTCTATGACGCCTCCGAGGGGAGGATTCTGCTGGACGGCCAGGACATCCGCGAGATGTCGCTGCCGACGCTGCGCGGCGCGGTGTGCACGGCGTTCGAGGACCCGACGGTGTTTTCGATGTCGGTGGCCGAGCACCTACGCATCGGCCGACCGGACGCCACCGACGCGGAATTATCCGCGGCGCTCGACATCGCGGCCGCGCGGTTCGTCCACGACCTGCCGTTTGGGATCGATACCCGGATCGGCGAACAGGGCATGCGGCTCTCCGGTGGGCAGCGTCAGCGGTTGTGCCTGGCCCGGGCGATCGTCGCCACGCCGAAGCTGCTGGTGATCGACGACGCCCTGCCCGGGCTCGATACGCAGACCGAGATCGGGATCGCTGCGGCGCTGCGGGTAGCGCTCAAGGGCGTCACGGGCATCATCGTGGCGCGCCGCATCTCCAGCGTGCTGCTGGCGGACCGGGTGCCTTCATAGAAGACGGCGAGGCCGGACCGACCATCACTCACGTCGGCCGGCATGCGGAGCTTTTCGCTCGGGTACCGCAATACCGTCGTTTTCTGACCACCCAGCACGGGAATGAGAACGACACCATCAGCTGCCCTCGCAGTGTGGGCAACTTGCGCGGCGAGGCGCATGCCTGACAGTCGACCCGCGGCGAGGCGCTGGCCCGTTCGGATCATCCTGCCGATACGCTTCTTCGGGGCGTCCCACCGACGTCGTATCCGATCGACTTGAGTGCTTCGGCAACCGCTCGCCGCAATGGCAAGACGGCGGCGTCCGACCGAGAACGCAAATTGATTGTGTAAGCCAACGAGGCAAGCATCTCGGCGGCCCTATCCGGGTCCGCATCGCCGGAAAGCTGCCCTTGGGCGCGCCCCGCACGAAGGGCGGTGCTTAGGGCGCCGCGCAGCTGTTGGTGATGCCGGTTGAGTAAGGAGCGGATCTCGGGAGCGGTGCTTTCGATGCCGGCGTGTGCATTGGTGACCATGCACCCCCAGCCGGCGAAAGGTCCTCTGCACCGGAGTCGAATCAGGCCATCGAACAGGTCGACAATGGCCGGAACTCCGCGCTCGCTGTCGGTGAGATGACGATGCACGGGCCCGGCCCACGTGTCGATATAACGTTGCAATGCGCGCGCATACATGGCCTGCTTATTGCCGAAGGTGCTATATAGGCTGGATCGGTTGACGCCGGTTGCCGACACGATGTCTTGGATGCCAGTGGCGGCCAAGCCGTTTCGCCAAAACAGCTCAACGATGGCGTCCAAGGCCGCATCCGTGTCGAAATGCTTGATGTCGGCCATGACCCTCTGCGCAGTTTGATTTCGGGCTTTCACTGTAGCACTCGTCCTGCTATCTTGAAACGCGCGTTCCAGGTTTTGGCTTACGCCGTCGAAGGGGGGCAACCGATGGCCCCTGAGGTCGAACTTCTTCTCGAGGCCCACCGCGGTGCAGGTCATATGGTCGACGTCGGTGGCGTCGCGACCTTTGTCCGTGATGAAGGAGCAGGCGCGGTCCCCGTCGTCTGCGTCCACGGCGTTCCGGTATCGAGCTACCTGTGGCGATGTCTGCTTGCCGAATTAGCAACCCGGGGAATGCGGGGTGTGGCGCCAGACTTACCCGGCCTCGGATTGTCGGCACGTCCAACAGATTTCGACTGCTCCGGGACCGGCCTGGGGCGGCATCTGCGAAAAACGATGGATGCCATGAAGATCGAGCGATTCCATCTCGTGGTCCACGACATCGGTGGACCGGTGGGCTTCGAGGTCGCCGCCTATGCGCCGGAACGCGTCGCTCGTTGACGATCCTCAACACGATGGCCGAAGTACATACATTCCGAAAGCCATTGCAGATGCGGCCATTTGCTTGGCCAGTGATCGATCGCGTGTGGCTCACGGTCGGAAGGGGGCCAGTGTTCCGTGCGCTGATGCGTTCGATTGCCTTGTCGCGCGACACCCATACGACGAATGCCGAGATCGGGGTTCATCAATCATCGCTGTTGAGGGTCGACGGTGGCCGCGCTTTCCGGCGAATCATGCGCGGATTCGAGGCCACTCGGGCAAAGACAGGGCTGTACGTCAGCGCCGTGGCCAACACCCGCTACCCGGTTCAAGTCCTTGCCGACGACCTTGACATTCCGCGCAACAGATACGCCGCGCACGTCGTTCGGGGCATCGCGGCGTTGAACCTGCTGATCGGACAGCCCGGTCGTGTCCCGACGTTAGGGTGCCGACTCGAACGGTTCGGTCGACGGGTCACTACCCGATCCGTGGAGAGAGGTCTCGAGGGCAACAAGGCAACGCACTACACGCCCCTTGGATAGGGCGACCGAAGATGTTCTTCGACGTGTCGTGTGTGGTTTACGTGTCGCGGATCCGGTTCGCAATCAAGGTAATCCGATTACGCGATAACGCTGCAGCCGTTGGGCAATACGCTCGGCGCACGGGATGCTGCGCAGCGCGTGCACTTCTGCGGCAATGGCGCCCGATAGTCGCTTGGAAAACTCGATCCCGGATCGCGGTTTCGCCGCCGTGCGACCGATTGCGAGATCGGCGTGAACACAGTCCTAAGTGAAGCCATTGAACGTATCTTTGTGGGCAGTCGCTCGAAATCTACAGTGGCAGATGCTATTTTGAGTTTGCTCCACACTTGTAGAGATATCGCATTGCGTACTCCCGGTGTCGGTTGTCTACCCGCCAGCCGGGTGGCGGACGATTACGGGCCGCCTGACACCGTATTGAGGAAGGTCAGGGCCCAACGCTCCGGGGCCAGACTTCGGTCCCGTGGTAATGCCTGGCATACCAGGCATTACCGCGATGGGCGCTGTTGGATTTGAAGCGTCCCGATCCGGGGTGATTTGGCTAGCGGTGGGGGCCGGGGCGGCCCAACTCGGCGGCACCGCTAATTGTCCGATCAATGCGGCTTTACCTAGACCTGCCGCTGCTCCCCCCGAAGTCCCTACGCCGATACCGCCCAGCGGTGGTGCGACCACATGTTCAAGGTCCTCCGCGGCAACGTCTTTGGCTATGTCAGTGGTTGCCGCCCGCGTCGGCAAGCTGAGGAGAGTGGTTAAGAGGCCGGTTGTTGCAACAAACAAAGTGTTCCACATGTTGGCGTTGGGCCCCCACTTGTTCCAGAGATTGTTCAGCCAAGGCGCGGCGGACTCTGTTGCCAGACTGGTGATCCCGGACGCGCCTGGAAGTGATGTTGTCGAGGTTGCAGGCGATGCGAGGATGTGTAGAGCGGCAGGGACTGTGGACGTTAGCTGGGATACCAATAGGTGCTGCGTTTCGATGATCGTGCTGGGCGCGTGGATGACTGGGATTGGTTGTACGGTGTGCCCGGGTGTGATCGGTTGTTGCGGGAGGAATGGCGAAAGCCGGGTGGCCGTCGCTGACGAGCTGGCGTAGCCGTACATCGCGGCGGCGTCTTGGGCCCACATCTGGTCGTATTCAGCCTCCGTAAAAGCGATTGTCGGGTTGTTCTGACCCAGGATGTTGGTCGAGATCAGCGTCTTGAGGCGCTCCCGGTTAGCTGTGATCGTGGGCGGCGGCACCACGGCCGCGACAGCGGCTTCGTACGCCCGCGCCGCGGCGAGAGCCTGCACTGCGGTTTGCTCGGCGTGGGCAGCGGCCGTGTTCACCCACGTTGAATATCGAGCGGCTGTGGCCTCCATGGCAGTCGATGCCAGGCCTTGCCACTCACTGACGACCAGCGTCGCGACCACGGATCTGAAAGATGATGCTGTCAAACGCAATTCGTCGGCCGGGGCGTTCCACGCGGCTGCGGCAGTCACCAGTGGCGCCGAGCCTGCACCGCAGTACATGCGTCCAGAATTTATTTCGGGTGGCAGCGACCCGAAATCCGAAAGCGCAGTCATCGTCGGTCATCTCCTTTATTCCAGCTGTGCCGCGGCGGCGACGGCGCGTTCCCAACGAATTTCGCGAGTCGTGGTTACGAGGTGTGGCTGACGATGTGGCGAGCGAATTCACGGCGGGATTCATCTACGATTCGGCCGTCGATCCGTATATCGCTCAGTCGCTTTTTGGCGGCTGCGAGAACACGCAGCGCCCATGCGCTTTGATGATCGTTGTAGCCGAAAGCTGCGTTGATGTAAGGAATCTGGCTCGCGCTAATGCACAGCTTGGCGCCCAATCCGAGGATCGAGGCAGGACATGCCGATCGGGCGGCGTACTGGGGGTCGGCGACGCGCGTATCGGCCCGGTCGATAAGCGGATCGACATTGGCCGCGTGGCAAGCAAAGACGAGGCAGCCGCGTGGATAAATCCAGGGGTGTTCGTCGTGGCCGAGCCCAGCGTCGATTAGAAATGAGGACTCACCCAACGCCAGTGTCGCTACTCTTGGCGTGGCGGCCAGCGCCGGCGTTTTGTGAATGCCGTGGGCACATTCCACGAGTGCCACGATGCGTAGACGTTTGTCGAGGCGCTTACGGGTGTCAGAAATATCAGATGGATACTGTGTTTTCGGTAGTACGACGCCAGCGAGGCGATTGGCCGGGACTTTCTCCAGGCTAAGTAGGTCTTCCATCCGCCAGTTGCTGGCACGGGCATTGATGCGTACCCAGACCGGGAGTCGACGCTCTTTCTCGCACAGGACCTCGACCACCACTCTCCTTGCCACCTGCTTTTCGTGAGGCGCTACGGTTTCGTCCCAGTCCAGGACCATCGCGTCGGTGCCCGAACCGAGTGCCATAGCGAAATCGCTTTTGCGGTGCCCCGGGATCGAGAACCAGCTGCGTGGTTGACGGTTCATGAGGAGTCGGCTTGAATTTGGAAAAGGTCCGGTGCGTCACCTTGCGAGCGTTCAATGGCGAACCAGATATTGGAGAGTTCGTGCTGGACTGCAGCCACGCTGTGGGCGACGGCATCACCCTGTTCGACAGGGCTTGCGCATTTGCGAGTGCCTCGGGCGGCCATTTCAACGTAGGTGACAGCAGCAGCATGTCCAGCGTGGAGGAGGGCCCGTAAACGCTCGGCATGGACCCTCGGCGAGGCGTTCGTTGGTTTGGGCGAGGGTGCGGGGTGGGTTTTGCGACTCAAGGTGCAATGGGCACACAAGGTTAGTGGCCAGCCTCCTGTGGATTGAGGACCGTTGGGCGGGAATGGAACTCCACTTGCTGCGACGTTTTGACGTTGCAAATCGACCGAGCGCTCAAGGAGGGATGGCAGCTTCGGCGCGGTCAAGGTGGAAAACGTCGCCTGCGACGAGCATCTCGTGAAATTTGTGGCTAGTAACCCTGAAGCCGCGAGGGCGTCGTGCGCATCTCCCGTGTTGCCCTCAATCAACCTCGTGCGCTCCTTTCTCTAAGCCAGAGACCCCAGGCTGGGCTCGCTTGCGATGTCGTAGTGATCAACGTCGATGATGCAGTAATGTTGCAAATAGGTCGTAACTGTCTTATATAGGGAACGCATACGTCGGCCTGTGCATTGGGGTCGAGACGTGTTATTTGGTTAAAGGTGTTGTGAGGGGTAGGGATATGAGTGATTTCAGCTAAACGCGGCCCGCTCCGATGCATCCGATCGCCACGACAAGGCCGATGTATGCTGGCGTTGCCGTCGAGACGGGCGAGCCCATGTGGCAAACCGCCTGCCGACCACTTCGTGTCAAACGCGCTAATTCTTTAATTCAGAAGAGATCTGGCGGGGAAAAGGACCATCTCAACCCTGTCGCGATCGGCGCGGAACTGTCTGGCGACTCGCGTCGGGTCGCCCTGATACTTCGATCCCGATCAATGCTTGCGACGACGCCGACGAAGTTCCATACGGCGCAGATCAAGCAGCAGAAGCGCTGAAGCCTTAATCAGAATGATCGTCTGTGACGCGCCGCCGCCACTAGGCACACGTATGCCTCATATGAGATATATATAGCTCAGCCGCGTTAAAGTGTGTGTGTGCCAGACGGGATGGCGGCGAAGAGCCGTGCGCGCATGTTGCTTTCGGCGGCTGATTATCTTGGTCGCCGGCCCGCAGCGACGATGGACGAAATCGCCGTCGCGGTGGGGGTGAGCCGTGCCACCCTGCATCGGCACTTCGCCGGAAGGCCCGCACTGATCGAAGCGCTACGCGAGGCGGCGATCACCGCGCTCAAGGCAGTGTTGGTGGAGGCTCAGTTGACGAAGGGCTCGGCGGTCGAAGCTCTACAACGCTTAGTCCTCGGCTGTGAGCCGGTAGCGGGATATCTCGTGTTGTTGTACTCGCAAGAACTTGACTTCGCAGAAACTCTGGTTGGTTTTGCCGACCTTGACCGACAGATCACCGATCTGTTCGCACGCGGACAACGAGACGGCGAGTTTCGAACCGACCTCACCGCGGTCTGGCTAACCGAAGCGTTCTACAGCCTCGTGGCAACCGCGGAATGGTCAATTCAGCTCGGTAAAGTTGCGCGCCGCGATTTCTCGCTGATGATCGCCGGCCTGATGTTGGAGGGAATCCTAGGTTCGTGATGCGCGAACGCAGTCGACTCCAAGTTGTGATTGTGGATTCCGGTTGCGAGTGGGGGAGCGGCGGCGAAACTACGGTGTTAGTTGGTGCTGTCTACGAGTTCCCAGTCCCACGAGCTTCATTGCAGCCGCCGGGGCTCGGTCGACCTGAGCCGCTGGAGCCTGGTTCCAGGCTGCGACGGGTGCCACAGACTTCGGCGCGACCACACACCGGGCTCACCCACTGCCCTACTGCGACGGCACACAATTGGTGTGGGGGCGGGGCGTGGGGCCGCCATGCTTGTTGAGAAATCGTAATTGCAGGCAGAGGCTGTTCAGTAGAGGCTGCATATGGTCCTGCCCGGGCAGGACGACCTCGTCGATCTCTGAGCCCAGATGGCGCAAGCGATAGATGAGCTGGAATGTGCCGACGGCGGGGACGACGGTATCCGCATCCCCAGTGACGACTAAGACGGGACCACGGGTAGGCAGACTGTCGGGATTGCCGTACCTGGCCAGGCGCGGTTCGAGTCCGGCGATGGCGTCCTGGTTATTAGAGAACACACTGGCCTCGGGAAGTTTGTCAGAGTGGTCGAAATATTCCAGCAAGCACATGCCGTGCGGGATGGTCTGTATGAGTCGCTTCCCCTGCGCTGATAACACCGAATTCGGTTGGACCCTCGGGTCAGAAGCGGCAGCACCGATGAGGACATACATGTCAAGAAGGGGAGCGAAAGGGTCCCGGTCGCTGCCGTCAATGACCGCCGACGGCACCCTATCGGTCGAGTTTCCGGGCGCGATCGCGATAGTGCCGGCAAGACCCGCGGGGATCTCTCCGCCTTCGCCGGCTCGGGTGGCGTCTAGGGCGGCCGCACCACCTTGCGAGTGCCCACTCACGAACCAGGTGGCCGACAGGTATGGATTGAGGCGTCTTGCTGCGGGAACAATGTCGGCAACGGCGTTGCCTTGATCAATAGCACTCATGTAGGTGTGAACGCCTGGGGTGCCCAATCCGATGTAGTCGGTGGCAACCACTGCGTAGCCAGAGATAAGGAGTAGACGCAAGTAATTCGCTGCGTCATCGAAGCCCAAGTTTGGGTAGTGCGACGGCGCGCAACGGTCCGATATGCCCATCGTGCCGTGGGCCCACGAGATCAAGGGCCAGCCTCCGTCGGGTGGAGAACTGCTGGGAACAAGCAGGACCCCGCTAACGGCAACATCTTCGCTGCGCGAGTTGACCGAGTGGTACAGCAGGTCAGTACGATTGGCCCCGCCGAAAGCGGCGCTGGGACCCTTGTTAATCGAGGTAATCAGATCACCGCGACGCCCCGGAGGCAACGGGTTGGGCGTCAGGTACGTATCGTCATTATTCGTCGGCAATTTGAGATCCAACGCGTGTTGCGGCACGATCAACGGTCTGCCGGTCCGCGAACACCCCATCAAACTTGCCGCCAGCACCCCGGCAACTCCCACAAAGACGGCAGGCGCTTTCTTCCAAGTCGCCATGCGCGACATCGTCACTCCTCAGTTTGTCCGATGCGATCCCCGTAGCGCCGGGCGTGCCTTAGTAACGAGCCAGCAGCAAGGGTTGAACGAACATGATAGTAAGACAAAGATGTCTTATATGCAACGTGTTAATCTCAAGCTGTTTGTGCGGGTTCGTGGGTGAAACGCGATGTTTGGGATGGCGGCCGTCATGCCGTCGGCGGCCCATGAGATGACCGGCCAGCAGTGTGAAACCGCCCGGATCGCCGCGATCATAAGTTGCCATTCGGCAATTTCGTGAGCCACTGCGTTCCGGTTGAATCGCGCTTCGTGCCAAGACTTTTGGGTAACTCTCAGCGAAAAAGGCCCGACAGAAAAAAGCAATCCAGACCCACTCTTGCGTCGGTGCCCCTGTTCGCACCCGGCAGCCGTCCGGCTGGCGCTGTGATCTCAACCGCTGCCAGTGACGGGGCGCTGCTCGCAGGGCTCATCTTCCGTCATCAAGCCACCGCGATTGCCGAGCACATCGATTGAATGTTGGTGATTCCCTTCATGGTCGCGAGAAACCCGCCGGTCCGTGGAGATCACGTCTACCGACTTATCGTCGACCTCACTTCAGATCTGGTATTGCGCCGCTGCCGCGTCGCACGCCGCCACTTCGAACCCGTTGTCATGGTGGTCGATCCCACCCAGATGCGCACCGCCTGGCGTACCCAGATTTGCGAGCCTCGACTTCTACTGCCTCTGCGTCCATCTCAAGACGGTTCGTCATGTGGCGCAACGCGCTTGGAGAGACGATGAACGGTACGGGCATTCTTGTCTTGTTCAAGGCTCGAATAACCTTCAATGCGCGTCCGGGCGCAACGTCATTCACCATCCCGCAGGACGCTTGATTCCGGTCTCCTCATTGCGTATCTGGAGCCGCTGTCAATGATCGCCAGATAGGTTCATCGTGACAACGCCGGCGATGATTAGGGTGATGCCAACAACTTTCGCTGTCGAGACTGGCGAGTCCAGGAACAATGTGGCAACGACCGTTATGCCGGCCGTGCCGATTGCCGACCACAACGCATAGGAGACGTCTACCTGCATGCCGCGCGAGATGGACAATGACATTAGCCAGAAAGAACCGGCGTAGCCCGCCGCGACGGCCAGTGACGGCCACAGTCGCGCGAAGCCTTCGGTGCTTTTGAGCAGACTCGTCGCTACCACTTCGGCGAAGATTGCGCACAACAGAAATACCAAAGCCAATACGACTCCTTGTTCGTAACGGTCGGCCACAGACGCGGACGACCTCACTAGCTCGCCGCCAAGACAAACCCCTGTCACTGGCTCCGCATAGCAAGTCTCGTCGTTAGCGAGCCGCCAGTCGCTGCTGAGTCAATAATGTCTCATATGTACCATATATGTCTGATACAGTCCATAGCTGTCGCATGGACTGCGACGGTTGTTGCCGCCGGCAATCAATCCCGTACGCTCCCGGGCTTCGGGGAGTTTCGCTTCGCCACACCGCTCATGACGTCGTATGCACTTCAATTTTCACTTCGGAATACGACGCGATCGCCGATTTCCCGCCGCACCCGTTTTGGCTTCTGACGCCCTTGAACTCGCTCGCTGTCCAGCGTGTTTTACACGCATCCCATTGCTTCCTATGTTGCTGCGGCAGGGCTTGGCAACGCCATCGAAAGCCAGATTGGCAACCTGACTTACTATTTGATGTCGACCGCGCAATTCGATGCGGACCGCGCAACTGCCTCTGCTGGATCCGCTACGGACATGTCTCCCCGTCCTGGGAAACCCGTTGGCCGACGTGATCCAGCCGTTTCTCGGGCCGATTATCGATCTCGGCCGTGCGCCCGGGATATGGCTCCCGGCTCCGCTGAGTGTCGCGGAAAACGCCGGCCAGGGCGCGGTAACCGGAGTCACGACTCCGTCGGCGGCCAAACCGCCGCTGATCCCGAGCGGCGTGGCGAGTAGGTTCTAGCTTCAGCGGAGTCGAGGAGCACTCACCCGACGCCGCGTTCAAGGCAATCCGATTCCGCGGTAACGCCGCAACCGTTGGGCAATACGCTCGGCGCACGGGATGCCGCGCAGCGCGTGCACCTCTGCGGCAATGGCGCCCGATAGTCGCTGGGAGAACTCGATCGGCTCGTCGGCGGCATCGGGATGTTCCGGCACGATGGCGTCGACGATCCCGGACCGCAGCAGGTCCGCTGACCGAATACCTTGGGCCGCAGCAAGTTCGGGGGCATGCGCGGTATCGCGGAAGACGATCGCGCTGGCGCCCTCCGGCGGCAGCGGTGCCAGCCAGCCGTGTAGCGCGGCCAGCACCCGGTCGGCGGGCACCATCGACAGCGCCGGCCCGCCGCTGCCCTGGCCTAGCAGCACCGACACCGTCGGGGTATCCAGCGTCACCAGTTCGGCCACGCATTGGGCGATCTGACCGGCCAGCCCGCCCTGCTCGGCCTCGGCCGACAGCGCGGGCCCGGCGGTGTCGATCACCAGCACCAGCGGCAGTCGCAATTCGGCGGCCAGCGCCATGCCACGGCGGGCTTCCCGCAGCGACGCCGGCCCGACCAGCCCGCCGGTGAGGCGCTGCTGGCCGAGCACCACCGCGGGCTGGCCCGCGAATCGGGCCAGCGCCAACAGGGTGGTCGCCGCCTCCCCGCTGCCGGTGCCGGACAACAGCACCAGATCGGTGGCACCGTGGCGCAGCAGATGCCCGACACCCGGCCGGTCCGGGCGTCGCGACGCGAGCACCGAATCCCAGGCCGGCACATCGGGTATCGCTTCGTCGGGTGCGGTCGCGGGCAACGGCTCCGGAGGGTCGGCGATGACGGTCAGCGCGCGATCCACCGTCCGGCGCAGCTCGTCGATCGCGACGACGCCGTCGATCACCCCGTGACGTTGCAGGTTCTCCGCGGTCTGGATGCCCGGCGGGAAGGGTTCGCCGTAGAGCTGCTCGTACACCCGCGGCCCGAGGAACCCGATCAGCGCGCCGGGCTCGGCGACGGTGATGTGACCCAGCGAGCCCCACGACGCGAAAACCCCGCCGGTGGTCGGGTTGCGCAGGTAGACCAGGTAGGGCAGATGCGCCCGCTTGTGGAGCCTGACGGCCGCGGCGATCTTCACCATCTGCAGGAGCGCGACCGTGCCCTCCTGCATGCGGGTGCCGCCGGAGCTGGGCGATGCCAGCAGCGGGAGACGCTCGGCCGTGGCGCGCTGCACGGCGGCGGTGATCCGTTCGGCCGCCGCGACCCCGATCGACCCCCCGAGGAAGCTGAACTCGCACACCACGACCGCCACCCGGCGCCCGTGTATTCGCCCCTCACCGGTGAGCACGGCTTCGTCGAGGCCGGTTGCCGCCCGGGCATCGGCGAGCTCGCGCGCGTAGGCCTCGCTGGTCGGTATCTTCAGCGGCTCGCTGTCCCAGCCCACGAAGGAGCCCTCGTCCAGTACCGCATCCTGCAGTTGTTCGGTCGTGATGCGACTCACGCGGCCAGGCTATATAGGCTGACGCCCATGATCGGTATCACGCAGGTCGAAGCCGTAATGACCATCGAAATGCAGCGCGCAGAGCGACGCAACGCGCTCAACTCACAGCTCGTCGACGAACTGCGCGAGGCCGTGCTGAAGGCCGGTGATGGATCCATCCGCGCCATCGTGCTGACCGGCCAGGGCACGGTGTTCTGCGCGGGTGCGGATCTGAGCGGCGACGCGTTTGCCGCCGACTACCCGGACCGCCTCATCGAGCTGCACAAGGCCCTGGATGCGGCTCCCATCCCGGTGATCGGCGCGATCAACGGTCCGGCCATAGGCGCGGGCCTGCAGCTGGCCATGCAATGCGACCTGCGGGTCGTCGCCCCCGACGCATTCTTCCAATTTCCGACGTCGAAATACGGCCTTGCCCTGGACAACTGGAGCATCCGCCGACTGTCTTCGCTGGTCGGACACGGCCGGGCGCGGGCGATGCTGTTGACCGCGGAGAAGCTGACCCCCGAGACGGCCCTACAGACTGGCATGGCCAACCGGATCGGGACGCTGGAAGACGCCCAGGCGTGGGCCGCCGAGATCACCGGGCTGGCGCCGCTGGCGATTCAGCACGCCAAGCGGGTACTCAACGACGACGGTTCGATCGAGGAGGCCTGGCCGGTGCACAAGGAGCTGTTCGACAAGGCGTGGGGTAGCCAGGACGTGATCGAGGCGCAAGTTGCCCGCGTGGAGAAGCGTCCGCCGAGGTTCCAGGGGGCCTGACGTCATGGTGCCCGCAGCGTTTCGCCTGGCCGCCGGCACGGTCACGCTCGCCGCAGGCGGGTGGTTGTTGCGCGCGCTGCACGGGGCACCGGCCGCCCTGGGGGCCGACCCGTCGTCGATCCGGGCGGTGACGCAGCACTCGCCCAACTTTGCCGACGGTGTCTTCGTCAACCTTGAACCCGCCTCGAACGCCAACCTGGACCGCGAGCAGCTCGCGCTGATCGCGTGGGAGTTGGTGGGAGGACGCGGCCACAGCCGCCCGCCGGGGCCGATCCCGCTGGCTGCGCCCGGGACGTTCGACGCCGGCCCCGGCCGATTGGCGGTCAGCTGGCTGGGCCACTCCACCGCCCTGCTCGAGATCGACGGCTACCGGGTGCTCACCGACCCGGTGTGGAGCCACAGCTGCTCGCCGTCGGACGTGATCGGGCCCGAACGTCTGCATCCGCCACCGGTGCAGCTCGAGGCGCTGCCGGCGGTCGACGCCGTGGTGATCAGCCATGACCACTACGACCACCTCGACATCGACACCGTCATCGCGCTGGCCCGCTCCCAGCGGGCGCCGTTCTTCGTCCCCCTCGGCGTGGGTGCGCACCTGCGGGCGTGGGGCATACCCGGGCATCGCATCGTCGAACTCGACTGGAATGAAAGCGGTCACGTCGACGAACTGACCCTGACTTGTTTGCCCGCACGGCACTTTTCGGGTCGCTTCCTGGATCGCAACACCACACTGTGGGTGTCCTGGGGAATCGCCGGTCCCAGCCACCGCGCCTACTTCGGCGGCGACACCGGATACACCAAGAGCTTCGAACAAATCGGTGCCGAGCACGGACCGTTCGACGTGACGCTGCTGCCGATCGGCGCCTACAACCCCGGCTGGCCCGACGTTCACATGAGTCCGGAGGAGGCGGTGCGCGCCCACCTCGATCTCACGGCCGGCGGGTCCGGGCTTTTGGTGCCGATTCACTGGGGCACTTTCCGGCTGGCTCCGCACCCGTGGGCCGAGCCCGTCGAGCGGATGCTTGTGGCCGCGGAAACCACCGGAGCGGCGGTGGCGGTCCCCGCACCCGGTCAACGGCTCGATCCGTCCGGGCCGCTGAGGTTCAATCCGTGGTGGCGGTTGTAGATAAACGACCGGAATCGCCGAGCGCACAACGTAGTTCAGAGTAGGCGCTGACCAGATCGTCCAGCGTGAACCCCCTATTGAGGCCGCCGGGGTTGGGCAACACCCATGCCACGGTGTCGGCGAACCCGGGGACATACGGGCCCCAGTCGATCTTCGGGACGCCGGTCATCGCCGCCAGGGCACGTTTGCCGAGGAAGGCGATCGCTCGCGGCGCGTAGCGCTGGATCTTTGCTTCGAACTCGGGTCGGGCGCCACGGAACTCTTCGGTCGAGACGTCGCTGGCTCGCCGAGTCGGCCGGCTGACGACGGCGGTGATGCCGCAGCCGTAGTCGAGCAACCGGCGCTCGTCCTCCGGACGCAATCGCGTATCGGTGAACCCGGCCAGATGCAATACGGACCAGAAACGGTTGCTGCGATTCGAGAAGTTATGGCCGTCGACCGCAGCGGTCGTTGCCGGGTTCATTCCGCAGAAGACGAAGTCGAGACCCGGGGCAAGGATGTCCGATTCATAATGCATCGTTGGTGATACTCCCATCGGCGAGCGCGCTAGAGTCTGCGGGCATGACGAAACGCGCGGCCCTGGCCGCTGTCGTGATATTGCTGGTGTTGGTCGGATGTGCCTCTGGCCAGCCCATATCGAGCCCGCTCGCTACGTTGTCCGACGCGCCTCCCAACGAAATGTCGGCTCTGGACATTCCCCCGGGCCGCATCGACGCCGCCATTTCGAAGGTCGATGGCCTGATCCACGATCTGATGCGCAGCACCGGCGTCCCAGGCCTGTCGGTGGCCATTGTCCGCGGCGGAAAAACGGTTTACGCCAGGGGTTTCGGCGTGAAGGACGTGACCAAGGGCACCGGCGGCGACAACAGGGTCGACGCGGATACCGTCTTCCAGCTGGCCTCGGTGTCGAAATCAGTGGGCGCGACCGTGGTGGCCCACGAAGTGACTACCAACGTCGTCACCTGGGACACGCCGGTGGCCGCCAAGCTGCCGTGGTTTGCGCTCTCGGATACCTATGTCACCGGCCATGTGACCGTCGGCGACCTGTACTCGCATCGCTCCGGGCTGCCCGATCACGCCGGCGACAAACTGGAGGATCTCGGATATGACCGCCGCCAAGTGCTGGAGCACCTGAAGTATCTACCGCTGGCTCCATTCCGAAGTAGCTACGCCTACACCAACTTTGGCTTGACCGCGGCCGCCGAGGCGGTGGCGGCCGCGGCGGGTAAATCGTGGGAGGACCTGTCCGACGAGGTGCTCTACCGTCCGCTCGGCATGGCATCGACGAGTTCGAAGTACGCCGATTACCTGGCCAGGTCCAACCGCGCCGTGCTGCACGTCAAGGCCGGGGACAAGTGGGAGCCGCGCTTCCAGCGTGACCCGGATGCGCAGACGCCGGCGGGCGGGGTCAGTTCGTCGATCAACGACATGGCGCGCTGGCTGACGATGGTGATGGCCAACGGAACCTACAACGGCCAGCGGATCACCTCGCCAGAAGCCCTGCTGCCCGCGATCACCCCGCAGGTCATTTCGAGTCCCGCGTCGCCGCCAAAAGCCCGGGCCGGCAACTACGGCCACGGTTTCAACGCCTCGGTGACCTCGTCGGGCCGCACCGAGTACGGCCACTCCGGAGCCTTCGCGTCGGGCGCGGCGACCAACTTCGTCGCGATGCCCTCGGCGGACGTCGGCATCGTCGCGCTGACCAACGGCGCGCCATACGGCATTCCGGAAGCGCTGACCGCGCAATTCATGGATCTCGTGCAGTACGGCCAGATTCGCGAGGATTGGCCGGCGCTGTACAACCACGCAATTGGCTGGATGAACAACGCCGAGGGCTCGCTGGTCGGCAAGCAACCCCCCGCCAACCCCGCGCCGCCGCGGCCGCTTACCGACTACCTCGGAGTCTACGCCAGTGACTACTGGGGCCCGGCCGTCGTGACCCAAGACAACGGGCAACTGCAGCTCGCGCTGGGCCCGAAGAATCAAACGTTTCCCCTCGCGCACTGGGACGGCGACACCTTCACCTTCTCCATCACCGACGAGAATGCCCCGCCCGGAACGATTTCCAAGGCTGCGTTTTCCGGTGACACGCTCAACCTGGAGTACTACGACACCGACAAGCTGGGAACGTTCACCCGATGAACCGCGCCGCCAGCTCAGGCCTGACCGACGCCGAGGTGGCGCAGCGGATAGCCGACGGTAACAGCAACGCGGTTCCGGCACGTGCCGCCCGCAGCACCGCGGACATCGTCCGCGCCAACGTTTTCACTCGGATCAACGCGATACTGGGCGTGCTGCTGGCGATCGTGCTCGCGACCGGTTCGGCCATCAACGGGCTGTTCGGCCTGCTGATCATCGCCAACAGCGTGATCGGGATCGTTCAGGAGATCCGGGCCAAGCAGACGCTGGACGCCCTCGCGATCGTCGGACAGGCAAAACCATTGGTGCGCCGGCAATCCGAGACTGCAACGCTACTACCCAGTGAAGTGGTGCTCGACGACGTCATCGAACTCGGGCCCGGTGATCAGATCGTCGTCGACGGCGAGGTGCTCGAACAAGACAACCTGGAGGTCGACGAGTCGCTGCTGACCGGTGAGGCCGACCCGATCGGCAAGGACGCCGGCGACCCGGTCATGTCAGGGAGCTTCGTCGTCGCCGGTACGGGTGCCTATCGCGCCACCAAGGTTGGCCAGGCGGCCTATGCCGCCCGGCTCGCCGAGGAAGCCAGCAAGTTCACGTTGGTGAAATCCGAACTGCGCAACGGCATTAACCGGATCCTGCAGTTCATCACCTACCTGTTGGTGCCCGCCGGTCTGCTGACGATATACACGCAGTTGTTCACCACGCGTGCGGACTGGCGACAGGCGGTGCTACGGACGGTCGGTGCGCTGGTGCCGATGGTGCCCGAGGGCTTGGTGCTGATGACCTCGATCGCGTTCGCGGTCGGCGTCATTAGGCTCGGCCAACGCCGTTGCCTGGTGCAGGAATTGCCCGCCATCGAGGGATTGGCCCGCGTCGATGTGGTGTGCGCCGATAAGACCGGCACCCTGACCGAAAGCGGTATGCGGGTGTCCGACGTCGCCGAACTCGCCGCCGGGCAGTCGGCGGCCATCGCGGATGCGCTGGCCGCGCTGGCGGCGGCCGATCCGCGTCCCAATGCCAGCATCCGGGCGATCGCCGAAACCTTCGACCAGGCTCCCGGCTGGATCGTCACGGCCACAGCGCCTTTCAAGTCGGCCACCAAATGGAGCGGCGTATCCTACGCCGACCACGGCAACTGGGTGATCGGCGCGCCGGACGTGCTGCTCGACCCAGCCTCGGCGGCCGCCGCGCAGGCCGAACAGATCGGTGCGCAGGGTCTGCGAGTGCTGCTACTCGGCGCCGCCGACGTCGCCGTGGATCAGCCGAGTGCACCGGGCCGGGTCGAACCCGTCGCGCTGGTGGTGCTGGAGCAGAAGATACGCCCGGACGCCCGTGAAACCGTGGAGTACTTTGCCGCCCAGGATGTTTCGGTCAAGGTAATCTCCGGCGACAACGCGGTATCGGTCGGCGCGGTGGCGGCCAAACTCGGGCTGCATGGCGAGGCGCTGGATGCGCGGCAGTTGCCCACGGAACCGAGCGAATTGGCCGACACTCTGGACGTCTACACCACCTTCGGCCGGGTGCGGCCCGACCAGAAGCGGGCCATCGTGCACGCGCTGCAAGCGCACGGGCACACCGTCGCGATGACCGGCGACGGCGTCAACGACGTGCTTGCCCTCAAGGACGCCGACATCGGGGTGGCGATGGGCGCCGGTAGCCCGGCGTCGCGGGCGGTGGCGCAGATCGTGTTGCTGGACAACAGGTTCGCAACGCTTCCCTACGTCGTCGGGGAGGGCCGGCGGGTGATCGGCAACATCGAGCGGGTCGCCAACCTGTTCCTGACGAAAACGGTGTACTCGGTAATGCTGGCGCTGTTCGTGGGTATCGAATGCCTGCTGTCCAAACCGCTCAAAGCCGATCCGCTGCTCTACCCGTTTCAGCCGATCCACGTCACCATCGCCGCGTGGTTCACCATCGGCATTCCGTCGTTCATCCTGTCGCTGGCCCCCAACAACGAGCGCGCCTATCCCGGCTTCGTGTCGCGCGTGCTGACATCGGCGCTGCCGTCCGGATTGATCGTCGGCACCGCGACTTTCGTCTCCTATCTGGTGGCCTACCAGGGCCGGCACGCCACTTTCACCGAACAGGACCAGGCGTCGACCGCCGCGCTGATCACGCTGTTGGTGGCCGCGCTGTGGGTGCTGGCCGTGGTGGCGCGTCCCTACCAGTGGTGGCGGGTCGCGCTGGTCGCCGCGTGTGGCCTGGCTTATGTCGCGATTTTCAGCATCCCGCTGGCGCAGCAGAAGTTTCTGCTCGACCCGTCGAATCCGGTCGTGACGTCCACCGCGCTGGGGATCGGCGTGCTGGGCGCGGCGGCGATAGAGGCGACGTGGTGGATCAGGGCCAGGATGCTTGGCATCGAGCCGCGGTTGTGGCGGGCCTGCCAGACCAACTAGCCGACCAGGGCGATGCGGATAGCCCGCACTCCGGCCAGTAGGGTTCTACCTGCAAAGTAAGGATCCCCGGCGGCCCCGGGGATCCGCGGGGAAGGGACGGCGCATGGGATTCCTGGACAAGGCAAAGGACCTGTTGGCGCAGAACGCCGACAAGGTCGAGACCGCGATTGACAAGGCCGGCGAGTTCGTCGACGACAAGACGCAGGGGAAGTACTCCGACACCATCCACAAGGTGCAGGAAGAGGCCAAGAAGGCCGCTGGCTCTCAGGCTCAGGGCAACCAGCAGGGCTAGCACATGGCGAAACTTTCCGGAGCCATCGACGTACCGCTGTCGCCCGAGCAGGCCTGGACGCATGCCTCCGATCTGTCCCGCTACAAGGACTGGCTGAGCATCCACCGGGTGTGGCGCAGCCAGCTGCCCGACAACCTGGAAAAGGGCACCGTGATCGAATCGATCGTCGAGGTCAAGGGCATGCTCAACCGGATCAAATGGACGATCGTGCACTACAAGCCGCCGGAAGCCATGACGCTCAACGGTGTCGGCGTCGGCGGGGTCAAGGTCAAACTGATCGCGAAGGTCAAGCCGAACGACGCCGGATCGATCGTCAGCTTCGACGTTCACCTCGGTGGCCCAGCGTTGTTCGGCCCGATCGGCATGATCGTTGCGGCGGCATTGCGAAGTGACATCGACGAGTCCCTGGAAAGATTCGTCACGGTGTTCACCGCTCCCGATCCCGGTCGCAACGGACATGGGATTACCGGTCGCTGACCGTTTGGCGCAGGAGTGCCGCGGTGGTCCATCTTCTTTTCGGCGCGAAGGCCACCCACAAAACGCCACAGGTGATCGCCGGGAACGGCGGAGCCGTGCTGCGGGGAGCCGAGGACACGCCGTATGGGCGGCTGGCCGCGGCGACCGATCCCACCAGCGTCACCAACCTGTCCTCGCTGCAGGCGTGACGATCGCAAGCGCGGCGTAGCGGGGCCCTGGAGGCACCTCCCGCTTGCGGGGGAGGGTCGCCAGACGAGCCCCCGTACGCTTCCAGACGCGCATAGCGTGGCGCGCGGGCGGCCGGTCGGGCGCCCTATTAAGGTCGCACCCATGACCCGCCGCCTGCGCCCCGGATGGCTGGTGGCGTTGTTTGCCCTGGTCGTTTCGGCCAGTGCCTGGTTGCCGTGGCTGACGACGTCGGTCGGCGGCGGCGGTTGGGCCAGCGCGATCGGCGGCAAACACGGCAGCCTGCAGCTTCCGCCGGGATTCGGCCCGGGCCAGCTGATTGTGCTGCTGTCTTCGGTGTTGCTGGTGGTCGGGGCGCTGGTGGGTCGCGGCCTGTCGGCGCGCATCGCTTCGATTGTGGCGCTGGTGATTTCGCTGCTCATCGTGGGGCTCGTGGCGTGGTACTACAAGCTCAACGTCAATCCGCCGGTGTCCGCGGAGTACGGGCTCTATGTCGGCGGGGGCGCTGCGGTCGGCGCGGTGGTGTGTTCGGTTGCTTCGCTGATCGCCGCCCTTGTTGCCGGTCGCACGGGCCGCTAGGACCTCAGCCCGTCGGGAACTCGTGTTTGCCTGAGATGGAGCTGTCGCCGGGCTCGTTGACTCCGAACACAAAGGGCGCGAACACGACCTCGCGACCGTCGGGGTCGCGGAAGGTCACCGCACCCGTTGCCGCCCAGTACGGGTGCTGCCGTACTTCTTCGGCCGCCGCTTCCCGCAGCCGCGCGATCGCGGCCCGCTGCGACTGCTCGTCCGGGAAGTACAGGCAGAGCTGCTCGTGCTGATCGACCGCGACGTCGCGGTCGGGGGCCTGGACGATCTCCATCGTCAGGTTCCAGCTGGGCAGGCCGAAAATGGCGCCGTTGCTGCCGTAGCTGGCCTCGAACGTCTCGAATAGCGGCAGGCCCACCAGCTCACGGTAAAACCGCACGGTCTCTTCGAAGTTCGACGAGCGGCGAGCGAAGCGGATGGCGCCGATGGAGGCCAACTGGATGGGCCAGTGTGTGGTCCGGCGGGACTTTTCGGAGTTCATTGCCATTTCATGATGACGTTTCGCCGAGTCGCGGGGTTCACAGGGCCACGGCCGCTGCCGCCGACTCGGTGGTGGCCCAGCGCCGCAACTGGGCACCGGGTGCCCAGGTCGCATGTGTGCCGCTCGAAATGCGTTCCGGCAGCTGAAGTTTGCACACCGGCCCGTCGGCGACGCGAGCAGCGTCGAACACCACGCAGTAGGAGGCGTCCGTGTTCATGTCGGTGGTCAGCGTGACCAGATAGCCGTCGTCCTCGCCGGCGGCTCCCACCCGCGGCGCCATCGCGGTCTCACTGCCGTAGACGCCGTCGCCGAACGAGATACCTTCCTGGCTTCCGGTGAGCACGTCGTGTTTGACCAGCCCGTCGAACAGGAACCAGCCCGGCTTACCGGTGGCCGCGTAGGTATAGCGGTAGTTGCCGCCCGCGTAGTCGGGGTTGATCGTTCCGAACTCCGTGATCGAATCCGACAATCGCTCCTCTTTCACCGCGCCGGTGACCAGGTTGAAACGCCACCGGTGTAGCCGGGCCTGCAGGCGGTCCAGCGCGAGGAAGCGAAACAGCTTGTCCCACTTGGTCCCTCCGGTGTCGATCGGCTGGGGATCGCCTTCGAAGAAGCCGTCCAGCACGATCTCGTCGCCGTCCTCGTAGGCGTTGGTGAAGTGCAGTACGAACGTGGGGTCGGCTTCGAACCACTTGATGTCTGCCGTCGATCCGCGGCGCGGGATGACCGCGAAGCGCGACGGTATGTCGGGGTAGAAGCGGGGCAGGTGCACATCGTGTTCGAGCAGCCGCGGATCCCAGAACAACGGGAAATCGTTGAGGATGGCGTAGTTTTCGGTGAACGCCATGTCATGGGGAAGGCGCGGTCCGGGCAGCGGAATGTCGACGTAGTGGGCCAGCTCGTTGTCGTCGTCGACGACGCCGTAGCGCATGTACGGATCCTGCTTGCTGTAGTTGAAGAACAGCAGTTCGCCGGTTCTGTTGTCGACCTTCGGATGTGCGGACACACCCCAGTCGAGCGGGAAGCGCCCGTTCCAGCTTTCCTTGCCCAGGGTGTTGGCCGAATACGGGTCGATCCGGTACAGATCCCCGCACTGGTAGAAGCTGGTGAGCGCGATGCCGCGGTGCACGATGACGTCGGTGCTCGACGCGTCCTTCATGCGCGTGCGTGCGCCCCAGCCCTCGTCGCGCTGGGCCAGCTGTACCGGTTCAGCCAGCCCCGGCCACAGCGGCTCGCCGGCGTCGTTCTCGGCCAGAAAGCCGTCGGTGCGAATAAAGCGGTTGCGGTAGAAGGCTTTTCCATCGCGAAAGCCCACCACGTGCACCATGCCGTCACCGTCGAACGGGTGATAGGTCTTGAACGCCGGATGTAGCGGGTTCTCGGTGTTACGCAGGTAAATGCCGTCGAGGTCGTGGGGGATTTCGCCCTCCACCGCGACCAGATCGTTGGCGTCCCACTCGGTGGTCTGTGGTCGCCACGGACCGGTCCGGTAGGGGTGGTCGTCGTCTTCGGGCAGGGTCGACAGGAACTTGCCGACGATCTCGACGTCCATGTCATGCGCCTTCGGTCGCGCCGACGACGAAACTGAGTGTGGTGGCGGTGCTGCCACCGAAGTTGAGTGTTCCGAACGTCTTTGCGCCCTCGATCTGATAGTCGCCGGCCCCGTCGCTGACCTGTTTGGCGGCGTCGAGCAGCATCCGCACGCCGGAGGCGCCGACCGGGTGCCCACCGCCGATCAGCCCGCCGCTGGGGTTGATCGGGAGCCGGCCGCCGATCTCGATCTCCCCGTTTTCGATGGCCTTCCACGATTCGCCCGGGCCGGTCAGCCCGATGTGGTCGATCGCCAGGTACTCGCTGGGCGTGAAGCAGTCGTGCACCTCGAACCCGTCGATGTCGTCGAGGGTCAGCTGCGCGCGGCGCAGGGCGTCGAGCACCGCCGAGCGCACATGGGGGAGTACGTAGGGGTCGTCTGCGGCCCGGTCCAGTTTCTGCTGCAGACCCAGCCCGACGGTGCGATGGCCCCAGCCCTCGATGCGGCCGATCGGCTGGGCGTCGGGATGGTCGCGCAGGTAGGCGTCGTTGACCAGGACCAAACCCGCACCGCCGTCGGTCATTTGGCTGCAGTCGTACCGGCGCAGCCGGCCCTCGGTGATCGGGTTGCTCGCGTCGTCAGCCGTGATCGGATCCGGGACGGTCCAGCCGCGGGTCTGGGCGTTGGGGTTGCGCCGCGCATTGGCGAAGTTCACTTGAGCGATCGCCCGCAAATGGGTGTCGTCCAAGCCGTAACGTCGGTCGTACTCGTCGGCAACCTGCGCGAACATCGACGGCCAAAGATACTTCGCGTCGGCTCCCTCGTGTCCGGTCCACGCCGCGGCCCCGAGATACATTGCGGCGATGTCACCGGGCACGGGCTTCTCCAACTCGAGCCCGACCACCAGCGCGGTGTCATAAGCGCCGGAACGCAAATCGGCGATCGCCGACAGCGCCGCCACACTGCCGGATGCGCAGGCGGCCTCGTGCCGGGACGCCGGAATGTCCCAGAGCCCGTCGCACACCGTCGCCGGCATAGCGCCGAGGTGACCCTGGCTGGCGAACATCTCGCCGAAGGCATTCGCGACATGGACCACGCCGATGTCCGCGGCGTCCACCTTGGCCGCGGCGAGGGTGCCGTCGACAACCTCGCCGGTCAACGCCGCGAAATCGCGGTCTTCCTTCGTCAAGTTGCGAGCGAAATCGCTTTGATAACCGCCGAGAATCCACACGTTCGCCGATCCGTCCATACCAGCGCACGGTACTCCTGGATGAACCCGAAAATAGCGGACCCGTCGGCTCTCGGGCTGAACCGACGGGACCTAGATGGACGCGTAGGCCGGCCGACGCGCACACCCTGTTGGGGCATTACCATCCCCGGGCCCGGGCAAACATGGCAATTAACTAGTGTCAAGCATCGCTGACACCGCTCCGACCTGCGCGAACGAGGCATTTCCCCAGCTCAGCAGCGGAGCGGCGGGCTAGACGGTGCCCCCGACGAGCTCGGTCGGTTCGGGTCCATCCGGACGTCGGGTGGACCGGTCCGTTCCCGCATCTTGGGAGTCGGCGAGATCGACGTCGGCCAGGTCGATGCCCTTCGTCTCGCGGGCGGCCAGGGCCGCGACGGCGCTGACCGCTGCGGCGCCCGCCAAGTACCACGCGATGGGTACCGCCGATTTGTAGGTCTCGAGCAATCGAACGGCGATGATCGGCGCCAGCGACCCGGCCACGATCGAAGTGACCTGGTAGCCGAGCGACACGCCCGAATATCGCATCCGGGTCGGAAACATCTCGGCCATCGCGGACGGCTGAACCGCATACATCACCCCGTGAAACACCAGACCGATGACGACCGCGGACATGATGATCGCATTGCGGCCGCTGTCCATCATCAGGAAGGCAAAGAAGCCCCAGGTGGCCGTCGCGATCGCACCGGCGAAATAGACTGGGCGCCTGCCGAATCGGTCGCTGAGATGCCTGAAAAAGGGAATGACCGCGAAATGCGCGGCGTGCGCGACCAACAGCCACCACAGGATCGCTTTGGTGTTCGCGTGCACATGCACCTTGAGATACGTGATCGAGAACGTGACTACCAGGTAGTACATGATGTTCTCGCCAACCCGCAGCCCCATCGAAGTGAAAATGCCACCCGGGTAACGCTTTATCACTTTGAGCACGCCGGCCCGCGTCGATTTGGCCAGGTCCGCCTCTCGCTGCGCTTCGAGGAAGATCGGGGCATCGGTGACCTTGGTCCGGATGTAATAGCCGATCAGGACGACGACCGCGGACAGCCAGAACGCCACACGCCAGCCCCAGCTGAGGAACTCCGCGTCCGACAGCGTGGAGGTGAGCACCAGCAGCACCGCCGTGGCCAGCATGTTCCCGCCCGGCACGCCGGCCTGCGGCCAGCTTGCCCAGAAGCCGCGGCTCGCGTTCGGGCTGTGTTCGGCGACGAGCAGCACCGCGCCGCCCCACTCACCGCCGACGGCAAAGCCCTGGACGAACCGCAGCGTCACCAGCAGCGCCGGGGCCCAGTAGTCGATCTGAGCGAGCGTCGGCAGACAACCCATCAGGAAGGTCGAGATGCCCACCAACAGCAGGCTCAGCTGGAGCAGCTTCTTGCGTCCGTGGCGGTCCCCGAGCTGCCCGAAGACGATTCCCCCCAGGGGGCGTGCGGCGAACCCGACGGCGTAGGTCACGAAGGCGGCGAAAATCGCTTCGAGGTCGTTGCCTCCCTTGGCAAAGAAGACCTTGCCGAACACCAGGGTTGCCGCGGTGCCGTAGAGGAAGAATTCGTACCACTCGACGACGGTGCCGGCCATCGAGGCGGCGACCACTCGGTTGAGGTATGCCCGTCCAGCTCCGAATCGTTTGGGCTGCAACTCATTACCCATACTCATCGCTCGCCCTCCTTGGCGGACCGCCCACCCGAGATTGTGTGCTGCGGATGGGAGCGTACCCGCTCTGGCCTGGCAACGCGGGTTGTCCGTGGTGTTTGCGTGGCGCGTCAGAATTCGAGGTGCCCCAGAGGGTTTCGGTGTGCCGTTGCGCCCTGGCGTGACGGACGTGCGCGTGACGGACGCGGCGGCAGAGCCGGACGACGGCAATGGTGGCGCGGAAGATGGCGGCGGGGGCGGCTTGGGGGTGAGCGCGAACAACGGGACCAAGCGCATTCCGCGCACTGTTCAAAGCGCTTCGAAGTGCGTTGGCGCGGCAGCAACCCCCGGGCAGTGGCGACGGCGTGGAAACACGCCTCTAGCAAATCCACCTGGGAATGGTTTGAAACCAGGGTTTCGACCCGGTCACGGATGCATACCTATTAGCTGATCGATGGTCACATAAGCCCCTTAAGTCACTATCGTCACATGAGCCAACTGCGTACGTCAATGTGGCGTCTCGCTCCTGGAAGGGTGTGACTTTGTCGGGGATTTTTCGGACCACGTCGCTGGCTCTGGTGCCTGTGGCCGCTATCGCATACATCGTTGCGGCGGGCCCGGCACCGTCAGCAAACGCTACGCCCTGTGGTGCGCCCGAGGCGAACATCGAGCCTCCCGCTGCCCAGCCGGCCATGCCGGCGCCTCAGCCGGTCGTCCAACCGCCGACCGGGCGACGGCCCTCTCACGCGAATGACCAGGCGCCGCTGCCCAAGCTGGGTCCGCTAATCGCCTCGTTGATCAAGCCGCCCACCGGCGGCGGTCAGCGCTACTCGGCCCCGATGGTTCCGCAGGCGGGGGTCGTCCCGCCGCCGGCTCCGAACCCGCCCGTGCCGGGGCTGCCCCAGTCGCCGAACGCCGCGCCGTTGCACCCGAACGCGGCCCAGCCGGCCCCGCCGGCCGCAGCACCGCAGCCGGCGCCCGACGCCGCGGCCCCGCCCGCTCAGATCGCGGGAGCGCCGACGTCGCTGGTCGACTGGGTGACCGGACCGAACGGCCCGAACAAGACCTTGCAACGCTTCGGTATCTCCGGGACGGACCTCGGAATCATTTGGGACAACGGTGATCCCGCCAACCGCCAGGCCCTGATGGCCTTCGGTGACACCTTCGGCTATTGCAAGGTCCGCGGCCAGCAATGGCGGTACAACGTGCTGTTCCGCAGTAACGACCATGATCTGTCGCAGGGCATCCACATCTCCGACGGTGTGCCCAACAACAACTACTCCGGCTCCCCGGTGTGGACCAACGGTCTGTCCAAGCAGGTCGTCAACACCATCCACAAGGCGAGACACGAAACAGGCATCATTCCGACGTCGGCCATGTCGCTGGGCCGGACGCAGTACATGAGCTACATGTCGATTCGGCAGTGGGGCCGCGACGGCGAATGGTCGACGAACTATTCGGCCATCGCGAGGTCCAACGACAACGGCCAGAACTGGGGAATCTTCCCCGGCTCGATCCGTACGTCCGCGCCCGACACCGTGCCGGGCGCCGGCTACACCCCGGGCAATGAGAACTTCCAAATGGGTGCCTTCATGAAGGGGCAGGACGGCTACATCTACAACTTCGGGACGCCTTCGGGACGTGGCGGTGCCGCGTACCTGTCTCGGGTTCCTCCGAGTGCGCTGCCCGATCTGTCCAAGTACCAGTACTGGAACGGCGACAACGGTGGCCACTGGGTCCCGGCCAACCCGGGGGCGGCGACGCCGCTGTGGCCCGGACCGGTTGGCGAGATGTCGGCCCAGTACAACAGCTACCTGAAGCAGTACCTGGTGCTCTACACCAACGGCGGCAGCAACGACGTGGTGGCGCGCACGGCGCCGACGCCGCAGGGACCGTGGAGCGGGGAGCAACCACTGGTGTCGTCATTCCAGATGCCCGGCGGCATCTATGCGCCGATGATCCACCCCTGGTCGTCGGGGCGGGACCTGTACTTCAACCTCTCGCTGTGGTCGGCGTACGACGTGATGTTGATGCACACGGTGCTGCCGTAGGCCCGGCGGCGCGCGGGCGGGGTCAGGTGTCGTTTCGCCAGGCCTTTCGGATTGCCCCCCACAGGGGAGTGTCCTTGTCGGCCTTGCTGAGGAGGTCCAGCGAGTCGTTGCTGACGAACAACATCTCGTCGCCGGCTTCGAGCACATGGTCGGGCTGAGGCACGATCACGTTGTCACCCCGAAGCAGCGTGACCAACACGTGATCCCCGGGCAATATCAATTCGCTCACTTGTTGTCCCACGAGCGGATTGCCTTCGGGCAGAGTTAGTTTCGTCAGCG
Source organism: Mycobacterium stomatepiae (assembly GCF_010731715.1). NCBI lineage: Bacteria > Bacillati > Actinomycetota > Actinomycetes > Mycobacteriales > Mycobacteriaceae > Mycobacterium > Mycobacterium stomatepiae. Next base: position 4,940,228 of record NZ_AP022587.1, read on the forward strand.
CCGCCCGCCCTTGGTGCAGCGCCATCAGGCGCACCAGGTGGCCAACGTCGATGGCGCCCTCGATCCCGGCAACCATGGCGTCCGGCGTGGAGACGGCCACATCGATACCCCAACTCTGGGTGAACAGCCAGTCGTTGCGGACGTCGTTGATCCGTGCCACCACCCTGGGCACTCCGAACTCGACCTTGGCCAGCAAACCCACCACCAGGTTGGATTTGTCATCTCCGGTTGCGGCAATCACGACATCGCACGTCTGCAGGCCCGCATCTTGCAATGCGGTCAGCTCGCAGGCGTCGGCATGCAGCCAATCCGCGCCGGGGACCGTGGCTGGTTCGAAGTTGCTGCGTTCGCGCTCGATCAACAAAATCTTGTGGCCGTTTTCCAGCAGCTCGCCCGCGACGGAACGGCCGACCTTTCCCGCGCCAGCAATCCCGATTCGCAATTTCCGTATCGCCACTCAGCCATCTTGGCCGATCGAGCGCGACCGCGTCCGGCACTTCCCAGCCGCACCGAGCGCGGCGCGACCGGGTGCTGATTTACTAGCAGGACACCAAAGGTGGCGCTCTCGCGAAGATGAGTGCCCGTCCGGCACCCGCTGCCGGGATCCGGTCTGAACGGGAATGTCATGAGCTTGCAGCAGCTGTATTTGGCGTTGCTGATCGGCGGCCTCGTGCTGCTGGCCAGCATCGTCGGTACGCGAGTGGCAAGCCGTATCGGGTTTCCCAGCCTGCTGTTCTTCCTGCTGGTCGGGGTCGTGCTCGGCGAGGACGTGCTCGGTCTCCAGTTCGACGACGTGCAACTGGCCAGGAATGTCGGCACCGCCGCGCTGGCCGTAATCCTCATCGAAGGCGGGCTGACAACCCGGTTCGCCGACATCCGCAAGGTGCTGGCGCCCGCGGCCGTGTTGGCCACCGTCGGCGTCGTCATCAGCACGGCGGTTACCGCCGTCGTGGTCCACCTACTGCTGGGCATCGACTGGCAGCTCGCGCTCTTGCTCGGAGCCATCGTTTCCTCGACCGATGCCGCCGCCGTGTTCTCGGTCCTGCGGGTCCTGCCGTTGCCCCGCCGAGTCGCCGGGCTGCTCGAGGCCGAATCCGGCTTCAACGATGCGCCCGGTGTGATTCTGGTGCTGATGTTCAGCGTGACGCCGTTTGCATTGAAGCCGGGAGGCGCGCTCGCCGACCTCCTCGGTGAACTCTTGGGCGGTGTCGCGGCCGGGGTGGCCATTGGTTACCTGGGTGCTCTCGGGCTCCGACGCATCGCGTTGCCCGCCTCCGGGCTGTACCCGATCGCGACCTTCGGGTTGGGGCTCGTCGCGTTCGCCGCCGCCGGCGAGGCCCACGCCAGCGGATTCATCGCCGCGTACCTGTCCGCCGTGGTCCTGGCCAACTCGGGGCTGCCCCACAGGTCGGCGACCCGGTCTTTCGCCGAAGGAGTCGGCTGGCTGGCGCAGATCGGATTGTTCGTGCTGCTCGGCCTCTTGGTGAACCCCAGCGACCTGGCGGGTGACCTGGTCACCGCGGTCGTCGTCGGACTCGTCCTGCTGCTCGTTGCCCGGCCGCTCTCCGTCGTCGGTTCGCTCGCGTGGTTTCGAGTTCCTTGGCGCGAACAGCTTTTCCTCTCGTGGGCAGGTTTGCGGGGCGCGGTCCCGATCGTGTTGGCGACCTTTCCGGTCGTCTCCGGCGTCGCCGGCAGCTATCGCTTGCTGAACATCGTGTTCGTGCTCGTGGTGATATTCACCTTGGTGCAGGGTCCCAGCCTGCACCCGGTGGCCAACTGGTTGCGCCTGATATCCCGCGAATCCACCCGGGAAATCCAGGTCGAGGCGGCGCCACTGGACATCCTCGACGCGGAACTGCTGACCATGACCGTTCAGGCTCCCTCGCGGCTGCACAACGTCACGATCGTCGAACTCCGGCTACCCGACCCCGCCGTGATCACGCTGATCATTCGTGACGGGCATACTTTTGTCCCGGTTCCCGACACGCGTATTGAGACCGGCGACGAACTGCTGATCGTCACGACCAGCAAAACGCGGGCCGCGGCCGAGTCCAGACTGCGCGCCGTCAGCCGGCGGGGCAAACTCGCATATTGGTTCGATGAGTATGGCGAAGTCGAATGAGGCCGCCCACTACCGGCGTTATGACGGCGCGATGATGCGGTGTTCGTAGGCGAAGACGATCGCGGCGGCGCGGTCTCGCAATCCGAGCTTGGTGAAGATGCGACCGACATGCGTCTTGACCGTCAACCCCGAGATGAACAGCTCGTCGGCGATCTCAGCGTTGGTGTGCCCCTTGGCGATCAGGCCGAGCACGTCGCGCTCCCGCGGAGTGAGCTCGTCGATCGAGACGGCAGGCAGCGCGGTCGCCGTGGTGGTGCTGCGGTACGTGCTCAACACCCGCGCGGTGACGGCGGGGTCGAGATAGCTGTTGCCGCTGCCGACCGCGCGGACGGCCCGGATGAGTTCCTCGGCCGGCGACTCCTTGAGCACGAAACCCGCTGCACCGGCATGCAATACAGCGGACAGTAGTTCGTCGTCGTTGAAGGTGGTCAGCGCGAGCACCGGCGGTCCGCCGGATTCGGTCAGACGCCGGGTCGCCTCGATTCCGTCCACACGTTTCATGCGCAGATCCATGACCACGACGTCGGGTTGGTGCCGTGCAACCGCATTGGGAACCTCGTCGCCGTCCGAACATTCGCCGACGACGACGATGCCGTGCTTGGCGCGCAGGATCAGCGACAGGCCCGACCTGACCAACTCCTGGTCATCGACGATCAGGGCATTCACCAGATGCTTGTCGCCGTTCACGATGCCGGTATCCGGTCCGGTGGGTCGGATTCGTGCGCGCCCGACGGTACGCTGGCATGCACCGACCACCCATCTGGGCTGGGGCCGAAAGTGATTGTGCCACCTAGTAATTCGATACGCTGCATCATGCCGTGCAATCCGCGCCCGGGTGTGACGGTTCGATCGCCGTCCACGCCGGGGAGCTCATTGACGACGTTGAGTAATCCGACGGTGCGTCGGATGTCGGCCATTGCTTGTCGCCCTAGGTGTTCGGCGCGTTGCAGGGCGCGAACAGTATCCTCGTCGACACCGTCGTGCTCGAGCGCGTGGCGTGCCCCGGTCAGGTGGAGCAACGTGACGCTGAGCGAATGCGCGATGACGTCGTGCACTTCCCGCGCGATGCGCCGGCGTTCGTCGGCCGCGGCGTGCCGGGCCAACTGGTCCTGCATCTGGCTCTGCTTGGTGAGTAGATCCTGCTGAGTGCGCATCAGATACCCGACGAGCCAGCCAATTGCGACGAAAGCCAGGTACAGCGCCGGGGTGTTGAGCCGGTGCATCGCCCCCGCGTATATCAGCAGGGCGGCCGCGGAGGCCGCGGCCAGCGCGCCACCCCGTGCCGAGGTGATGGCGCTGACCATGCCGACGGCCAGGGTCAGCATCAGCGGAGCGAAATCGCCGGTAATCGCAGTGGGAGTGGCGAACAGCAGAATCGCGGTGCCTACCATGAACGCCGCCCACAGCGTGGGTCCCTCGTGTCTGTTCATGATGCCGCTGAGATCGAAAGCGAAGAACACGATCTCGGGACTGAACGCGATCACCATCGCGACGACCACGATGGGCCACTCGGAATCGGGACGCGGCAGGGCCGCGATGCTGCCCACCACCAGCATCATCGCGTCGAAACCCGCCACGACGGTCATGCTGAAACCCGAGGGCAGCAACTGCTCTTTGCGTCGTGCCCAGGCTTGCACGCGGAGCTTCAGCGCGTCCGGCATGGCCTGATCGTAGAGCGCGCGAGCATCGGTGACATCATCCCGGGGCAGGCATCGATGTCCTACCCCGGTAGGACATTTCGACTCGTCACAGTCTGTGCATCTCGCGCGACATCGCCGCATCCTCGATGAAGGCCTCGCGATGCGGGTGTTGGTAGCGCTGCTTGGGTTCGCCGCGCGGCGCCCGGGTCCGAAACGCACTGCGGACCGCCTCGGCGCTGCCGGCGACCAAGTCCGCGAATAGTCGACCAATGCTGTTGCGCGGCAAAGGGAACGATCCGACGCCGACCCGGGCGGAGTCTGCCGCGAGGACAACCCCGGCAAACCAGCCGGTAACCAACGCGCGCTCGACGGGTGCCGAACTCCGCCACACTGCGCCGACGTCAGCCATCGGATCGCACTTCGTGTTTCGTCATGAGTCGACGCTACGAATTTCAGCTGTCGCTACACATCGTGCTGGGGGTCGATCTTGATCTGCGACCGTGGTAGTAGCCCGCCCGCCGTCTGGTACTGCAGATCGGAATCTCCAGGTCTGGCAAACGGATGGCAGTTGGGTTAAACATGTGGTGGGGGAGACCTGGTACGTGTTGTCTCGCCGTATTGCCGCGGCTGATCGAGGGGAGGCGATCCGGATGCAGGCCAACACGCACTCGGCACGGATCGTCGCCACCAGGATTCAGCCGCCGACCTACGTCGGCAAGCTTGTCGCCCGCGACCGCCTGATCGATCTGCTGCGCGCCAACCGCAGCAAGCGCTTGGCGTTGATCCATGCGCCGGCCGGATTCGGCAAGACGACCCTGGCGATGCAATGGCAGCGCGAATTGCGCGCCGACGGCGTTCCAACCGGATGGATCAGTCTCGACCGTGACGACAACGACGTCTTTTCGTTTCTGCGGTGTCTGGTCGAGGCGGCCCGACGCGTCGAGCCCACTGTGGGCGCGGAGCTGGCCGATCTGCTCGAACAACACTCCCGCGACGCGCAGCGTTATGTGCTGGCCGAGTTGATCAACCAAGTCGCCGAATACCGTCTGCCCGTGGCGATCGTGCTCGACGACTGGCATCTGATCGAGGATCCCGAGACGATCGGCGCGCTGGAATTTCTGCTCGACGTCGGCCCGGACAACCTGCACCTGATTGTGACCAGCCGAACCCGAACACCGGCGATCGGCAAGCTCAAGGTGCGTGACCAGGTCAGCGAAATCGACGCCACCCATTTGCGATTCGACCAAAGCGAATCCGCGGCTTTTCTGCTCGACCTCAAGGCGCTGGAGCTCGACGGCGACGACGTGCTACGGCTGTGGTGCAGCACCGACGGCTGGATCGCCGCGCTGCAACTGGCCACCCTGTCGTTGCGCAACACCAAGGACCCGGCGGCGCTCATCAGCGGCTTCTCCGGCCGTCACCACTCGATTGGCGACTATCTGGCCGAGAACGTCCTGGACGCTCTGCCCGGTGAGTTGCTCGACTTTCTGCTGACCACCTCGATCTGCGATCGGCTATGCGGCGGCCTCGCGGCGGCTGTCAGCGGACAGCCGCGCGGACAGGCCGTTCTCGAAGAACTCGAACGCCGCGACATGTTCCTGATGCCCCTCGACGACAACCGCGAATGGTTTCGTTACCACCACCTCTTCGGTGGATACCTACGCCAGCGTCTGGAACGCGACCATGCCGACCGGATCGTGGAGCTGCACCGGACCGCTTCGGCGTGGTTCTGCGAGCAGGGACTGCTCAGCGAGGCTGTCACGCACGCGCTGGCCGCCGGTGACGACACCGAGGCCGTCGATCTGGTGGAACGCGAGGCCATGAACCTCGTCGAGCACAGCCGGATGGCCAGCCTGCTCGGGCTGGTGAACAAACTCCCGAAGGACCTCGTACCCCGCAGGCCGGCCCTGCAGATCGCGGTCGCGTGGGCGAACTGTCTGCTGCAGCGCGCCGAAGACGCGCAGACCGCGCTGGATCACGTCCGTGCCGCCCTGGCCGAGGCGACCGATGCCGCGGCCGCGGACATCCTGGGCGAAGCCGACGTCGTACAGGCGTGTACCGACGTCTACCGCGACCGCATCGACCGCGCTGCCGTCCTGGTCGCTCCCTGCATCGTCGAGAAGCCGAGTTGCCGGCCGTTCCTGGTGGCGGTCTCGGCCAACATCTGCACGTTCGTCGACATCCACACCTTCGCCTACGACACGGCGCTGGCGCGCCAACAGTGGGCCAAGCCATTTCACGCACTGGCCAGTGGCCCCTTTGCCTGCGTGTACGGACGATGCTTCGCGGGGCTGGCGGCGTTTGCCCAACTGGATCTGGATACCGCCCAACACCGTTTCGTCGAGGCCCGCGATCTGGCGCAGAGCATGGCCGGCGAGCATTCACACGCCGCGCGCCTGGCGGGCGCGCTGGTGGGTCGGCTGTACTACGAGCGCGGCGAAATCGAAGCGGCTGAAACGCTTCTAGAAGAGTGCCACGAGCTCGGGGCCGAAAGTGGTGTCCCCGACTTCATGATCGCGACCTACTGCACGCTGGCCCGCATCAAAGTCCTGCGTGGCGACATCGATGACGCATTCTCGCTGCTTGACGAGGGAAGTCGTGCGGCGCAAAGATTTTCGCTGCCCCGGTTATCCGCCGCCATCGACTGTGTGCGCCTCGGTCTGCACCTGGCCTCGGGTGACGTCGACCGTGCAGAGGATGTTCTCGCTCGCCAGAGCGGCGAAATTCCGTTGGGAGTCAATGGAATCCAACTGGCTGTCCGTCACTACCGCCTCAACATGCAGGCACAGATCCTGGGCGCGCACGGTGATCACAACGCCGCGACGGCGCTGCTGTCCAAGGTGCCGCAGGAATGCCAGTTCGCGGGAGCACGGTACGGCGAAATCGCAAGCACTATCGCACTCGCGAGGGCGTTTTCGCTGGCCGGCAACGCCGACGCCGCAGCGGAGGTGCTGGTGCCCGCACTGGTCTCGGGGTCGGGCTGCGGTCTGCTGCGCACCGTCGTCGATGCCGGGCCAGAGCTGATGAAAGTTGTTGTCGGACTTCGCGAAGCGAGCCGAACCGGTCGCTGGGCCTCGGACTTGCCCGAGGTGCCGGCCGAGTATCTGTCGTTGCTGCTGACCACCGCGCACAACGACGCCCAGAAGGCGGCCATTCCGGTGATCGGCCGCGCCGGCGAGCGCAGCTCGCTGCCCGAGGAAGAGCTCAACGGCCGTGAAGTCGAAATCCTGCGCCTGCTGGAACGTGGTCTCACCAACAAGCAGATAGCCCGCAACCTCGGCGTCACGATCAACACGGTCAAGTGGTATCTGAAGAACATCTACGTCAAGCTCGGTGTCGCACGACGTCTCGAATCAATCGCCGAGGCACGTCGACGCCAGATCCTGCCTTGATGGACTCAATGGAGCCGGTCGAGCAAGTTTCGCGCCGCTGCGGTGACGCGCTCCCGGTCGAAGGTGATTGACATTTCGTAGCGCCGGTCTCCGTCGCCGTCGGGCCCGCATGCGGGGAACGTTCGCTCGCGTGCGATCAGTGCCGCGGCAGTGTCGGGGCCAAGCACCAAGACGCTCGACTCGCGCGTCAGCGGATCGTCGTCATCCAGCCGCACCTGCCGCACCTGGGGTCCCAGCTCCGCCGGCAGGTGCTTACCGAAAACTGCTACCATCGGCGATCTTTCGGCGGCTATAGACAGGTTTCGGCTGGATATCCCCTGAACGTCGTCGGCGTCTTGCAGCGTGAAGAGAATCATCGGAGGGGTTTCGGCGGTGATGGCTATCCGACCGAGGTGCCGCGCGAGTTCGGTGACCGTCTGCTTGCGGACGATCCGTGTCGTGGGAACGGCCGCTGCCAGACCGAGGGTCGACGGCTCGACCTTCGTCGGAAGCCGCGCTTTTCGCACCGGCCACTTGAACGCCCGTGGCGTGGTCGGCAGTTCTCCGGGGCTGCCGAACCGCATTCCCTGACCCAGCGCGGCGCCGAACGCCAACGCTTGTTCGAGATGGTCGTCGGTTTCGATTCCTTCCGCGCAGATCACGGCGCCGGTCCGTTCGTGGTGCGCGGTGATGGCCGCGATGGTCCGGGCCTGCATGCGATTCGGCTGGTTGTGTATCAAGCCCATGTCGAGTTTCAGGATTTCGGGAGACAGCACGTCGAGCAGAACCAGCGAATCGGGATGTGAGCCGATGTCGTCGAGCGCGATCGCGAATCCCAGCGAGCGAAGTGCGGCGACCTTGCGCAGAAGTGCGCGCGGATTGGTCAACAAGCCGCGCTCGGTGACCTCGAACGTCAGTCGGAAGCGAGTCGCGGCGTGCATGACATCGTCGTCCTCGACCGGGTCGACGTGCGTCGTCGCGGGTTCGCAATTGATCAGCAGCAACATCCCGGGAGTCGACGTACCCAGTAGCGCTCCCCGGGCCGCCGCCCGAATGCACGCCCGATCCAGCGTGTCCAACCGGCCGGTCTGCTCGGCGCGGGTGAACACGTCGATCGGCGACGGATTGTTCAGTTGCGGCCAGCGCGCGAACGCCTCGTAGCCGATCACCGTTTCGCTCGGCAAAGCCACGACCTGCTGAAATGCCGAGACCAGCCCGGTACCCGTGACCGCGTCATCGAGCGCGTCAGTCATAGTCGGGTTCGAGGTTATCGCAGGGCTAATTGCGCCAAGGGCCAGTGGTCATGAATTCAACGCTAACGCCGAACACCGTGTTTGACCGCGTGACCACCCAATTTCCCCCGATTGGCCACCCCAACGGGTGGCAGCTATCTTAGACGTCCGTAGAATAGCGGCGTTATTTGTCACGGCCTGCGGGCCCCGGATGGGCATGTCGATGGTGAAACAATCGGATCATTACGACCTGCTCAGCGCCTATCTAAAGAACCGCGGCCTGCAAAGCATGTGGCAACGATCAAATTTCATTGTTATCGCCGCACAGTCTGCGCTGCCGGCAATCATGCTGTGGAGTCCCAGCGGACCGACCCAGCCGGTTGGGCGGGCGGTATCGGCTGCGATATCGGTGCTGGGGCTGATCGGCGCGACGCTGTGGTTGGTTCGTTGGCCCACCCGCCGAGAATCGATCCTCTTCGCGTTTTCGGCGATGGCCGCCATTAGCATCGCGTCCCTGTTTTTATCCAACCCCTACACCGGTCTGATGGGTTGCACGATTTTCGCCATTCTCGGCGGCTTCATCGCGTACTTCCATTCAGTTCGCTTGGTGCTCACCAACTTTGTCGTCGCCGCGATTTGCGCGTCGATCCTGGTGCATCGTTACATCGTTGCGACCGGCGACATCGCCCTGATCAGCGCCGGGCTGATTACCGTTGCGGTGCTCAATATCGGTGTGCCCTTTGGGATTCTGTCACTGATGCATACGCTGCGGAACGATCTTCGAAGCACCGACCGTGATTCGCTGACCGGCCTGCACAACCGGCGCTCGTTCTACAACGCGGTGTCTGAGCTGATGGCGCTGCACGGTCGGTCCGCGGGAAGCTATCTGGTAACCGCGGTGATCGACCTGGACAACTTCAAGCAGATCAACGACACCCAGGGGCACGCCGTCGGGGACCAGGCGTTGGTTGCCGTCGGCTCGGCTCTCGAGCAGAACTGCCGGCCCGCGGCGGTGATCGCGCGCGTTGGCGGTGAGGAATTCGTCGTCGTGGACACCGCCTCCACACCGCAGCACGCGACGATGACCGAACGGCTCCGCCAGGCGGTCGCCGACATTCCGTTCCCGATCACCGCCAGCATCGGGACCGCTGCCATTGCACTCGACGAGCTTCCGACGATAGCCGACATGGAAGTCGTCGACGACTTGATCGGCACCGCCGACGCCGCGATGTATGAGGCCAAGCGCGCCGGCGGCAATCGGGTGTGGCACTGCCCGGAGTTGTTATCGCGTGCCGCACGTCAGCCCGTGTCCGGCTCCTAGTTCCTGGCTCTCCCGAACGGCTTCATCCGAAAAGTGTTCGGCCGGAACCAAATTTCCGTGCGTAAATCGGGAACTACGTTGCACCCAACGGGTCCGCGCCGCCTCCGGGTAAGCGGTCTACCGGGAGGTCAGCTTGCGGCGGGGCAATCCTTCGGATGATGCGGCATCAGACGCATGTGATGTTCGCAATTCCGTTGCGGTACACCGTGCACCCGCGCCTCGCTCGGGGTCAGGCCGAAGTGTTGCTTGAACACGGTGTTGAAGGTGCTTCTGGAGCGAAAGCCGCTGGCGATCGCGATGCTGTCGATCGAGGTGTTCGACGGCGACTGGCGAAGCAGCTCGGCCGCGCGGGTGAGTCGTGTGGTGCGGATCAGATCGGCGGTCGTGGTGCCGGCGCGCTGCAGGGCCAGCTGAATCTGCCGGACCGACCAGCCCAGCGAGTGGGCGACACCGGTCGGCGTGAGGTCGGGATTGCTCGCATAACGCGCCACGTGTTCGCGCACCGCCTGCTCGACCGAACGGAGTGTGTCGGGAGCACCGCCGCGACCGGTCATGCAGGCGAGCAGCAGGTCGTTGATGGTGGCGCACGAACGCGAGAACTCGTAATCGTCGAGGGTTTCGTACTGGGTGCTTACGGTCGAGATCATCGCGCTGACCACCGAGCCGAGTCCGCGCCGGAAGTCCATCACGACTGGGCCTTCCGGCAAGTTGAGCGGACGGCGGGCGTTCGCGACATCGTACGTCCAGCCCCGGGCCCAGGAGCTGTGACGAATCTGAAGCGCGCGCGACTTGCTCAGGAGCAGAGCCTGACCCGGTTGTAGCTGTATCTGGCGGTGGTCTTGCTCAAAGTCGAGAACGCCGCTGCGGATGACGAAGAGCATGCTCCCGAGGTCTCCGTCGGCGCGCACGTCGGCGTCCGTCTTCGCATAGTGCAGGCCCTCTGACCAGAAATCGACCACGCGGTGATCCCCGTTGCGCTGAACGATGCTGCCGGCCCGGAATTTCGCGGTGTCGGGAAAGAGGAAGTGCAGCGAACCGTGATTTGCACAGACATGGTCTACCCAGTAGCCGGCCGGATCGTCCAGTGCGGTGCGCGTGTCGCTGCGCTCGGTGACGTAGTTACTCACCACGCGTGGGCGCCGAGCCCTGGCGCTGAATTGGTGCCCTCTATTCATGGGAGCTCGAAATCGCCTCTTCCGTCTCACTAAATGACCATCAAGTCTGCCCGTCTAGTAGACCCGGGCTCCTGGACGTGCGCGCCCCGGCGCATTGCGTGCGCAAATCACCGATCGTTGGATGGATCTACCTCTCACCAGCGCCGTCGGGCCGGCAAATATTTCCGATCGCCGATGTCATCCCCAGTCGCGGGGGGTCAACCGCTCGAGTGTGTGCAGGAAGATCCGCCGCTCCTCGGTGCTGAGTTCGCCGAGCCAGCGCTCTTCGCCGCGCTGGATCTCGCCCTGAACTGCGTCTTTGACGCGCCGGCCCGCCTCGGTGATGGCGAGTAACCGCACTCTGCGATCGTCCGGATCGGGCCGGCGTTCGATGTAGCCGTCGTCTTGCAGATCGTCGAGGGTGCGAATGATCCGAGTCTTGTCCGCGCCGATCGCCGCGGCCAGCGCGGCCTGGGTGCGCATCGAGGACCTGTCCAGCGCTAGCAGGACGACGTAGCCCCACATCGTCACGCCATGCGCTTCGAGGATCGGCTCCTCCGCCGCGACCAACTCGCGCAGCAGCGGCGCGAGCATCGCGGCCAGGTCGGGGCGCCGTTCCGGCGACTTCGCACCCACCGCGCCATGATAGGCATTGCGGTATCGTATGCGGATGCCTATCGTAATCGTATGCGTACTAACTCGCCTGACATCCGGCCACTGCACCGCATAGCGGTGCTGCACTCGATCGACATCGTCAACACCGTGACGCGCGACGACGTCGGTAGGCCGACGCCCTGCGGAGGCTGGTCACTTCTTGACCTGCTCGCCCACATGACCGTCCAGCATCGCGGATTCGCTGCGGCGGCAAGAGGTGCCGGCGCGGATCTCGAGAACTGGAATGTGGATACCGTCGTCGATGCGGTGCGGGCCGATCACGTGCGTGCTTACGCCGATGCCGCACTCGACGTGATCGATGCATTCGCCGCCGATGGCACACCCGAGGCGCTGTTCGGATTACCCGAATTCGGTGCGGGCGCGGCGGTTCCGGGTGCGATGGCGATGGGCTTTCATTTGGTGGACTATGCCGTCCACGGCTGGGATGTCGCCGCATCGATGGGCCTGCGCTATGAGCTGCCCGCCGACGTCATCGCCGCCGCCCTGCCGCTGGTGCTGGTCGTCCCCGACGGCGAGTTCCGAAACGCCGGCGGTGCGCCGTTCGGTCCCGCTATCGAGCCGGCAGGGGGTGACGAGTTCGACCGCATCCTGCGTCACCTCGGCCGCAGTCCGGACTGGGCGCCACGATATTCGTCGGCCAGCGGCGAGTGATCCGGGACGGTGGGGGGCAGCGAATACCTTTGTGCTGCAGCAGATTTGAGTAGTATCCGGTGAATATATCTGCCTCTCAATGCATTTGCTGATGGTCGAGCCGGAAGTCGAGCAAGATAAACCGGCGAAGAGCCTCGGTGTGTATTGCCACTTTGTCTGCACGTTAGGGTGCTTTGGTGGCCTCAGTGGCCATCCGAATTGAACAGGTGGGGAAACTCATGACCGCAGCAGCAGACTCGTCGACGCTCGAATCGCGGGTCGGCCACTACTACCGTGTCGACGACACGTACCAGGTCGGCCGCGAGAAGCTGCGCGAGTTCGCCCGTGCCGTGCAGGACTATCACCCCGCGCACTGGAAACTCGCCGCCGCCGCGGAGCTTGGCTATTCGGACCTGGTGGCGCCGCTGACGTTCACGTCGGCCCCGGCCATGGCGGCCAATCGGCACCTGTTCGAATCGGTGGTCATCGGTTATGAGATGTACCTGCAGACCGAAGAGGTCTTCGAGCAGCACCGACCGATCGTGGCCGGCGACGAGCTGCACATCGACGTGGAACTTTCCTCGGTGCGCAGGATCGCGGGTCGAGACTTGATCACCGTCACCAACACCTTCACCGACACTGCCGGCGAACGGGTACATACCCTGCACACCACGGTGGTCGGCGTCACGGCCGAGGACGTCGATCCGGCGATCAGGGCGACCGCCCAGCAGGTCATGATGCACGACGTGAACCTCGCCGGAATCGAGTACTCCGATGTGGGCTATGAAAAGACGGTGCGCCCCGCGGACGAGGTGAGGATCGCCAACTACACCACCCGCACCCTGGGGACGCCGTCCTTCGACGAGGTGAACGTTGGCGATGAGTTACCGGTGCACCACGCCCGACTGTCCCGCGGCGATCTGGTCAACTACGCCGGGGTGGCCTGCGATGCCAACCCGCTGCACTGGGACGAGAACCTCGCCAAAATGGCGGGACAGCCCGACGTGATCGCCCACGGAATGCTCACCATGGGTTTGGGTGCCGGGTTCGCCTCCACCTGGTCCGGCGATCCCGGTGCGGTCACTCGCTACGCGATCCGGCTGTCCCAGCCCGTGATCGTGTCGGCCGCCGAAGGCGCGGACATCGAGTACAGCGGCCGAATCAAGTCGCTAGAACCGGCGACCCGCACCGGTGTCGTCATCGTCGGCGCGAAGTCAGGTGGCCGCAAGATCTTCGGCCTGGCGACGGTGAACGTCCGCTTTAGCTAATCGCCACACTGTGCCCCCGGCAGTGTGGTGTTTCAGGACATGCGAATGGGGTGTCTCAAGACATCGGAATAGCTTGTCGGCCAGTTTCAGCTGGTGTCGAAGGCTCGTCTGGTCATTACCGCCGTCCTTGTCGAAGGCCGTTCGCAGTCGCAGGTCGCCCGTGACTATGGGGTTTCCCAAGGATGGGTATCGCGGCTGCTCAAGCGCTACACGCTCGAAGGCGAGGCCGCATTCGAGCCCAAATCACGACGGCCCCACACCAGCCCGACACGACTTGCGCAGACCACGATCGAGCTGATCATCGATATCCGACGCACCCTGGTCGGCAAAGGACTCGACGCCGGACCACACACCATCGCCTGGCACCTCGAACACCACCACCGGTTACGAGTTTCGGTGGCCTCCATCAGCCGGCCACCTCACCGCAGCCGGCCTGGTCACACCCAGCCCCCACAAACGCCCGAAAGCGTCCTACATCCGCTTTGCCGCCGAACAACCCAACCAACGCTGGCAAGCCGACTTCACCCACTGGTCCCTCGGCCACGGCATCCACACCGAAATCCTGTGCTGGATCGACGATCACTCCCGCTACGCACTCTCAGTCACCGCCCACCGCCGCATCACCGGACCCATCGTCGTCAACGAATTCACCAAAGCCGTTGCTCAACACGGCATCCCATACTCAACCTTGACCGACAACGGCATGGTCTTCACCACCCGATTCGCCGGCGGCAAATGCGGACGCAACCACTACGAAGCCGAACTCCACCGCCTCGGCGTACGCCAAATCAACTCTACCCCCAACCACCCCACCACCTGCGGCAAAGTCGAAAGATTCCACCAAACCCTCAAACGCTGGCTCACCGGCCAACCCCGCCCCACCACCCTGGCCCAACTGCAAACCCACCTCGACGCTTTCGTCGACGAATACAACCACCGCCGCCCCCACCGATCGCTGCCGCATCGCGCCACCCCAGCCACCGTCTATACCAGCAGACCCAAGGCCGACCCAGCAACCCGCATCGACACCCACAACCGAGTACGCACAGACCGCGTCGACCAAGCCGGATCAGTCACCATGCGCGTCAACGGACGCCGGTACCACATCGGCGTCGGCCGCATCCACTACCGAACCCGCGTCTTAGTCCTAGCCCACGACCTCAACATCAAAATCATCAACGCCGCCACCGGAGAACTACTGCGCGACTTCACCCTCGACCCCACCAGGGACTACCAACCCACCGGCGCCCCCAAAGGCCCCACACGGAAAAAACCCCAAACCTAACGCAGGTTCAGGGCTATTCCGATGTCTTGCGACATCACACTGTGCCCCCGGCAGGATTCGAACCTGCGACACCGGCTTTAGGAGAGCCGTGCTCTATCCCCTGAGCTACGAGGGCGGACGGGCCTGAGCTTACCGTGACGGCAGGCTCAGGCCCGTTGGCCGCGGCGGCGGTCAGCGCAATTCCGCGATGACCTTCGAGAAGTTGGCGATGTTGTTGTCCTGCACGGTGACAGACGACACACCGTACTTCTCTCGGTAGGCGAGCAATGTGTCGGCGATCTCGCGGGGCGAGCCGCTGAGCACGGAGGGCTGGGACAGGATCTGTTCATCGGTGAGATCCGGCGCGTAGCTCCGGGTCAGTTTCAGGTCGGGCTCGGTCTCGCCTTCACGCGGCATCGCGGTGATCGCCAGATTCAGCTCGAGTTAGTCGAACCGGTCGCCGGCGGCCTTGCGCACAAAGTTGACACGTTCGGCGAACGGGTCCTCGACGTCGCGCACCTTGGAGCCGGTCAACCCGATGATGTCGGCGTTGCGCGCCGCGATGGTGAGCACGCGGTCACCGTTACCGGCGATGATCAGCGGTGTCGACGGGTGATGCTCCTTGAGATATTTCGTCATGTGCTCGAGGTAGTCCACCCGCGCACCGGCGCTGGGATACGGGATCTCCGCTGCCTCGAACTCTTCGCGGACGTAGCCGGTGCCGAGCCCGATCTCGAGGCGGCCGTTGCTGAGCAAATCCAGGCCTTGCATGTCACGGCTGAGCAGGGCCGGCTTGTAGAAGGCGGAGTTCAGCACATACATGCTCAGCCGCAGCGTGGTGGTGACCATCGCGACTGCGGTCAGGGTCGGAAAGGGTGCGGCGGCGCCCAAATGGTCCGGCACGCAAAGAATGTCGAAATCGGAGTCTTCGGCACGCTTGGCCTTGTCGAGTAGGGCCTCGCGCGATTTGAAGAACCGCATACTCATGCCAAATCGAAAATCCTTGGCCACCAACAACCTCCGTTAAATGAGTTAGGAACAATTACCAGGAGCGGGCCGCGGTCGCCAAGCCCCGCACCAAGGCGGAGGTGACCGACGACAGGCCATCAGATCCCGGCAGCGGACTGCGCGGGCTGAGACCCCTGACGCGGACGGACAATTCGAGTTGTGTCCCGCCGTCGCGTACCCGGTTTACCGGGTTGTCAGGATGTAACCCCCGTAGTTCGAGCGGGATATCGTCGAGGTCGGTGACGACCTGATATCCGCTCAGCTGAATGTGTCTGGCGAGGTGGCGGCCAGCGCGCGATTGCGGCCTCCGGCAAGCAGTTGCGTACTGCGCCCGATGCGGCCGTACCCGTGCAGCGAGACCGCGACGTCGACATGGTCGAGAAACTCTGCCAGCGTTGGTGACTCAGCGGGGTCGAACCGCGCTGACGGCAGGTGGTGCGGGTAGCGGTCGGGATGGCGCACTAGATACACCGACGCGCCGGCGGCCCGGCCGCACGTTCGGCAACCACGTCCGTCATCTCTTCCAGGCCGCCGCCGTGAATGGCAAGGAAGCCGAATCGGGACCGCAGCCGGCTTGTCTCGAGCACCCCAGGCGCGCTGAGCAGCTCCGAAAGTGACTGTGGCCCAGGCTCGGAAGCCGATCTCGCGGAGGCGGGACGTGGCCAGCGCGCGGGATCCCAGCGCCGCAAGTAGTCGATCCAGCGTTGCGGAAGTCCGTGGTGGACGGCGCCGTCGATGATCTTCGGCAGGTAGCCGGGTCGGGGCGGCCCCGGCGTCACCCGCTGGTCGATGTAAACCCAGGCCGGTGCCGGACCGTCGTCGGTGTGCACGGTCAACTCGTCGCGCTGGTAGCGCACCGGAACGCCTTCGGCACTGTCCAGGGTGGCCAGGTCGTGGTCGGAGAGTTGCCAAAGCACACCGTGCACCTGGTTGCCGGCGAACGGTTCGACGGTCGCCACGCCGCGCTCATTGATCAGCCAATCGTGATCGGACAGCACCGCCGGCCGTGGATCGGTGGCATCGGGACAGCGCCGCGCCATCTGTCTGATGCACAGGTTGGAGCCATATGCGAAGTACGGGTGCCGGCGCGCGTGCATTCAGCGGCTCACCGTCAGACAAATCGGCACCAGGTGAGCCTATGTGCTTCGTATAGCTATGTAAAACATGCCCGCATGACGGCCCCCCTACGCGCGGCCCGACTTCGCCTGCCGGGAAGATACTTCCGTGCGGAGAAGGCTCACTGCGGTTGCCGGGGTCGCGGTCACGCTCGCGGGGTGCGGCGGACCGAGCCGTCCGGCCGCGACCGTCACGTCCACCGTGCCGCCGGTGACTCAAACGGTGACGGTGACCGAGGCGTCGCCGACACCACCGGGTCCGAAAACGATCATGACCGCCAATGGGACTTTCTTGGTCAACACCGACGTCGCGCCGGGCACCTATCGCACCGCCGGTGGCGAGTCCTGCTATTGGGCGCGGCTGCGGAGCCTAGACACCAACGACGCGATCGACAACAACGTCGGCGACGGTCAGCAGGTGGTCCGAATATTGCCGACGGACACGGCGTTCGTCACGCGCGGTTGCGGAACCTGGACAAAGATCGGCTGACCGTGCCCCTACGGGCAGTACGTCGATACCGCGAGGTTCACCATGGACGTGACGTCGCCGAAGTTGATCCCGCGCGGGCCCAAGGTGTTGTGGACGTCGTCTGCAATCTGCTGTGACGACCAGCCGTTCCACCGATCGGCACAGATGTGGTGTGCCATAAAAAGGATGTCGCCGTCCTCATTCGGCGGCCATGTGAATCCGAGGGCACGCATCTGGGTCAGGAACGAAGCGTCAACGGTGTCCGCCGCGGCGACCGAAGCGGTGGACACCAGGGCGGCGCCCACGATCAGCGGAGCGGAAAGTCTGGCCAGCCTGCGAGGTGACGGCACTGATGCTGTTCCTTCTTTCTCCGCGTTCGCGGTCGCGTAAGTGTGCGAGTCCAAAGCGGCGCAAACGTGAAGAATAGAGAAAACTTAGACAACGCACATGGAACGGCTAAACAAGTAAACGACCGGTTGTCGGTATACCTCTACGGCTTTGGCGTTGGGGCCGCCGCACCTCCATACAGGCAGTCATGAAGTTCCTGAGTGCCCGGGGCGAAGTCGAATCCGCAGTTGCACTCGCGAGCGTCCTTGGGCGAGAGGCCATTGCAATAGTCGGTGCCAGCCGAGGCCGATGGTGTGGTCCACAGAACACCGGCGGCCAAGGCTGCCGCGGCCCCGATCGTGGCCAGCAATACTCTCGTCTTCATGCTCGGATTCCTTTTCTCTGGATACGTTCCAGAGAAGCTTCTCATTGGAATCGACTTGGTGCAGCACTACTTCCGTTCAGTGCGCGTGTGACTTCTCCTACTGTCCCGCCTCGCGTTAGGGCATGGAATAACCCTGGACCAAGGTCACGCCGTCGGTGTCGAGCTTGCCGGTCTGCGTGTCCTAAACGGTTCCGTTGGCGCTGAGTTGGCAAGACGCGGGCTTGCCTTTGGTGCTTGCGGTCACCGAAAGCATCTGAGAAGCGTTCTTGACCGTGAAGGTTAAGGGCGGCCCCGGCACCGGGTGCGGTTAACAGTGAAGTTCCCACTGACAGCGCAGCGGCTACAGCAAAGTAGCCTCTCATCGGCTGACTTAGGCCTGGGCGCTCGCCAACACGCGCCGTTTTTAGTTGCCTTTCAAAGTCAGATAGATCAGCACCACGTTCAGCACGCTCACCAGTGCTGCGACGGCCCAGCCGATAGTGGTCGTGATGGGGTGGTTGGTGTCGTCGCCCATCAGCGCCCGGTTGCTGGTGAGTCTGACCAGCGGCAGCACAGCGAACGGAATTCCGAACGACAGCACGACCTGAGAGATGACCAGGGAGCGGGTCGGGTCGAGGCCGATCGCCAGCAGCGCGACGGCCGGGCACAACGTGACCAAGCGGCGCACGATCATCGGGATCGATCGATGTAGCAGACCCTGCATGATCATCGCGCCGGCGTAGGCGCCCACCGACGACGACGCCAGGCCGGAAGCGAGCAGTCCGATCGCGAAGAGCACCGCGATCGTCGGGCCCAAAGTGGTGTGGATCGCGGTGTAAGCGCCGTCGATGGACGCTACATCGTCGTGGCCCTGCAGGTTGATCGCGGCGACAAGCAGCATCGCCGCGTTCACGGTCCCGGCGACGGCCATTGCCAGCACCACGTCCACGCGAGTGACCCGCAGCAGCCAGCGGCGCTCCGGGCCCGGCCCGGGATGCCCATGCCGATCCAGCACCAGTCCCGAATGCATGTACACCGCGTGCGGCATCACTGTGGCGCCCAGGATGGCGGCGGCCAACAGCACGCTTTCGGCGCCGTGGAATCGCGGCAACAGCCCACCGAGCACCGCGTCGGACGGCGGCGTGGCGACGAAGAAGCTGGCAGCGAAGCCGACCGCAATGATCATTAGCAAGGCCGTGATGACGCGCTCGAAAAGGATCTGGCCGCGCCGGTCTTTGATCGCGAGCAGCAGCAACGAGATGACGCCGGTGATCACCCCGCCGAGCGGCAACGGCAGGCCGAACAGGATCTGCAGGGCTATTGCCCCACCGATGACTTCGGCGATATCGGTTGCAATCGCAACGATTTCAGCCTGTGCCCAGAACGTCAGCCGCAGCGGACGGCTCATCTCCTTGCCGATCGCCGAGGGCAACGAGCGCCCGGTCACCAGCCCGAGTTTGGCCGAAAGGTACTGCACCAGGCCCGCCATTACATTGGCGGCGACGATCACCCACAGCAACAGGTAGCCGAATTGCGTGCCGGAGCTGACATTGGCCGCGACGTTGCCCGGATCGACGTAGGCGATCGCGGCGACGAATGCCGGCCCCAGCAGATACCAGCTCGTTTTGAATGAGGCTTTGGTGTCCTGCGCCAACTGACCGACCCGACCTTTGATGAGAGTTAGCGAATAAAAAAGTTAGGCTACCCGACATCCGCTCAGCGCCTAACCATCGCCCGCCCGATCAAGTGGCGCCGATGCTTCCGCCGCCGTCGACCCGAACGATCTGGCCCGTGATGTAGCCGGCGTCCTCGTGCAGCAACATGCAGATCACGTGCGCGATCTCGGTGGGGGTGCCGACCCGCCGCATCGGGATGTCCTTGAGAACAAGAGCTTCGCGCGCCGACCCGACGGGGCTGCGCTCGCGGTACATCTCGGTCTCGATCGGCCCCGGGGCCACCGCGTTCACGGTGATGCCCGACGACGCAAGCTCGCCGGCCCAAATCCGGGTCGCGGTCTCCAATGCGCCCTTCGTAGCGGCATAGGGAGTGCGCTCGTCGACGCCGGTCGTCGTGAGGCTGCTGAGGTTGACAATGCGGCCCCACCCCGCCTCGACCATGCCGGGCAACACGGCCTGCACCACCTGCACCGCGGTGCGCACATTCATGTCGTAGGTGAGAAATAGGTCGTCCAGGTCGATCGACCCGATGTGGCCGAACCGGGCCAGGCCGACGTTGTTGACCACGGCGTCGACCCGGCCCTCCGCGACGATCGAGTCGAGGGCCGCCGCGGTCGCCTCCCGGTCGCTCAGGTCGACCGCGACGAACCGGCCCGGAAAATCTGGCGGCGCGCTGCGCGCCAGTCCAATCACCTCGTAGCCGTCGGCGGCGAGGCGGTCTACGACCGCGCGGCCGATCCCCTTTTACGCCCCGGTGACGAGCACTCGCCGCTTCGACATCGCCTTCCTCTTTCGCGCTCGCGGATGCGACCGATCAGGGGAACGCCGAAATGCCCGGGTTTCATGCCGTGCGTTCGATCACCCGGGCAGGTAAAGGCCCTTGCCGGTGACCAATGGCAGGTCGAGAGTCGTGACGATCCCCGGCGCGGCGGCCACCACTGCCGGGATCGCGTTGACCACCCGCATCGCGGTGGCCACCAGACCGGCGTGGTTGTGATCCCCATTGGGGCTGCCCAGGCAGACGTCCATCCCGTAGGACGGCTCGCCGGTGATCTCGATGCGGTACGAACCGCCCTCCTGGGCCGGCTGCGGCCACTCCGGGCACAGGTCTTCGCGCAACCGGGTGACGTGCTCCAGGACGATCGCGGGCTTGCCGTCGACGATCCCGAACACCTCGAAGCGCAGCGCCGCGGCGGTGCCCTTGGCAATGTGACCCGACGCGATCTCGAAGTCCTCGGGTGCGGGAATCCGGACGTACTCCTGCGTGACGGCATCGAGCGTGATGCCCAGGCCCGCGGCAATCTGGCGGATCACCGATCCCCAGGCCAGGCTCAACACACCGGGCTGCAGCAGCATCGGGATGTCGTCCATCGGCCTGCCAAAGCCCATCACGTCGAACATGACCGCGGCGCTGTCGTAGGTCGCGTAGTCGACGATCTCCATGCACCGAATCTGCTGGATGCTCTGACAGGTGCCGGCCAGCGCCAGGGGAAGGAGGTCGTTGGCGAATCCCGGATCGATACCGTTGACGTAGACGCTCGAATTGCCTTCTCGTGCAGCATCTTCGATTGGCTTGATGAGCTCTTCCGGGATGACCTGCCACGGGTACTGCAGGAAGACCGGGCCGCTGCCGACGACGTTGATGCCGGCCGCCAGCACGCGCCGGTAGTCCTCGAGCGCCTCGGGCAGCCGGTTGTCGGCCAGTGCGTTGTATACCGCGCACTGGGGCCGGGTGGCCAGCACGGCATCGAGGTCGGTGGTGGCCAGCACACCGGTCGAATCCGCAAGTCCGGCAAGCTCTGCCGCGTCTTTGCCGGCCTTGGAGTCTGAGGACACCCAGACCCCGGTGAGCTCGAATTCGGGATTGGTGATAAGCGCTCTCAGTGCGTGAATACCGACATTGCCGGTGCCCAGTTGAACGACGGGGATGGGCATGACTGGCTCCTTAGTGGTGGGGAGATCACAGGTCCGGGACCGGGATGTCGAGGTTGGGGAAGGTGAGGCCTCCGTCGACCTCCAGGGTCTTGCCGGTCAGGAAGTTGCCGGCCGGCGACGCCAAATATACTGCTGCAGCGGCAATGCCGACCGGGCCGCCGAGCCGGCGCATGGGTGTCACCTTCTCCATCGGCTTGCGCAGATCCTCGTTGGAGGCCACCACGTCGAGTGCGGAGGTCAGGATCGAGCCGGGTGCGATCGCGTTGACCCTGATGCGTGGGCACAGGTCCAGCGCCGCCGACCGGGTGTAGTGAGACAGCGCGGCCTTGGCGGTGGCGTAGGCCGCGAAGCCCCGCCCGGCCAGCCGGCCCATGGTCGAGGTGATGTTAATGATGCTGCCTTCACCCGAGTGCTCGAGCATCAACGGCACCGAGGCCAGGGTGAGCGCGTGTGCGGTGGCGACGTTGAACGTGAATGCGTCCCTGAGGTCCTTCACCGACGTGGTGAGCAGCGTGTTGGGCATGGTGCCACCGACGTTGTTGACGACGATGTCCAGCCGCCCGAAGGCTTCGACGGCCTGGCCGGCCAGCGCTGCGGTGGCATCGGGATGAGCCAGGTCGGCGGTGACGGTGTGGGCTTTGCGGCCCACCGCGCGGACCTGTTCGGCGACGGCCTCTAGTTCGGATTCCGTGCGCGAGGAGACGAGGACATCAGCGCCGGCTTCGGCGAACGCCACCGCTATGGCCGCCCCGAGACCACGGCCGCCACCAGTGATGACGGCGACTTTATCGTCGAGACGGAACCTGTCAAGGATCATTACGGCCTCTCTTCGTTGAGCTGTCGGCCGAAACGGAAGCAAGACTGACCGTCTCGGATCGCGGTATTTCTGGAACAGGTTCTAGTTTGGCATACGGTAGTGGCGACGTGGCGTCCGCATACCGCATGGCCGCTGCCGGTGCCAATCGCGGCGGCAATTGCAAACGCGCGCGATGGCCTGCGACGATGGCTGACGAATTCGCCCAACACCGTCTCGTTCGTACCGTCGAAGGATTGAATTGAGAATCAACCGATTTGGCGCCACCCTCTGCATTCTGGCCGCTGCACTGGTGTTGTCGGGGTGTGGCGATGACGACAACGCAATCGGTGAAAAGACGGCGACACCGCCACCGCCGGTGCGGGTAGTCTGCGGCGGCAAGCCGAAGCTCAAGACAAGTGGGTCCACCGCCCAAGCGAATGCGATGACGCGGTTCGTCAAGGCGTACGAGCAGGCGTGCCCGGGTCACACGGTGAACTACACACCCAATGGTTCGGGCGCGGGAATCAGCGAATTCACCGGCAATCAAACCGATTTCGCCGGTACGGACTCGACTTTGACGCCCGGCGAGCACGACGCCGCGCAGCGGCGCTGCGGTTCGCCGGCGTGGCAACTGCCGGTGGTGGTCGGCCCGATCGCGATCACCTACAACGTCGACGGCCTGACGTCGCTGACTCTCGACGGCCAGACCGCGGCCAAGATCTTCAACGGCGGCGTCACCAAGTGGAACGACCTCGCGATCCAGGAGCTCAACCCGGGCGTAAGTCTGCCCGCCGAACCGATTCAAGTCGTGTTCCGCAGTGACGAGTCGGGGACAACGGACAATTTCCAGAAGTATCTCGACGCCGCTTCCAAGGGTGCGTGGGGCAGGGGCGCCGGCAAGAAGTTCAACGGCGGTGTCGGTGAGGGCGCCAAGGGCAACGACGGGACCAGCGCGGCCGCCAAGGCCAACGACGGGTCGATCTCTTACAACGAGTGGTCGTTTGCGCAGGCGCAACGCCTGGGCACGGCCAAGATCGTCACGTCGGCGGGTCCGGACCCGGTGGCGATCAGCGCCGACTCGGTGGGCAAGACGATCGCAGGCGCCCCGATCGTCGGGCAGGGCAACGACTTGGCTCTCGACACGGTTTCGTTCTATCGCCCCAAACAGCCTGCCGCGTACCCGATAGTGTTGGCGACATATGAGGTGGTGTGCTCGAAGTATCCCGATCCCGAAGTCGGCGCGGCGGTGAAGGCGTTCCTGCAGAGCACCATCGGTGCTGGCCAGAATGGCTTGGCGGACAACGGATATGTTCGAGTTCCGGATACGTTCATCTTCCGGTTGTCAGTTGCCGTCAATGCGATCTCGTGATTGTAAGCTCTTGGCATCCTGAGGTGGTGAGGGGGGTCGCATCATCGCGCCGAAAGGCGATGGGAGGGACAAATTTCGTCGAAAGTTAACCTGTTCTTACTGTAGCTTCACGGTCGCAAGGATGACGGTTGGTTTTGTAAGCTGCGGCTAGGGCTGCGGCGTTCAATCGTAAAGGTGAGGAACTGATTTGAAACTCAACCGGTTTGGCGGCTTGGTCGGGGTGCTGGCAGCTGGAACGTTCGTTATGTCGGGATGTGGCAGCGACAACAATGCGACCGGAGGTAGCACGACGACGGTGGCGCCGTCGAGCAAAGTGACCTGCGGTGGCACCAAGACGCTGAAGGCAAGCGGTTCGACGGCGCAGGCGAACGCGATGACGCGTTTCGTCAAGGCTTTCGAGCAGGCTTGCCCGGGTCAGACTTTGAACTACACACCCAACGGCTCGGGCGCCGGAATCCACGAATTCACCGGTGGCCAAACCGATTTCGGCGGATCGGACTCTCCGCTGGGTCACGATGAGTACGCGGCCGCCCAAACACGCTGCGGCGGTGCGCCGGCGTGGAACTTGCCCACGGTGTTCGGCCCGATCGCGGTCACCTTCAACATCAACGGGGTGACTTCGCTAAGCCTCGACGGTCCGACCCTGGCGAAGATCTTCAACGGTGGCATCACCGCGTGGAACGACCCCGCGATCCAAGCCATCAACTCCGGTGCGACTTTGCCGGGCGAGCCGATTCACGTCGTATTCCGCAGCGACGAGTCAGGCACGACGGACAACTTCCAGAAGTATCTCGATGCGGCTTCTAACGGCGGATGGGGCAAGGGCGCCGGCAAGAAGTTCAACGGCGGTGTCGGCGAGGGCGCCAAGGGCAACGACGGCACCAGCGCGGCCGTCAAGAGCACCGAGGGGTCCATCACCTACAACGAATGGTCGTTCGCCCAGGCGCAACACCTGAACATGGTCAAGGTCGTCACGTCGGCGGGTCCGGATCCGGTCGCGATCACCAGCGACACGGTGGGCAAGACGATCTCCGGAGCCTCGATCGTCGGGCAGGGCAACGACCTGGTCCTCGACACGATTTCGTTCTACCGGCCGAAACAGGCGGGCGCTTACCCGATCGTGCTGGCGACGTATGAGGTTGTCTGCTCGAAGTACCCCGATTCGCAGGTCGGCTCGGCGGTGAAGGCATTCCTGCAGAGCACCATCGGTCCCGGACAAAATGGCTTGGGGGACAACGGATACATCCCCATTCCGGATGCGTTCGGGTCGAGGTTGTCGGCTGCGGTCAACGCGATCTCGTGACATGAGGTTGTGGTGTCCGAAGGATCGCGCGTGAGTCTGTCCGAGACAAAGCCTGCACCGGGTGCGACAAAGCCCGCTCTGAAGGCGATTAACCCGCGCGCGGTGCGGCGGGGCGATCGAATATTCTCCTCGGTCGCAACCGCCGCCGGATCCACGATTGTGATCGCGATCGCGTTGATTGCGGTATTTCTGCTGATTCGGGCCGCCCCGTCGCTGCGGGCAAACCACGCGAACTTCGTTACCAGTAACGAATTCGACACCGGCGGCGCCGAGAAGCTGGCCTTCGGTATCCACGACTTGCTGATGGTCACGTTGCTGAGTTCGATCAGCGCACTGGTGTTGGCCGTGCCGGTCGCGGTCGGGATCGCGGTGTTCCTCACCCAATATGCCCCGGCCCGGCTGGCTCGCCCATTCGCCGCGATGGTCGATCTACTGGCCGCGGTCCCGTCGATCATCTTCGGCCTGTGGGGCATCTTCGTGCTGGCGCCCAACCTGGAGCCGGTGGCCCAGTTTCTGAATCGCAACCTGGGGTGGATCTTTCTGTTCAAGCAAGGCAACGTGTCGCTGGCCGGCGGTGGCACCATCTTCACCGCCGGGATCGTGCTGTCGGTGATGATCCTGCCGATCATCACCTCGGTGGCGCGCGAAGCGTTTCGCCAGACCCCGCGGATTCAGATGGAGGCGGCCCAGGCGCTCGGCGCCACTCGGTGGGAGGTGGTGCGGATGACCGTGTTGCCGTACGGGCGCAGCGGTGTGGTCGCCGCCTCGATGCTGGGATTGGGCCGCGCTCTGGGCGAAACGGTTGCGGTGCTGATCATCTTGCGGGCGGCGGCGCGCCCGGGTAATTGGTCGCTGTTCGACGGCGGCTATACATTCGCCTCGAAAATCGCCTCCGCGGCATCCGAATTCAGCGAACCGTTGCCGACCGGGGCGTATATCTCGGCGGGATTCGCCTTGTTTGTGATCACGTTCTTGGTCAACGCGGCTGCCCGCGCGATCGCGGGCGGGAAGGTCAACGCATGAGTGTCGAAGCATTGCGAGGGCCACTCAAAGTCTCGGTGGTCCAACAGCTCAGCTGGCGGCGCAGGATCACCAACCACATCGCGACAGGCCTTTTCTTCGCGTCCTTCGGTGTCGCCCTGGTACCGCTCGTCTGGGTGCTGTGGGTGGTGATCGACCGCGGTGGCTATGCGGTCACCCGGCCAAGCTGGTGGACGCATTCGCTGCGCGGAGTACTGCCCGAGGAGTTCGCCGGCGGTGTCTATCACGCGCTGTACGGCACGCTGATGCAAGCCGGCGTGGCTTCCGCGCTGGCCGTGCCGCTGGGCTTGATGACGGCGGTGTTCCTGGTGGAATACGGCTCGGGACGGCTGGCCCGGGTCACCACGTTCATGGTCGATGTGCTCGCCGGGGTTCCCTCTATCGTGGCGGCGTTGTTCATTTTCAGCCTGTGGATCGCCACTTTGGGGTTCCAGCAGAGTGCCTTCGCCGTGGCGCTGGCGCTGGTCCTGCTGATGCTGCCGGTCGTGGTGCGCTCTACCGAGGAGATGCTGCGGCTGGTGCCCGACGAACTGCGCGAGGCCAGTTACGCGTTGGGCGTTCCCAAGTGGAAAACGATTGTGCGGATTGTCTTTCCGATCGCGATGCCGGGCATCATATCGGGCGTGCTGCTGTCCCTCGCGCGCGTGATCGGCGAAACCGCGCCGGTGCTGGTCCTGGTCGGGTACAGCCGCTCCATCAACCTCGACATCTTCCACGGCAACATGGCCTCGCTGCCGCTGCTGATCTACACCGAACTCACCAACCCGGAACATGCGGGATTTCTGCGGGTCTGGGGCGCCGCGCTGACCTTGATCATCATCGTCGCGGCCATCAATCTGATGGCCGCGGCCTCCCGTTTCCTGAACAGCCGCCCGCGTGGGGAGCGTTTCACCCGGGCGTGAAGCTCATGTCCATGGTCAGGATCGTGACGCGGCTTTCGCGGGAGACTTCTTGGCCGACGCCTTCTTTGCCGCGGCCTTCTTGGCGGGTGCCTTCTTGGTGGCGGTCTTCTTCGCCGGTGCCTTTCCGTCGCCGGAGCGCGCCTTCACGCTGGCCTCCAGCTTGGCGAGCAAGTCGGAGACATCTTCGGTCTCGTCCAGCTCTTTCGGCTTCTCCTCGGCGGTAAACGCTTCTCCACCTTCGAGTTTCGCATCAACGAGCTCCTGCAGCTGCTCCTGATAGGTGTCGTGATAGCGGTCTGGGTTGAAGTCCTCGGCCATCGACTCCACCACCTGCCCAGCCATCTTCAGCTCCGCGGGCTTGATCTCGACCTTCTTGTCCAGCACTGGGAAGTCGGGGTCGCGGATCTCGTCCGGCCACAACAAGGTGTGCACCACCATTACGTCACTCTTGCCAAAGTCCGTGACCCGCAACGCCGCAAGCCGGGTCTTGTTGCGCAGCGTGAAATGAACGATGGCCATCCGGTCGGTCTCAGCGAGCGTCTTGGCCAGCAGGACATACGATTTGGACGACTTCGAGTCCGGCTCCAGGAAATAGCTGCGATCGAACATCATCGGGTCGACGTCGCTGGCAGGGACGAACTCCAGTACTTCGATTTCGCGACTGCGTTCTTCGGGCAGGGTGGAGATGTCGTCGTCGGTGATCACTACCATCTGCCCGTCGTCGGATTCGTAGGCGCGGGCGATGTCCCGATATTCGACGACCTCGCCGTCGAGCTCGCACACCCGCTGGTAGCGAATGCGGCCGTTGTCCTTGGCATGCACCTGATGGAACTTGATGTCGTGGTCTTCGGTGGCGCTTTACACCTTGACCGGCACGTTGACGAGCCCGAACGCAATCGAACCCTTCCAGATGGAGCGCATGGTGTCAGTATGCCCATACCATCGCCGGCAAAACAGCCCGACGGGCCCGTGAGCTGCGATTGAGCGGTTTACAGCCGCATCGTCGGTGCAGCATAATTCGGGTGGTGCAGCGCTGGTTCCGCCGCGAACGAACAGCGAAACCCGTTGACGGTCAATCAAACCAGGGGTGAGTCCCCGGAATAGTGGCGAACCTGATTGCCGCCGGCGCGTTTGGCTTCGTACATGGCGGCGTCCGACGTCCTGATCAGTTCGTCGATGAGTTCCACGCCCGCGGCGGCCGGGCCGGTAGCAAGCAAGGCGCTGGAGGTGCCGATGCTCGCCGTGATCTCGAAGGGCAGCGCGGCGACCGCCGCGCACATTCGTTCGGCCATCCGCGCGGGGTCGGGCGTGGTTTTGATATCGGCGACGACGAATTCCTCCCCGCCCGCCCGGCCGATCACGGCCGTGGCACGACTGCTCTGCTGCAGCGCGGCGGCGACGGCGACCAGCGCTCGATCGCCCGCGGCGTGGCCGTGCGTGTCGTTGAG